>SLNJ01000127.1 GCA_007133065.1 Opitutales bacterium
CCACCTCTACCTCTGGAGGGTCAGACGCCGTCCTGACCTGTAAGGATCCGGAGGTTGTACACCCGATTGCAAAACGGACAGGCGAGGACGCTGTCCCTCCAGGGTTGCATGCGTACCGACCGCTTGGAGGGTCAGACAGTCGGACGGTCGGATCCCGATTCGCTTCGCTCAGCGGGACTTCGCTTCGCTCAGCGGAGGAAGACGGTCGGATCCCGATTCGCTTCGCTCACCGGGACTTCGCTTCGCTCAGCGGAGGACGGAGGACGGTCGGACGACCCACCACCCGCAACGGGTATTTTTCGTGCAAGCGCGAGCGAGTTACAGGGCGGCTTCGCGGCTGTTGCAGTCTACGTGTTTCAAGCCGCTTGTAGAAGAAAATTTCCGGAAGAGTGCGGATTGGACGCTTGACAGCCGCGGGGTGCGATCTACGGTATGCATCTTCTTTCTCGGAATGGGGTGGTAGTTCAGTTGGTTAGAACGCCGGCCTGTCACGCCGGAGGTCGCGGGTTCGAGTCCCGTCCATCCCGCCACTTTCCGATGTTGCCGTGTGGTTCGCGGGGGCTGAACGCGTCGGGAGTATCCTGGGCTTGCGGTTGCGCGGGAGGCGGTTATTGTGATTGTCTTATGAAAGCATGGAAGACCGGACAGCTTACCGGTATTGTATTGATTGCCTGGGCCCTGGGAGCGGGGTGGGCCGCGGCACAGTTTAACGCGGACAGACTTTTGCTCACGTGGCAGAGCGATCCCACGAGCACGATGACGGTCCAATGGCTGTCCGAGGGAATCCGGCTACCGGTCGTGGAGCACGAAGCGCCCGATCCGGTGCCGTATGATGTTCCGCATGTATCCGACCTGGCGGCGGACGCGCCGTTGGAGGCGTGGTGGGACGATGGTCTCCCGCTTAGCTACCTTACCGACCCGGAGCACAGCGTTGCGGATCCCGAGATCTTCGGGGCGGAGGGACGCCTCGCGTGGAATGAAGCGGGACTCCTCCTGGGGCTTCGGGTGCGCAATCGGATCCATTACGAGCAACCCGACATGGATCTCGCCTGGCAGGCGGACAGCATAGAGGTCTACTTCTCCGATGCGGTCGGTTCGAGCCACCGGACGGTGCTGATGGTGTCCCCCGGATTCGATTCGGAGATCGGGGAGCCGCGTTCCAGAATTTTCGTTCGGGATGGCGAGACTGCGGGGGAAAATCTCTCGGTGCACGTTCGGACCCGGAAGACTGCGTCCGGGTACACGGCGTTTATCTTGCTTCCATGGGAGAATCTTCCACGCATTGAACCCCGCGAGGGCGGCGGTTTTGCCCTGCAATTCTACATCAACGACGCGGAGGGGCCGGATCGGGAGGAGTGGCGGACCATCGGGCTGCATCCTTCTCGGCTCGGGGCAGCGGACCGGACGGCGGCCTACGCATTCCGTCTGGCGCAGGAGGCGGGCGATCCGGTGCAGGCGCGCGCCGAGGTGGTCGAGGACGAGGGACGTTTCATCGCCCGGATCTACGGTGCGGCGGCGCTTGCGGGGGAGCGGGTTGTGGTTCGTTCCGGTAACCGCGAGGTGACCTCCGCCGAATTCCGGCCGGATGGGTTTCGTGCCATGGCCGAAGCCGAGCTACCCGCGCCACCGGACGGGCGGCGCTGGGGACAGCTCGACGCGGTGCTCGAGGATGCCTGGCTCGCCGTGATGGAGGCGCCGGAGTGGTACGGTGTGGAATCCCCGGAAGCGGCAACCGTGCACTACTGGGCGGCGCACGCCCCGGAGGATCGCGCCGCGGCGGTGACCGAGATGCTGCCGGTCGAGCAGCGTCGGGGAATTTTTCGGCAGCGGGTGGAGCTGACCGGGCTCGAACCGGGTACGGCGTACCGCTTTCAGGTTGAGGGCTACGACCGGGATTACGGGTTTCGGACGATGCCGGGGAATCTGACCCGGCCCCTGAGGATCGCGCTGGGCGGGGACACCCGGCACCGGCAGGAGTGGATGGAACGCACAAACCGTGCGGCGATGCAATACCGGCCTGATCTCATTGTATGGGGCGGGGATTTTGCCTACGCGGACGGAAATCCGGAGAACTTTTACCGCTGGGAGGAGTGGTTCGAGGCGAATGGAGCGACGTTGATCGACGATGACGGGTACGTGGTCCCGATTGTGGCCGCCATCGGGAATCACGAAGTGCAGGGCGGTTACTACTACAACGATGATGACTACGAACCGACCGAGGTATGGCGTCGGGACGTCGCGCCGTTTTTCTACTCATTCTTCGCCTTCCCGGGAAACCCCGGGTATGGCGTGCTCGATTTCGGGGATTATCTCAGCCTGATTCTCCTCGACACCGATCACACCAACCCGGTCGAGGGCGAGCAGACGGCCTGGCTCGAAACCGCGCTCGCGGAGCGGGCAGAGGTTCCCCATGTGATCCCGGTCTACCACGTTCCCGGATTTCCATCGCACCGTGACTACGAAGGGGCGACTTCGAGTCGTGTACGAGAACACTGGGTTCCACGCTTCGAGCAGCACGGCCTGCGGCTCGTCTTTGAGAACCACGACCACACGTACAAGCGTACGGCACCGATTCGAAACGGCCGGGTGCATCCGGGGGGTGTGGTGTACATGGGAGACGGCGCCTGGGGGGTCGGGGTGCGGACGGTTCACGATCCGGATGAGACCTGGTATCTGGAGCGTGCCGAGTCAAAACGCCATGCGATCATCCTCACCCTCCACGGAGCCCACCAGCATCTTCTCGTCGTCGACGAGAACGGGGCGGTCATCGACGAATACCCGGAGACCGCGCGGTAGAGCGGCGTGAAGAACGGCTCGCCCGAAGCACGATTCGCCTTCGATAAGCCGTTGCGGAGCTGCGATCACGATTCGCCCCGGTTTTTCAACAGCCTGCTAGAGTCCGAGCATGAGGCGCGCGGGGTCTTCGATGGCTTCTTTGATCTTGACGAGGAAGGTCACGGCTTCGCGGCCGTCCACGATGCGGTGGTCGTATGAAACGGCCAGGTACATCATAGGGCGGGCAACGACGGCGCCGTCGACAACCACCGGGCGTTCCTTGATGGTATGCATACCGAGAATTCCGCTCTGCGGCTGATTCAGGATCGGAGTGGAGAGGAGCGATCCGAATATCCCGCCGTTGGAAATCGTGAAGACTCCGCCCTGCAGGTCGTCGATTCCAATCTTCCCTTCCTTCGCCTTCTGTCCGAAGTTCGTCAGCTCCTGCTCGATCTCCGCAAAACTGATCCGGTCGCAGTTGCGAACCACCGGGACGAGCAGACCGCGCGGGCTGCTGACGGCGACCCCGATATCGTAGAAGTGGTGTTCCACGATTTCATCGCCTTCCACTCGTGCGTTGAGCGCAGGAACCTGCTGCAGGGCGTGGACGGTCGCCTTGACGAAGAAGGACATGAACCCGAGCTTGATTCCGTGGCGCTCCTGAAAGGATTCCTGGTGTCTCTTGCGCAGGGCGATAACCGCCGTCATGTCGACTTCGTTGAACGTGGTGAGGATTGCCGCGGTCCGCTGGGCCGAGACAAGATGCTCGGCGACGCGTTTGCGCAGGGGTGACATTTTCCGGCGCGTGACGCGTTGCTCCGTCTGTGCATCCGGTACGGATTTCTTCCGGTCGGCGCCCGGGGACTCGGATTTTGCGCTCCCGGCCTCCTTCTCGGCGGTGGCCTCTTCACGTTCGGCGGATTCCGCCGCATCGCCGTCGTCCTTCCCGGCCTTCTCCTGGCGATCGACGGACTCCGTCCCGCCGGATTCCCCGGACTCGTCCCGTCCCTTTTGCGCCTTGAGCATATCCGCTTTGGTGACGCGTCCGCCTTTGCCGGTGCCGTCGACTGTGGCCGGATCGATTCCGGTTTCGTCGGCGATCCGGCGAACAGCGGGGGAGACGGCTTTGGCCGCCGATTTTCGCGTGGCCGCTTCCTTCTTTCCCTCGGATCCCTTCGATGCGCCGTCGTCCTTCCGGCGCTCCTCTCCGGAGGCTTCCGGCTGCGGTCCCGCTGCTTCTGTATCCTCCTTGTCGTCGTCACGATCGCCGGATCCCTCATCGCTCGACTGCTTCTGCGACCCGGTTCCCGGTTCGATCTCGGCGATCACGGCTCCGATTTCAACCTCGTCGCCTTCTTGTGCTTTGAGTTGTATGACGCCGTCCGCCTCGGCGAGTCCTTCCGAGGTAATCTTATCGGTCTCAAGGTCGTATAGATGTTGGCCGTTGGAGACGGTGTCGCCGTCTTTGACATGCCACGCGGCAATAACGCCGCTGGTGATGGATTCCCCCAGGGACGGAACTTTCACTTGGATCGCCATGTTCATATGGCATGCAGGGGAGCGGCGTGAAGGCAAACCAATTCCCCTCCGTTTTCCTGTGACATGTACGGCGTGTACGTAGAGATTGTCGGCACGGATGGAACCCAATTCAGATAGAGCGCGGTTGGATGCCTTGCGCGCGCGCGCGGCTCCGTTGTTGGCTGCGGCGGAGGTGCGGACCGCGGCGCGGGCGCGCGAGCGATTGGAGCGCTGGTGGCCGCCCCGGCGGCCGGGAGCGTTGTTGCAGCGCATGCGCGCACTCGTACGCGAGCTGGAGGATTCCGCGGAACGCGCGAGCAGGCGGCGCGCGCGCCTGCCCCGGATTCGCTACCCGGAGGATCTCCCGATCACAGCGCGTGCCGGGGAGATTGTCGATCTGCTCCGACCCGACCGTCTGCAGGAGGGAGAGCCGGCGGCGGCGGGTTCGTTGGGGACGGGAGGGAACCCGCCGTCGAATCCGGTCATAATCCTCGCGGGCGAGACCGGTTCGGGGAAGAGCACGCAATTGCCGAAGATGTGCCTGGCCGCGGGGCTGGGTGCCCGCGGCCGGATTGCCTGTACCCAGCCGCGGCGGCTGGCTGCGCTCTCGGTGTCGCGCCGCATCGCTGACGAGCTCGGTTTGACGTGGGGGCGTGAGATCGGTTGTAGGATCCGCTTCACGGACCGGACGAGCCCCGAAACGACGGTCAAGATGATGACCGACGGCATGCTGCTGGCAGAGATCCAGAACGATCCGCTGCTTCTGGAATATGAGGCGATCATCGTGGACGAAGCCCACGAGCGCAGCCTGAACATCGATTTCCTCCTGGGCCACCTGAGAATGCTGCGGGAGCGCCGTCCGGATCTACGGGTTGTGATCACGTCGGCGACCATCGATACGGAGGCGTTCGCCAAGGCGTTCGATGATGCGCCGGTGGTTCTCGTTTCGGGGCGGAGCTACCCGGTATCGATCCGTTATCGCCCGTTGGACATCCTGCTCGAGGCCGAGGGGGAGTTCACATATATCGAAGGGACCGCGAAGGCGGTTGAGGAGCTCGCGGCGGAGTTTCCTTCGGGGGACATTCTCGTCTTTCTTCCCGGGGAGCGGGATATTCTGGAGACTCGCGAAGCGCTCGGCGGGCGTCTCCTCGGGCGGGCGGAAATCCTGCCTCTGTTCGGACGCTTGAGCAACGCGGAGCAGCAGCGGATCTTCGCGCCGACACAGCGGCGCAAGATCATCCTTGCCACGAATGTCGCGGAGACCTCCATCACCGTGCCGGGTATTCGTTTTGTGGTGGATTCGGGGCTGGCGCGCATCAGTCGTTACAATCCCAATACGCGAACTCAGCGGTTGCCGGTGGAACCCGTTTCGCAGAGCAGTGCCGATCAGCGCGCCGGCCGCTGCGGACGCGTCGCCGAAGGGGTCTGCGTGCGCCTCTACAGCGAGGAGGACTACTGCTCGCGACCGCGCTTCACTCCGCCGGAGATCCGCCGCGCCAACCTGGCTGCAGTGATTCTGAGGATGCTTGCGTTCGGACTCGGGGACGTCGAACGCTTCCCGTTCCTGGATCCCCCGTCGGAGCGCCTCATTCGATCGGGGTACCAGCTGCTCCAGGATCTCGGGGCGCTCGACGCGGAGAAGCGGCTGACTCCGCTCGGGACCGAACTCGCCCGGCTTCCGGTCGATCCGACGGTCGGCCGCATGCTCCTGCAGGCCCGCCGGGAAGGGGCGTTGGCCGAGGTGTTGGTCATCGCCTCGGGGCTGAGCATCCAGGATCCCCGCGAGCGCCCCTCGGAGAAGCGGGAAGCTGCGGATCGCGCGCACGGTCGATTCAATCATCCGGAGTCCGACTTCCTCACCCTCTGGAACATCTGGAACGAGTGCCACGAGGCGTGCGAGAAAATGAGCCAGCGCCAGTTGCGCAAGTTCTGCAAGGCGCACATGCTCGCGTATTCGCGCATGCGGGAGTGGCGCGACATATACGAACAACTCGGGGTGGTGCTCGGCGATCTGGACTTCCCGAGTGCCAACGCAGTCGCGGCGGAGTACCACCAAGTGCACCGGGCTCTGCTCAGCGGATTGCTCGGGGCGGTGGCACAGCGCGATTCGGGGAACCGCTATCGGGCGACCCATGGCCGGCAGGTGCGGATCTTCCCGGGGTCCACACTCTTCGACAGGAAGGCTGCGAAGGGTCGGTCGCACGGGGGGAAGCAGACCCCGGCCCCGGCACAGGAGGCATCCAATCGAACGCCCGAGTGGATCATGGCGGCGGAATGGGTCGAGACCTCCCGTCTTTTTGCCCGCACCTGCGCCCGCATCGACGCGGCGTGGATTCTGGACCTCGGGCGTGGACTCTGCAAATCCGTGTTCTCGGATCCCGAGTGGAACGAGCGCGCGGGAAGGGTGCTGGTGAAGGAGCGGTACCTCCTCTACGGGTTGGAGATCGGCCGTCGCAACCGTGATTACGGCAGGATCAACCCGGGAGATGCGACGGACTTCTTCATTCGCCGGGCCCTCGTGGAAGAGGCGATCCGCGAGTCCCCTCGATTTCTCGCGCGCAACCGGCAGGTTCGGGAGCGTTGGGAGGAGAAGCAGACGCGGCTGCGCCGCGGTTCCGTGCTCGCCCTCGATGACCGGGTGTACCGCTTCTACGCGGAGCGTCTGCCTCCCGGGATCGCCAGTCTCCATGATCTGAACCGCTTCGTGCGCGATGAGAAAGCAGGGGATTGGAGTTTTTTGGAGATGCAGGAGGAGGACCTCGACGACCAGACGGGAGAAGAGCGGATCGATCCCGCCGCGTTTCCTGTGGGTGTGACGCTCAACGGGCGGTCGTTGTCGCTTGAATACGCCTATAAACCGGGGGAGGAGGAGGACGGCGCGACGCTCCGGATCCCGGTGTCTGAATTCGAGGCGGTCTCCGCGCCGATGCTCGATTGGGTGGTTCCCGGTTATATCGAGGAACGGATCGCCTGCCTGCTCCGCGGACTGCCCAAGCCGTTGCGGGTGCAGCTGTTTCCGATCGCGGACAAGGCGCGCGAGCTGGCTGCCCTGCTCGAGCCGCAACCCCGTCCGCTCGCAGCGATTCTCACGGAGGCCATTGCGGAGCGGTACGGAGTCCGCGTGCGACCCGACGATTTTAACGAGGATGCCGTTCCCGGGCACCTGCGTCCCCGCGTGCTCGTTGTAGATGATCATGGCCGCGAGGTGGCGGCAGGACGGGACTGGAACCGAGTCGCCGCCGCGTATCGCGAGCGGGTCGAATCGGAGATTCGAGATGGCTCGGATGCGGGGCGGCTGGAGGTCTGGAGCGAGGCGTGTTCCCGGTTCGAGCGCTACGAGCTGAGCGACTGGAGTTTCGGCGACCTTCCCGAGTCGATCGAGGTCGGACGGATCGCGGGAATCCCCGTTCGGGCGTATCCCGGACTCGAGGCGGTGGGAGGCTCCTCTGTCAACCTGCGTCTCTACGCGAATCGGATGGCGGCGGAACGGGCGACCGAGTCCGGATTTCCCGCCCTCTGCGAGGTGGCGATGGGCCGGGATCTGGCGTGGTTGCGGAAGGAGCTCAAGCAGGAATTGCAGCGTGTGCGGATCGAGGTCGGCGCGTTTGCAGAAATGGAGTCCTTCCGCCAACACGCATGGCAATACGTGCTCCGCGAACTCTTCCCCGCTGAGCAGCGTATTCCGCTGCGCGCGGCCGGTTTTCGCGACGTGCTGGATGCGGCGCGGGAGAAACAGAAGGGAATGGCGCCTCGATTTGTCGACCTTCTCGCAGCGATCCTTGCCGCGCGGCACGAGGCGCTGCTTTGTCCGGACCCGTATCCGGGAATGGCGGATCAGGTAAACGAGTTGCTTCCGCCCGATTTTCTCGTCCGCTATCCGCCCGACTTCGTCCAGTCGATCCCCCGCTACCTCGCCGGATACCGGTTGCGCGCGGAACGCCGGCGGCTCGACCCGGAAAAGGATGATCGCAAGGGCGCTCGGGTGCGTCCGTACGAGACAGCCTACCGCGAGCTCGAGCGGGCGGCGGATGCCGGGGGAGTCTCACGTGCGGGAGTGCGTGAATTGCGACAGATGCTTGAAGAATTTCGCGTCTCGGTCTACGCCCAGGAGTTGGGATCGGCGTTTAAAGTCTCCGAGAAACGCCTTGAGGCGCAGATCCGGACGTTGCGGGAGGAGAAGGGGTGAATCTGCAGGATCCTGGCTCGGAACAAATGTGCGCTTCGGCGTTCACAAGAAGGGCAGTCCTGTGATATTTTGACTTGTGCCCCGGGTGTTTGCCTTGCAGAGTGGCGCTTTCACCAGTACTTGAGTAATTTCTATGAGCAGACGCGGATCCCTCAAGGGCGAAGACGATCGGGTGGATGTCAATATCTCCCCCCTGATCGACATGGTCTTCATCCTGTTGATTTTCTTTATTGTTACGACGGTGTTCGTCGATGAAGAAGGCTTCTTGGTGGACCGGCCGGAGCCGTCCCCCGACCCGACGCCCCAGGAGGAGGAACCCTTTGTAATCGAGATTACCGGCGAGGGGCAGGTGGTTATCGACGGGCAGGATGTCGGGATCGGCGCGGTTCGTTCACGGGTGGCTTCCCGGATGCGGCAGGCGCAGGTTCCGGTGATTGTGCAGGTCGATGCCCAGGCGCGATCCAGTATCATGGTGCGGGTGCTGGACGAGGCGCGTCTGGCGGACGCGGAAACCGTTAGTGTCACGACCCGGAATTGAGCGTGCTCACAGTGAAACGGGGGTGCCGGGGCGCAACTGCTGGCAAGCGGGTTTGCAGAGTGCAGTTGACAAACGTAAGGGTTCTGCCTTAGTTTCGGTATCGTGCGTTTCCTGTTCTCCGGGAACAAATTACTCAATCGAATGATCGATCATGTGGACGGCAGATCGGAAAACCCGATGATTCCCGACGGTACGGTCGCGGGGGTTGTGCCGCAGTCTTCGCGTCGCCGCTTTGTGTGTGCCTTGGCACTGGTAGCCGGTGCGTGTTGGCTCGGCCCGCGAGCCTTGCTGGGGAGCGGGGATCCGATCAAGTATGTCGTACAGCGGGGTGACACGCTCAGCGCGATTGCCAGTCGCTACGGTTGCAGCGTGGCTGATCTGCGGCGGCTCAACGGGATCGTCGGCGATCGGATTTTGGCTGGGAGTACCCTCGCGGTTCCGAGTCGGGGTGCCGTGTCGAATATCGAAGCGATTCGGCGCGCGAACGGCGCGATCGGGGTCGCGCGGGGCCGCTGGCAGTACATCGTCGCCCACCACAGCGCGATCGAACGGGGCAATGCGGCGATTTACGACCGCAATCACCGCCGTCGTGGGATGGTGAACGGACTGGCTTATCATTTCGTCATCGGGAACGGATCGGATTCCGGCAACGGGGAGATCGAGATCGGAACCCGTTGGGCGGCCCAGCACGCCGGCGGTCACGTGCGCAACAGCAACGTCAACGAGCACGGGATCGGCATTTGCCTGGTCGGTAATTTCGAGACCCGGCGGCCGAGCGGACGGCAGTTGGCGGCTTTGGTTGCGCTGATTGAGCATTTACAGGGCGAGGTATTACGGCACCCGACACGTTTCGCGGTGCATCGGGAGATCGACGGCGTGAACCATACGCTGTGCCCCGGCCGATTCTTCCCGACCCGTGAGATGCACCGCCGCTTTGGATGAGCGTCCCTTCCCATCCGGGACCCGGAGACGGTGCGATCGAGCGCCGGAGGGGGGATGTCGGCGAGCGAGCGGAGACGATCTTTGAGACACCCCGGGATTGCGACCGCCTGCGAGCGGACAAGGCGATCCATCGCAACTTTCCGCACCTGAGCCGTAGTTTTATCCAGAAACTGTTCGACGCGGGGTTGGTGTGGCGGGAAAACGAGGCGCTGGGGAAGAGCGACAAAGCCCGTGCGGGCGATGTGCTCTCCTTTACGATTCCGCCGCCGCAACCGCTCGAGCTGACGCCGGCAGCGATCCCTTTGGATATCCTTCACGAGGATGACGATTACGTAATCGTGAACAAGGCGCCGGGAATGATCGTGCACCCCGGAGCCGGGACCGGGCCGGACACGCTCGTTCATGCACTGCTCGATCACTGCCACGGGCGGCTTTCGGGGATTGGCGGGGTCGAGCGACCGGGGATCGTGCACCGGTTGGACAAGGAGACGAGCGGCGTCATCGCGGTCGCAAAGTCCGATCGCGCCTACCGGGCGTTGAGCCGGCAGTTGAGTGAACGGCGGGTTGAAAAGGAGTACCTCGCGCTCGTCCAGGGGACTCCCGAGCGCGATTCCGGATCGATCGAAGCGTCGCTTGGGAGGCACCCGGTCCATCGCATGAAGATGTGCGTGCGCGCGGACGGGCGCGCGGCACGGAGCGACTGGTGGGTCGAGGGGCGTCCGGGCTTCGGGTACACGCTGCTGCGGGTCCGTATCCATACGGGTCGAACGCACCAGATTCGGGTTCATTGCGCCCACGCGCGCATGCCGGTAGCGGGAGACACAACGTATGGGTTTCGACGGCACGATTCATTCTCCCGATCGGTTCCACGGGTGATGCTGCATGCACGCCGCCTGGCGTTTGCCCATCCGGCTACCGGCACGCAGTGCGCCGTCGAGGCGCCGCTAACGGCGGATTTCAGCGGCGTGCTCGAGGAGCTCCGCGCACACGCCGAATCGTAGGTTGTAGAACGAATGGTGCAAAGCAGGCGCTCCCGTGTGCTCGAGACACGCGGTGAGCACAACCAGGGCCGCGGGTAGAATGTCCGCTCGCTGCGGGGGCAAGGAGAAGCGCGCTTCTCGCTCGTGTTGCGGAAGTGCCGCCAACGTGTTGAGCAGGTCGCGCAATTCGTCTGCCGGCAGCCGGGGATTGGCACCGCCGGCCGTCGTCAACCCGCGATCATGTCCGAGAAGGACGCGCGCCCAGGTCACGGCACCTCCGGTTCCAACCACCGGTTCAGCCGGGCGAGCCCACGGGAAGCCACACGATCCGAGCACATTCCTGGCCTCCTCTGCGATCGCGCGGAGCGTCGACCCGCCGATCGGCTGAGTCGGGTCCGAGACGAACCGCTCGGTCAGCCGAACCGCCCCGAGTGGCAGGCTAATCCGGACGTCCGGTTCCCGGTTCACGATGCGGACGAGCTCCATGCTTCCGCCCCCGATATCCACCAGCGTGCAACGCGGCGTCGCGGGCAGCGTCGGATCGCTCGCCACCCCGCGGGCGATGTACCGCGCTTCCTCGTCGCCATCGAGCACCCGGACGGACAATCCCGCCCCGGCCGCGATGCGATCCCGGAACTCCGTTCCGTTGGATGCGTCGCGCACCGCGCTTGTCGCTGTGGCGATGATCGGTTCGGCCTCCCGCATTCGGGCGCGATCGGCGAGCGCCTGCACCGCCTGCACCGCTTGTTCCATGCCTTCTGCAGCGAGTTCGTACCCTTCATGTGAAATCCCCGCACCCAACCGAACCGGCAGTGTCACCTCATCAACGGCCTCCGGGGAGCCTCCCGGACCTCCGCGTGCGATGAGGAGTTTGATCGTGTTGCTCCCGATGTCGATGCATGCGACGAGGCGGGTGGCGTC
This sequence comes from Opitutales bacterium, assembly GCA_007133065.1. Classification (GTDB taxonomy): domain Bacteria; phylum Verrucomicrobiota; class Verrucomicrobiia; order Opitutales; family Oceanipulchritudinaceae; genus SLNJ01. The sequence continues at coordinate 11,861 of SLNJ01000127.1, forward strand.
CGAGTAACCAGCACTCATGCACGCCAACCTAACACCCGCGTGCCGGTGTGCAACGTGATATCTCGAGGGCCGGCCGCGCGGTGCTTGCGGCTGTGCAACGAGAAGGGAGTTGCCGTCGGGGGGAGGTCGATCAGGATGCCGGGTATGGCGCTCGCACTGGCACATGAGTTATACGGCGATGGAAAACCCGTCGAGATCGTGATTTTGCACGGATTGCTCGGTTCGTCGCGGAACTGGCGGAGCGCGGCTCGGAATCTGGGCGAGCGGTACGGCGTGGCCGCGTTGGATCTTCGCAATCACGGGGCGTCGCCGCACCATCCATCCAACAGATACGACGACCTGGTCGCGGATGTCCTGAACTGGATCGATGACGCCGGATGCGCACCGGTCACGCTGCTGGGGCACAGCCTCGGTGGGAAGGTGGCGATGGCGGCGGCCTGTCGCGCCCCGGAACGCGTCTCACGGCTCGTGGTCGTGGACATCGCCCCGGTCGACTACCCTCCGCGGTGGGAGGAGGAGTTTTCGATCATGGAGCGGATCGATCCGGGACGGTTGCGCAACCGCAAACCGGTGGAGGAAGCTCTGGCGGCGGTCAACGACGACTGGGCCTTTCGGAAGTTTCTGGCGAGCAATCTCGTCCGCAATCCCGGAGGGGGAGGCTTTCGCTGGCAGGTGAATCTCCCGGCGCTGCATGCGGCCCTCCCGGAGTTGATGCGTACCTCGCTGAAACCGGGGGATCGATATGCCGGACCGGTTCTGGCGATCCGGGGCGGAGCATCCGATTTTGTGACGAAAGCCGGCCTCGCCGCGTTCCGGGATCGCTTTTCGAACTTTGTGGTTGCGACCATAGCGTCCGCCGCCCACCGGGTTCACGCCGAGGCGCCGGAGGCCTTTGTAAGCACGGTGACGGAATGGCTCGAACGAAACGCTTGAACCGGGGGCGTCAATGGCCCTAGGGTCAGTGGATTCTCGATGTCGGCATCCGCGCAAATCCACGAACCTGTTTCCCCGTGATCTTATCCAAATCGGAATATGAAAGCCTCCACGCCGCTCGTTGTGCGGTTCCTCATGACTTGCTCGGCATGCATCCCTGCACATGGCGGCGTTCAAAGGGTCTGGTGGTGCGGGCTTTTCTGCGGGATGCCGAGCGTTGCGAGGTGATTGCCTACGAACGGAACCCCGAGGAGCGTTTCCCGCTGAAGAAGCTAAGCGATACGGGACTGTTCGAGGGGTTCCTGAAGGGGGAAAGAGCGCGGTTCCCTTACCGTTTGCGCGTTGTGCAGGGGAATGGAGAAATTCGTCAATTCTACGATCCGTACGCATTCGGGCCGACGATTGGAGAGGAGGATCTCTACCTTTTCAACGAGGGGAGCGAGCATCGTATTTACCGTAAGTTCGGGTCTCACCTGCGGGAAATAGACGGCGTGTCCGGGGTTTCCTTCGTGGTATGGGCGCCGGGTGCCAGGCGGGTATCGGTGGTCGGGGATTTCAACTGCTGGGACGGGCGGTATCTCCCGATGCGGCCGCTCGGCTCCTCGGGGGTCTGGGAGATTTTCATCCCCGGACTCGAACGTGGGCTGAAGTACAAGTTCGAAATCCATGGAGCGGATGACTACCTGCACCTCAAAACCGATCCCTACGGTACGTCCTTCGAGGCGCCCCCGCACAACGCGTCGATCATCTATCCGGTCGACGACGTGTACCGGTGGGGGGATGACGCCTGGATGCGGGAGCGGTCGGAATCGGATTGGGCGAATCGACCGATGAGCATCTACGAGGTGCACCTCGGTTCCTGGAAACGCCGGCGCGAGGATGGCAACCGTCCTTACACCTACCGCGAGGCCGCCGCCGAATTGGTCGAATACGTCAATAAGATGGGATACACGCATGTTGAGTTCATGCCGCTGGCGGAACACCCCTATTCCGGTTCGTGGGGGTACCAGGTGACCGGTTTCTTCGCACCGACGCACCGGTTCGGCGAACCGGAGGATTTTATGCACCTCGTCGACCAGTTGCACCAGAACGGAATCGGCGTAATTCTTGACTGGGTTCCCGGCCACTTTCCGAAGGATGCGTTCGCCCTGGCCCGCTTCGACGGATCGCACCTCTACGAACACGAGGATCCCCGTCAAGGTTTGCACCTGGACTGGGGAACGCTGATTTTTAACTACGGCCGGCACGAGGTTCGCGGGTTTTTAATCGCCAACGCGCTCGCGTGGTTCGATCGTTATCATATCGACGGACTCCGGGTGGACGCCGTTGCCTCCATGATCTACCTCGACTACTCGCGGGAGGATGGAGCGTGGATTCCCAACCGGCACGGAGGCCGCGAGAACTTCGAGGCGATCGCGTTCCTGCGGCAGGCAAATCAGCTTGCGCACGAGTACTATCCAGGCGTCATGATGATTGCAGAGGAATCGACTTCGTTCGGCGGTGTCACCAGGCCGGCATCCGAAGGGGGGCTCGGTTACGACCTCAAATGGAACATGGGGTGGATGAACGATACCCTCTCGTATTTCGGCAAGGATCCGCTGTACCGGAAGTGGCATCACAACCTGCTGACTTTCGGCATGATATACCAGTATTCGGAGCGCTTCGTGCAGGTCTTCTCACACGATGAAGTGGTGCACGGAAAGGCCTCGATGTTGATGAAAATGGCGGCGGAATCGATCACGGAGAAGGCTGGAACCCTGAGGGCGCTGTACGCGCTCATGTGGATGTGGCCCGGGAAGAAAACCCTCTTTATGGGTTGTGATTTCGGGCAGTCACGCGAGTGGAGTTACGATCGAAGCCTCGATTGGGATCTGCTGCAGTATATCGACCACCAGGGCATTCAGTACATCATCCAGGACCTCAACGCACTCTATCGATGTGATCCTGCGCTCCACGAGGGCGAACTGGAGGAAGGGGGATTCGAGTGGGTGGCCCTGGACGACGCCGATTCATCGGTGATCGCGTTCCTGAGGCGGGACCGCAACCGCACGGTGCACTATCTGGTTCTTGGACACTACACGCCGCTGACTCGGGAGCACTACCGCGTCGGCGTTCCGTTCGGGGGATTCTGGAGAGAAGTGATCAACTCGGACGCCGACCTCTACGGCGGCTCCGGGGCTGGGAACCTCGGAGGCAAGGAAGCGGAGCCCGTCCGGTGCGACAATCACGTGTATTCACTCGACCTTACCGTACCCGGCAACACGACGCTCGTGTTCAAGCACGAGCCGCGGTGAGACGGGCGGCGTTGCGCGTTGACCCGAGGATGCGGTTGCGCCCCGTGATGGCGGTTTGGCAGCTTCATAGCCCGGCGAAAGAAAGGGGCGGCAGGTGTTTGCACCTGCCGCCCCGGTTAGCGTTTCAACGAAGCTGAGTAACTCAACTTACCGGTGTCTCAATCCCACTGCATGGGTCCGTGCCAGAGTTCGAGCTCGATCCATTCTTCTTCGGTGAAGAGGTATAAGAGGCGGGTCTCGAAATCGGAGTGTTCCGCGCTGAAGTAGGTCCATCCCGCGCCATGGGCGTAGATATACGGGTAGACCTCCGCATCAGTGTAGACGTAGCCGTCCGCACCATCCACCACCGAAACACCCGGGTCCCAGACCCACATCTCACCGAGCGGTTGGAACGGCGCTACGTAGACCCAGCCGTGATCGGCACTATTGATCCAGTTATCGAATACGGCATGGGTGTAGAAGGGCCCGAACCAATCGGACATCCAGATATTCTCTTCCACTTCCTCCGAGTCAACCAGTGCCGACGGAACTCCGGTAAGGCGAAGCGTTGCCGGATCCGACACCACGGTGCCGGCCGGATTGGAGACCTCGACCGTATAGTTGCCGACATCGCCCAACCCAACTTCTTCGAGTACGAGCGTCGCGGTCTTTGCGGTGTCTTCGACCTTGAAGAGCGAGACCTCGTCAACCCAGACCTGACCGCCTTCGGACGTGCCGGCTTCGATGCGAACGTGGAGGTTATTCGGATCTTCCTCCTCTGGAATATCCGTGATGAACGTAAAGGCCACCTCGCGCCATTCGCCCTGGGATTCCAAGTTGCGCACCACGAGTACACGCGACCAGGCTGCGAAATTGGCGGCGGTCACCTGTACGGAGATGTGCTGAGCCGGCTCACCGCGCTCTGTCGGTTCCGTACGGAATCGCACGAAGACCATGTAACCGGTATTCCGTTCGAATCCGGGATACTGATTTAAGATCGGACCCCAACCGGTTTTTTCGGGCCAAGAGAGCAACTGCGCCTGGCTTCCGTCGTACCCGTCGGCCGGTTCGACATCCCACTCAGTACCGGAGATGACGTTCCACCCTTCGGCCATGCCGTCCTCGTCGAATCCGTCTTCGAAGAACGGGTTGGTGATCAGATTTTCCGGATCCTCCGGAATTCCGAACGCCATGACAGGGGAACCATCACGCATCCACTGGTAGGAGAGATCGGCCCCTTCGGCCTCCACGGAAAAGGTGACTTGTTCTCCCGCGGATGCGTCCA
>SLNJ01000135.1 GCA_007133065.1 Opitutales bacterium
GGGATCCTCCGTCCTCCGCTGAGCGAAGCGAAGTCCCGGTGAGCGAAGCGAATCGGGATCCTCCGTCCTCCGCTGAGCGAAGCGAAGTCCCGGTGAGCGAAGCGAATCGGGGTCTTCCGCCCTCCGCTGAGCGACGCGAAGTCCCGGTGAGCGAAGCGAATCGGGATCTTCCGCCCTCCGCTGAGCGACGCGAAGTCCCGCGAGCGAAACGAATCGGGATCCCCCGCCGCTCTCGAATCAACGCGGAAATTCAAATATGAACTTGGAACGTCCGGCTCTTCTCTGTTTCCTTTCGAATCATGCCTGAGTCGCTTGCCGATTACGATCGGACCTGGTTTGTATCGTGCTTTCGCCGCCTGCTGAGCGGGTGGCACCGTGTTCTGATCGAGACCTCGTCGAGCTGCGCCGTCTGGGAGCCACGCGAGGGGATCCGCCTTGAGAATTTCGTGAGCGCCGGCGGAAAGCAATGCGACGGGGTCACGCGGATGATGCCGGCCCTCGCCGCATGGTGCGTCCAGCCGGAGAATCCGGTGTCCATCGAACTGGAAGACGGAACCGCGGTGGAACCGCGCCAAATCCTGCGCGACGCGTTCGTGCATGGAACCGATCCGGAACACCCCGACTACTGGGGCGAACCGCCCTCCGACCGCGGGAACCAGCGCCAGGTCGAGTCCTCGATTGTGGCATGGAGCCTCTGGCTCTCCCGGGGCTGGCTCATCCCGGAACTGAATTCGACCGAGATCGCCAACATCCAGAACTGGCTGGCCGCCTGCACCCGCTATGCAGCATTCGCCAACAACTGGTCGCTCTTCGTCGCCGTCAACCACGCCGCCCGGATCGCGCTCAGCGACTCCGGGTTCGCGGGCGAGATCGATGCGGTGCGGCGCCAACTCCTGGTATCCGACGCCGTCGTGATGCCGGACGGTTGGCTCTGGGACACGCTGGGACATGGCATCGACTACTATAACTTCTGGGTCTACGGCTCGCACCATTGCTACCTCAAGGCAATCCTTCCAGAGTATGAGAATCCGGTGCTCGAGCGCAGCCTCGAACGCTTCGCCGAACGTGAGAGGATGCTCCCCTATATGATCGACGCGTGTGGACAGAACATCCTGTTCGGACGATCCCTGAGCTACCGCTGGGGCTGGCTGACCGGTTCCGTCGCGGCGCAGTTCCTCGACCGGTCGTCGCTGGCGCCGGGTCTCGTCCGCACCATGCTCGGACGCAACCTCGAGCGATGGCTCGAGATCGGCAGCCTCAACGAGCAGGGCGTTCTGCGCGAGCGCCTCACTGCGGCCGGATCCGACGGCGGGCGCGATCGATACATCAATTGCGGGCACCCCTACTGGGGCATGCAGGCCTTCCTCTGCATGGCCCTGCCGTCGGAACACCCGTTCTGGAGCGCCCCGCCGGAACGACTGCCGGTCGAGGTGGACGACTTCATGGTGGCGTGCCAGGGCCCCGGATTGGTCGCCCACGGTTCGCGCGCGACCGGGGAGGTACGCCTGTTCAACCTCCGCAACCTCGACAACCACCGGAATGCCCTCTACTCAAAGCTCGTCTACTCCACCGCCTTCCCGGTCAACGCCGCCGGGTCGGGTCACCGTCCACTCGGCGACAACCAACTGTGGCTGCGGCTGCCGGACGGATCACGAATCGGCGCCGCCCAGGTCATTGCGCTCGACGTTGGGAATCCGGGGGTCCTCGAGGTGGTCGTGCGCTACCAGTCCGACGCCATCGATGCCGTCGTTCGGACCGCAATCGAGCCGGACGGTCCCGCCTGTCGCGTGCGCCACCGCATCGATGTCTATCGCGCACCCGAGGGCGCCGTGTGGCAGGAGGGCGGGTTCGCGCTCGGTCTCCCCGACGACGAAACGCCGGAGATCACCCGCTCCAACGACCGCGTGCGGGCGGTTTCCCACGCAACCAACCGGTGCATCGAAACCGTTCGGGAGGAGGGATGGGAACAGCTCGAGATCGAACCGGCGGATGCCATCGAACCCCCGGCGCCCGCCCAACCAGCCGATCTCGACACCGTGGCACCGAACATCATCCACGGCCGATCCGTCACCGCCCTCCTCTGCGCCCCCGCCCGGTCCGGACGAGCCCTCCTCGCCGCCCGACACACCGCGGAGCGGCCGAGCGACTGAGCCGGGCGCACGATTCCTCACGCCAGCGTGAGAATTTTGCTGACATCGGCGTTTCAAGACGTAACGCTGTCCATATGGACTACCGCAACCTCGGGAAAACCGGTCTTAAAGTATCACCGCTCTGCCTCGGCACGATGAATTTCGGCTGGGTCGCAAACGAACCCGACAGCTACGCGATCATGGATCGCGCGCTGGAACACGGTATCAATTTCTTCGATACCGCTGACGTCTACGGCGCATGGACCACCCATGCCGGGGCATGCGAGGAGCTCGTCGGACGCTGGCTGGCTCAGGGAGGCGACCGCCGCGACGCCATCGTTCTCGCGACCAAGGTCTATAATCCCGTCGTACGCAAGGAGGGACGAGCCGAGCCGAACCGCGACACCCGGTGCTATTCCCGTCTGAAGATTATCCGGCACTGCGAGGACAGCCTCCGGCGACTCGGAACCGATCGCATCGACCTCTATCAGTTCCATCACATCGACCGCGACTGTCCGATGGACGAACTCTGGGAGGCGATGGACGTCCTCCAGCAGCAGGGCAAAGTCGCTTATGTCGGCTCCAGCAATTTCGCGGGGTGGGATATTGCGCACGCCTGCATGGCCGCGCGCGCGATGAACAAGCCGGGGCTCGCGAGCGAGCAGAGCGTCTACAACCTCGACAACCGCATGGTCGAACTCGAGGTGATTCCCGCGTGCCGCGGTTTCGGGCTCGGGCTGATCCCCTGGAGCCCCCTCGCCGGCGGACTCCTCGGCGGCTACCTCGAGAAGATGAAGGAGGGACGGCGCGCCGGTAAGCAGAAAAACAAGCTCGCCGCCGCCAAACGCAAGCAGATCGAGCGCTACGAGACACTGTGCCGGGAACTCGGAGAAAAACCGGCCGACGTCGCCCACGCCTGGCTCCTCGCGAACCCGGTCGTAACCGCTCCGATCATCGGACCGCGTACGATCGAGCAGCTCGATGACGCCCTCCACGCACTGGATCTGAACCTCGAACCGAAAACCATGGAAGAACTCGACGCGATTTTTCCCGGTCCCGGAGGCGAAGCACCCAACGCATACGCGTGGTAAAGTGGTGGGAGATGCTGGATTTGAACCAGCGACCTCTTGCGTGTCGAGCAAGCGCTCTAACCAACTGAGCTAATCCCCCGGCGTTCGAAATATGCTTCTGAAAGCGCTACCGTAACCCGGACCCGCCCTCTGGCAAGAAAAATTGCTGCCCGCGTTTCAGCCTTTCAGCATTTCATATGAAAGCCTTTCACAAAACGCCTACGGGCTGGAAGGGCCTCCGGTCAGCCGCAGGGAAGCGACAACGATATCGTGGTCGGCGGCCAGAGTCCGGTGGACTCGGCTCTGCTCCAGTTCGAACCATCGGTTGAAGAAGATGTGGTCGAGGACGAACGGTTTGCGCTTCCAGGTGGGCTGTTCACGCTGTGCGGTGCGGAATCCGACCGACTCGAACGTGTCGACGGTGCCCTCTTCCGGAGCGGAGTTGAAATCACCTCCCAGGATGGTCGGCTGTTTCGCCTGGCGCAGGCGCTCGGCGATGACATCCCGCTGCTCGGGAAAGTCGTCGCTGTTTTTTCCGAGAATGAAAAACGCCTGAAGGTGCGTGTTGTAGAGCTGGATCTCGTGATCGAGGAACCGCGTGCGCGCCCCGATCATCAACCGCTCGGTCGGTTGGGTCACCTCGCCCTTGAACTCGAACTCCAGATGCGGCGCCGGAAGATCGATCGCCTCCGTGTTGTGGAGCGGGTTTTTGCACAGAATCGCCAAGCCGTACCCGAACGGCAGCTCGCGGGAATCATCCGGCGGGTACGAGAAATAGCCGTGGTACTGCGGCAGCTCCCGGCAGAGGATCGTGTAATTCGGAGGCGGTTGGATTTGCCCGTTCTCCTTGCAAACCCGCTCCACCTCCTGCAGGAGAACGACGTCGGCGTCGTGCCGGCGTAACTCGTCGATCGCCTTTCCCAGATCAATGGGGGCGGCGTCCGGATCGGCGGCATCCCATGTCTGCCCGTGTTGCATGTTGAATGACAACACGCTGATCGACGAATCCCGAGACATGGACCTGAAGGGTACCGGAATCGAAACCTGAGGCAAGCCAAATAACGCTCGATGTTGCGGGCGCGGCGCGCGCCGGCGCCGCAGGGCTGAAGGCCCGTTTTACCGTAGCCGCGGGCAGCGCCCGGGGTTACGGCCCACCCGCCGGCCGCAGGCTGAAGGCCTGCCTCACCGCGGTCGCTGACGCGTCGGCGGGCGGGCTACCCGCGTCGAATATGGACGCGAATGACGCTCGGGTAAGGTGCCATGTCATGATCGGTATCGTACCGAGCCGAAGGCGACATCAGCCAATCGGGTCTCCCAATCGAAAC
>SLNJ01000106.1 GCA_007133065.1 Opitutales bacterium
CGGTCTGCTCGCCGCCCAAACCTCCCTCTCCGAACACGTCCAGCAGCACGCCGGCAGTACCGAACGCACGATCGCCTACCTCAACGAACTGCTCGAACAACACCTCCTCCCGGCCGCCACCGACACCCACACCGATCTCGCCAACAAACTCAATGCACTGCTCGAGGACCGGCAGCCGAACCACGCATTCCGCGCCGAGATGGAGGCCCGCCTCACAGCGCTTCAAGCGTTCGCCGACGAGCAACGACAGGAGAAAACACTCCTGTGCCTCGGCCCCATCCGCCTCTCCCTGCGGAGAAAGCCGAAATCAAGAGATCCCCTCTCCTCATGAGTCGCAGCGCCTTCCAGAGCACCGGGTTGCACGCCGCGTCCGGCTCACCCGGAGATGCGCGTTTTTTGCGCCGCGTCATCGAATCCGCCCTCCCCGATCCCAACGCCGGGCAGTCCCTCTGGTCGGCGGAGACAGGCATCCACGATTGGCGCGAATCAGAGGAACAACCGTGGGAGGACTTTTATTGGCATGCGAAAGAGATCGACGCCGTCCTCGGGCAACCGGGACTCGTATGGACTGGATTCATCTCGTCCCGCATCAATCGAAAATGTAACCGACTTCTCGTGATCGCCGGCGAGTTCCAACTCGAACTCGCCGAGGGCCAGGAGTCCCGAATCTGGAAGCTGCGGGCGCGCTTCCTCCCCGACTCCCTACCCGAATGGCAGCGAAGCGCACCGGCGGAACGAACCACGACTGCCGACTGGGCGGACCTTCGATGGAACCTCGAGAAATGTCGGGAATTGCACGAGGCGATGTCGCGTGTTCGGAGCAAGAAGACGTTCCTGCGGCGCCAGGGGGAATGGAACAGCCTCCTTCTCGCGCTGCTCGCCAAATCCGAGCTCATCGCGACGCGCCACGCAGCGCAGATCCGTAAACTGGAAGAAGCGCGTGGTGTCAACCCGCCGACCTCCCTTGCCGAAAACCAGAACGCAGCATTCAGCCGCCTCGCGGCAATCCTGCACCGCGACACCGTCTTCAATCCCGCCCCCGGCCGGCCCGCGCTCTGGAAGCCGTTCCTCTCCGGCCGCCAACGGGCTTATTTCTCCACCTGCAGCGAAGCGTTCCTCCAACTCTACGGGCTGCTGCTCTCCACACACGAACGATTGATTGCCCTCGAGTTCAACCCGGGGATACAACCGTAACCTCCATGCGAATCCTCGTCGCAACCACCCATGTCCCGTTCGTATTCGGCGGCGCCGAAGTCCACGCGAATTCTCTCGTCGAAGCCCTTCGACGCACCGGCCACGAAGCCGAACTGGTTTCCATCCCGTTCCGCTGGTACCCCCCCGAGAAGATTCTCGACCACCTGCTCGCATGCCGGCTCCTCGACCTCACGGAAAGCAACGGCGTCAAGGTCGATCGCGTCATTGGACTCAAGTTTCCCGCCTATCACGTCCCCCACCCGAACAAGATCCTCTGGGTCCTGCACCAGTACCGTACCGCATTCGATCTCTGGAATACCCCCGAATGCGACCTGGCCTACTATCCCGAGGGCCGCGAATACCGCGATACCATCGCCCACCTCGAGATCCGGCTCCTCCACGAAGCGCAACGCATCTTCGCCAACTCCCAAAACGTCGCCAACCGGCTCCGCGAGTTCTCCAAGGTCGACGCCCCGCCGCTGTACCATCCACCCCAGGACGCCGAGCAATTCTATTCCCGCGACGCGGAGGACTTTCTCTTCTATCCCAGCCGGCTCTGCGGACTCAAACGCCAGGAACTCGTCATCGAAGCGCTCGCACGGACCCGCCAGCCGGTCGTCGTCCACTTCGCGGGGAAACCGGACAACCCGGCGTTCCTCGAAAAGCTCCGACGCCGCGCAAAACAATGCAACCTCGGGGAGCGCGTCCGCTTCCTGGGCATGATCTCCAACGATGACAAACGGGACCTTTACGCGCGATGCGCCGGCGTCGTCTTCCCCCCGCAGGACGAGGATTACGGTTACATTACGCTCGAGGCGATGCTCGCCTCCAAACCGGTCGTCACGTGCACGGACTCCGGCGGCCCCCTGGAATTCGTGCAGCACGAGAACTCAGGACTAATCGCCGACCCAAATCCCGACAGCCTCGCGGCCGGGCTCGATCGCCTCTGGAAAGAACGCGCATGGGCCCGTGAAGCCGGCGTCAAGGGCCGCCGCCGCATCGATGAACTCGGTATCAACTGGCCGAACGTGGTCTCCACCCTCCTCCAGTAACCGGCAGGGGCGATCGCCGACCCTGCCCTCAACCAACCCGCCAACGCAGGACAGGCAATCCTGCCTGTCCCCAACCCCACCAGCCTACATCGATTCAATCCCAGGACTCGACACCGTTACCTGCCCGCAGCCGCATAAACCCGTCTTCCCCACCGCCGTCATGAAACTCAATTGGTTCTCCCCCCTCCCGCCGGCTCGGACCGACATTGCGAACTTCACCGCGCGCATCCTCCCGTGCCTGGCGCGCCGCGCGGCGATTACCCTCTGGACGGATGCGGAGTCGTGGGATCCCTCCCTCGAGCAGTCGGCCACCGTGCGTCACTTCGCCGGATCCGACCTTCCGTGGCCGGACGTCAATTTCCGCGATATCACCATCTACAACATCGGGAACGATCCTCGCTTCCACGGATCGTTTACGCAACTCCTGGCCCGCCATCGCGGATATCTCATATTTCACGATACGAACGTCCACGAACTCTACCGCAGCTGGCTCGTTACCAGACGAAAGGGACGCGAACGCTACCTCGCCCTGATGGCCGAACAGGGCGGCAGCGAAGCCCTTGACCTGGCACGCGGGCAATTCTCCGGAGCCACGACGATCGACGAGGTCCTCGAACGCTTTCCGCTGACGCACCTCCCGCTCGCGGAATCCTTCGGCGCCGTCCTCCACAATCCGGCCGAATACGAGCGCCTCCGGGCGGAGCTGCACCTCCCGCTGACCTACCTTCCCCTTCCCTATAAATCATCAGATGAGCTTTGCCCTTCCCGCACCCGAACCCCGCGCACCGCGGCGCCAGACGATCCGTATCGCCTCGTGCTGTTCGGGTTCCTCCACGGCGCCAACCGCCGTCTCACCCCATTCCTCGAATCACTCGCCGCCTTTCCGCGCAAGAAGGCCTATCGGCTCGATATCGCCGGTGAGGTCAAGTCCGAATCCGAACTGAACGAACAGCTCGATCAACTCGGTCTCCGTGACCAGGTCACCTACCACGGGTTTGTCCGTGACGCCGAGCTGGAGCGCCTCCTCCACGACGCCGACCTGGCCGTGAACTTGCGCTACCCGTGCCGAGGCGAGTCCTCGGGATCCCAACTCCGAATCTGGGATCACAGCCTACCGAGCCTGGTATCCCGGACGGGGTGGTATGCGGGAATCTCAGCCGCGTGTGCCGCATTCGTGCGCCCGGAGCACGAGCGCGAAGATATCCACCACCACCTCGACGCGTTCTTGAACGACCCCGAATCCTACTTCCGACAGGGCGAAGCCGGACGGGCATTTCTCGCCGAACACCATACCGCGGAATCGTACGTTGACGGCCTGCTCGAGTTCCTCGCATCCACCCGACCCTACCGCGGCCGCCGATTCACGGCCCCGTTCGCACACCACATCGCCAAAGACGTCCTCTCCGACCTCGACCATCCCGCCGCACGGGAGTATTACCTCGATCGCGTGGGTCGCGAGCTGGCCGCGTGGGGATCCTGATCTCATCCGCCACACGATACCAGAAGACGAACACAGATTTGAATCTCATCGAAGCGGGAGTGCAGGAGGTTCTCATGGAACCGGTTGCGCGGGACTCTCTCCACTGCGGCTACATTTCCCGGAAGCGATATCCCCGTCCGATGCTGAGGCACTCCTCCCACGGGCGAATGGCGCCGGAACAGGTCGGCGACTCCAGGGAGACGGCTGCGGAGCAGACCGCCAGTTCGAGCGACGCGCTGGTCGTCCAGCCGTCATGCACGCCAAATAAGAATCCCGCGGCGAAGGCATCGCCTGCTCCGGCGGATCCGGCGATGCGGTCGGACGGGAAGCGGACCGCCCCCTGTCGAAACACGCTCCCGGCGGCGTCCCGGTAGACCGCCCCGCCGGCGAAGTGGATGACCACGGCGCGGTTCACGCCGCCGCCCAGGATCTTCTCCGCCTGCATTTCCAATGTGTCGACGCAAACCTCGCCTTCTTTCGTATCGACCGATCGCATCCCCGTGAGCCGGGCGGCCTCAAATTCATTCAACAGCAGGTAGTCGAGGTGCGGCAGGCTGGAGCGCACAATGGCGGGGAGGTCGGGCGCCTCGCTGCTTACCATGTCGGCGCTCGTGACGAACCCGAAAGAGCGCGCTGTCTCGAACAGACGGCTGCATTGGGTGCGTCCATCCGCGTCCATGTGCTCAAGGGCATCGAGGAGCCCGAGGTAGCCGAGGTGAAAGTGTCGCGCCCGGCTTCGGGAGAGAAGGACATCCTCCTCGCTGAGCAGCGCATTGGCGCCGCGCTGGTGGAAAAAGGTGCGCTTCCCTGTCTTCCGCACTGACATGACATCGGTATAGGATGACGGAGCTTCGGGATGGGTTCTCAACCCCTTCGTGTCGATCCCGTGGAGGGCGGCGTCCGCACGGATGCGCTCGCCGGTGGCATCGTCGCCTAGAACCCCGACGCCTTCCAGGGGGAACCCCGCCCCCAGCAGATTAAGGTTCTTGAGCAGGTTATAAGCGCATCCGCCGTTTCCTTCGAACTCCTCAAGGATGCTTGCGAGGGCCTCCTGGGGCGGATAGACATCGATGACCTTCACGCGATCGAGGATCCAGTGCCCTGCGGCGAGGACGCCGTTTCGGTCGTGCCTCGCGGTATTGTTGGACTCGGGACTCATGGCGTTGCGTTTACTCGGTCATGTCGGTCGTCTACCCGTACGACTTGCGTGGTTTCGACACCTGCAGGTCCTGGCGAAGCGGGCGGTGCGGACGAATATGGAGATCGTGCAGAACCGCGTGGTACGCCTTCACCGCCTCCTCCGGAGCGAGTTCGCCGTCGATGATGCGGCGCAGAAACTCGATGAATGCGAGCGGGTGCTCCGAAAGATTGATCTTGCGGCCGAAGAGCGCGACCCGGGCGCCGTACTTGCGCGCATCGTGGATAAGCTGGAAGGCGTCGCGCGTGGTCCCGGCGCTCCCACCCAGGATGCCGACCACAAGGTTAGGATCGTATGCGACGAGTTCCTCCAGCGGACCGGGACCGTTGTAGGGAATCTTCAGGAAGATCGGGCGTCCGGCGCGGGTGACTCCGGCCAGGCAACGGATGATGTGATCGTTGAGAAAGGACCCCACCTTGTCGTCCGGAATTCCGGGATCCACGTTCGGGTTGAAGACCTCCAGGAAGTAGCGGAAGCGCTTCTGCTCCGCCTCGATTCGGAAGGCGTGAAATGCTTGGAGCACCGCGTAGTCGGCGTCGAGGTCATTCGTGAAGGTGACCGAGTAAAGCCCGAGATCGGCGCCCGTTACGGGAGCCGCGTGGTCCTCCGACAAGCGGCCATACTGGATGTGATCGATTGTCGCGGAGCGAAAGGCGCGCGCAGGGTACCCTCCGGGGTAGCTCCCGCCCCGCACCGCCCAGACATCCGTGGCATCGTTCGCGCGCGCCGCCGGGGTGATCGCCGAATCCCGGAAGAGGCCCTCATCCATTGCGAGACACTCAAGGTTCGACGCTGAGAGCAGGACGATGTCGACCAGCCCCTGACGCACCACATCCCGAATCTGGCTGCGGTAATCCTCCACCGTCTTCCAGCACCCCTCCGACTCATTGAACGGGTGCGGGCATGCGCCGCGCATCGGACCAGGCGCGGTGATCCCGAAGGCCATGTCCGCATCCTTCGCGTCAGCCAATATGAACTCGCGGCAGCCGTGAGGGTCCGCGCGCATCGCAGCCAGTTTTCGGTCGAGTGATTTCATCGGTGTGGACGGAGCCATCCCCGGTTTGCAATGGACAGTCGGCAGCGTGCCGCGGTTGCACGTGCCGGGCAAGCGCGAAAGGCATCCGCAATCGCTTGCGAATGAACCACGGCATATCGTGTTCTCCAGCTCACCCGTGACGGGTCGCCACCGCCAAACACCCGCGAAGCAACGGCGCCGCCCGGGAGACCACGGACGACCGTTACGGCGAGGCCGCTTCCGGGGCCGGCGTGGTCAACGGCAGGCCGGCGAGGTGGCCGGTTTCGTTGATCGCCCGGACAATGACGGTCCCATTGGGTTCGATCCGCAGGCGCGTGATGCCGCAGTTTCGGTGGGCGAATCGGACGCGGCCGTCGAAGTCGGCGCCGAGAAGGTGGCGCAGGATCCAACTCCCCGAGGTCCCGTGAATGACGCAGGCGAGGGTGACGAGCTCCTCGTCGACCGCCAAGGCGCGGAACCACTCAGCCGTCTGCCTGGTTCGCGCGGACAAGGCCTCGACGGTTTCGTCGCCCCAGCGACGCAGGCACCCCCCCTCGTCGATGTCGTCCGTCAACACCACGCGCGGGAAGCGTCTGGCGATCTCCGAACGCGACAGTCCGGGTTCCTCCCCTGAGAACCCGTGCTCGGTAATGTCCGGGCACAGCCGGATGTCCAGGTCGAGTTCGCCGGCGATGATGGACGCGGTTTCCATCCCCCGCCGCTGAAGGCTGCAGTAGAACCGGTCGATTGTCTCTCCGCGCAGCGCCTCCGCGGCTCGCGCGGCCTGCTGACGCCCCAGCGGGGTGATCCAGCAGTCGCGCACCTGAGTCGTACCCGAGTTGTGCTCCGACTCACCGTGACGTATCAGTATGATTTCCATAATTCCTTTTTGCGGCTCAATCCCGCCAGTACATCGACTTGCGGGGCGGCCGGTAAGCAATGTCCATCTCGGTGGTTTCGAAACGCGCGCCTCCGCCAAAGAGCGATTCGACGGCCCCGATCACCATGCCGGAGGTCAGGAGCGTGCGTTCGATGGGATAATCTGTTCTGCCACGGATGATCATCTCCTCGACGTGCCGGACCAGCGGGTTGAAGAAATCCGCCGTGGTGGCATCGGCGCCGGATCGGGGCATCGGCAAGTGCATCTGACAGCCGATGATCTCCCCGGTGTCCGCCCGCTGCCCGGCGTAGTTGAAATCGCGAATGCCGGTCAGAAATATGGCTGTTACGAATCCGTCGAGGTGCTCGATGAAGTAGCCCTTGGTGTCGGGCAGGGCGCGCCGCGCCCATTCGAAATGGACCGGCTCCGACGGGTAACCTGCATCGACCGGAAGGCTGTGGCTCCGGCATAAGGCAGAGAGAAACAGGTCGCGGGTGCTCTCTCTTTCGGCCAGTGCCTCCCAGCATGCATTTCCGCTCAAGACCTGTACCGAGCGAATTCCCGCTTCGCCGCCCTGCCGGCGTTCCGACATGCACTGGGCGGCTTCAAGCGCATGGAAGTCATAACTGTCCACGCCCCCGTAACCCACGCACACACTTTCGCGCAGCGGTGTGCCGTAAGGCATTTCGATTGACGGCAGCCGCCATGTGATCGGGAGCGAGGAGCCGGCGTAGAACGGGAATCCGAGGCGACGGGAGTCATGAACCATTTCCATACATTCCTCCCACGAGGTCGAGAGGTGCTTGTCGTTGAACACCGGTACGCATCGCCCGGACGCTTCGAACACGCGTACCACCTCCCGGAACCATGCGTAGCGTGGGTAGAGCGTCTGGCCCTTTTCATTCCTCGGGTAGTTCCCATGTTCCGCGATGATCACCACGCCATCGACGGCGAGCTCCGATCCCCCGAGGGTCAGCGCTGCCGTGACGGAGGGGAACACGCAAAGCCCGTACCGGGCGATACGCTCCCGGCCCAGGTCGTTCTCCGGGAACTGATCGAGGTAGATCGAAGCGACCTCGACCTGGGGCGCCAGCCACATTCCGCCCATCCCGTACCCAAGAGACAAGCGATCCAGGAAATGCTGGGTGTGGGACCGCTGGAAAATGCATGTCCCGAGAATCGCGATCCTCTTCCTGCCCGCTGCTTCACGGCCGGGGCTTCTGCTGGTTGCGGGAGCCGTGCCCGCGGGCGCCGGTCGGCTCCGGGATCCCATTGCGCGATTCACTTCGATTCAGATTCCCAGGACCTGCCGTCCCACGCGGCGACCCTGTCGATGAGCTGCAATACGTCCGACGTAAAACAATCGAGCAGGCGCTCGCCCTTCGCAGCGCAGGCCTGGTGCGGATACCCGATGTGCCCCGGAATGGACCGCTCCCGGGTGGTCCATGCCCGCGCGGCAGGACCGAACCCGTCTCCCGGATCGACCGGCGGCGCGTTCCGGTAATCTCCAACGAGATGCGGCGCCAGGTGGAGCATCATCGACGTCTCCCATTCACACGCGTGCCCCATCGCCTCTTGGACGATCTCCGGCACGCTCTCCGAGGGTTGGCTGCCGAGGGTCCAGTAGGTGGCAAAGAGAAGCAGAAGATCCTCGCGGCAACGGTGCTTCTGCCGTACTTCAAACAGGGCCTGTTTGCCCGGCACATCGTTGCCGCCGTGGCCGTTCAGCACGAGCAAACGGCGGAACCCATGCCCGATCAGGTTGTCCAGGAGCCCCGCGAGCAGGTCCAGGTAGACCCGCGGCGGGCACGACAGCGTCCCTTCGAAATCAAGATGGTGATGGGAGTTGCCGAGCCACATCAGCGGCGCGATCAGGACCCGCTCCCCCCGCGCCTGCTCCACGCGCTCGACGATGGCTCCGAGGAGGAGACTGTCGGTCGCGAGCGGGAGATGATGGCCGTGCTGTTCAATCGCTGCGACCGGCAGCACCACCGGAAGATCCCGCGAGTGTTCCGCGATCGCGGGCCATGTCCGTTCTTCAAGCTTCATTTCAGATGGAGATTGCAGGGCAACCGTGTGATGAGTCAACGCAAGCGACAGAGAATCAGCAAGCGAAACCTGCCTGGCCGCCAAACACATCGACCCGATAGAGCCACCATGTAAGTCCCCCCGCGGCACAACGTCCGTCGCGCCGACTCCAGATGGAGTTTATCAGGCCCCGGCTGCCGGTTTTCAGATCTCCGGCGACCCGGAAACGCCCGGCATGTACCGCTGAACGGAGCCAGCAGCCGGACCAGCGTAACCCTTGTGCATGCGCGTGAGCCATCATCGCGTGCGGATCTCACAGCCGGAACGCGTCCCACTTGAATAATGCGACCGAGCGACGATTTGATTGGAGGCAGTGATGCGTTCCGGTCATCCTGGACGTCCACACTCTCCATCAATCAAACAAACATGCCACAAGAAAAACAGAAACTCCGTATCGCCTTTGTCGGGGCCGGCAAGCAGGCGCAGAGCGCGCACCTGCGCCATTATACAACGCTGGATGACTGCGAGGTGATCGCGATTGTCGACAAGGATCTCGATCTCTGCGCTCGGGTCGCTGCACGATTTGGAGTCCCCGGGAGCTATGGTTCGCACGAGGAGCTATTGAAGGAGGAGGCGCCGGATGCGTTGGTTGTGACGCTTCCGCCGACGCCCTCCGGCGAGCAGACGATCTGCGAGATCCTTGAGGCAGGTGTGCCGCTGATCGTGGAGAAGCCGCTGGGGGGGTCGCCGAAGGGATCGGAGCGGATCGCGGAGAGGGCGCAACGAAGCGGCACCCTGATGCGTGTGGCATTCCACAAGCGCAGCGACCCGGCGACGGTTGCTGCGAAGCGGGTGATCGATCGCTTGAAGGAGACCGGCGAACTCGGGAGGATGACCTACGTACGGGTGCATGCCTGTCTCGCCGGCGACTGGATTGCCAACGGGTATCGCGGAACCGTGCCGGGAACGGCGAAATTTCCGAACGACCCCCATCCGGATGATGACTTTCCCGGCATGGACGCGGCCGCACGCAAGCGGTTTCCGAGGTTCGTCGGCGGCTACGGACACCAGTTTGACTGGATGCGATGTCTGGTCGGCGAGCCGTTCGCGATTCGCTACGCTGAGCCGACCGGCGTGCTGCTTGCGGTCGAAACCGAATCCGGCGTTCCCGCCGCATTCGAATGCACGCCATACAGCTCCACCCGCGATTGGATCGAATACGCCGAGGTTTGCTTCGAGCACGGCTATATCCGGATCGATCTCCCGCCCCCGCTCGCGATCCACCGGGCGGGAACCGTCACGTTTTTCCGCGACGAGGGCCCGGAGGGGAAATCCGAGCGCACGTCTCCCGTCCTCCCATACGAATGCGCCATGTACCAACAGGCGGTCCACTTTCTGGCCGAGCTGCGAGGGGAATCCACCCCGCTCTGCGACCCCTCGCAGGCGCACGAATCGGTTTCCATTGCCGCCGAGTGGGCGATCCGGCTCTCCGATAAGCGTTGAGCGCGAAACCAGGGGTTACCCCGCACATTCACTCGCGGTCTCCACCAGCCAACGTAGCCCGATGCCTTCCAGGCGCCGGGATCGGGGGAACCGTCGACGCCCGCTCCATCTACCGACAAAGCAGTGGCGTTCCGCCGCTGCTTTGCCCGATTGTGCCGGTCACGTTCGTGCCGGAAGAATCCGCGACCGTGATTCCGGCGTGACAGCGCGAGCACGTTTCCACAGATTCGCCTTCTATGAAGCTGCCCCCAACCATTACCGTTATCGGAGCCGCGAGCACAACGTTCGGGCCGAAAGTGTTGTCCGACCTCGTCAACCACCCCCAGCTCAACGGTGCAACGGTCCGCCTGGTGGACATTAATGCCGACCGCCTGCAGATCTACGAGCGCCTGGCGCACCGGCTCTGCGAGAACATTGAGCACGGATTCACATTCGAAGCGACAGCCGACCGCCGCGCCGCCCTGTCGGGAAGCGATTACGTCCTGATTGCAGTCGACATCCGCCACTACGAACTCTGGCAGCAAGACTTCGCGATCCCGGCGCGGCACGGGATCCGGCAGGTGACCGGAGAACTCGGCGGGCCGGGCGGGATGTTTCATTCGCTGCGGCAGATTCCCCTGCACTTGGAGATCGCCCGTGATATCGCCGAGCTGGCGCCTCAGGCGATGGTCCTGGTAATGTCCAATCCACTGAACCGGATCTGTCTCGCGATGCGGCGTCACTCCGACGTCGGTCAGATCGTCGGACTCTGCCACGGTGTTGAGATCACGCACGAGTTCGTGTTCAGCGAGGTGCTGAAAATCGACGGGGCGGACATCGGATCGACGGCCGCCGGCACGAATCATTTCACCTGGATCCTGGATGTTTGGCGCCAGTCGACCGGGGAGGACCTCTATCCGTCCCTGCACGAGAAACTCAAGGGGTTCGACCCGAAGCGCGAAGCGCTCTCGCGGAAGTTGTATGAGGTCTATGGCTACTATCCGGCGTGCGGCGACGGCCACATGGGCGAGTACGTGCCCTACGCCTGGGAGTTTGTCGGGATTGAGGGACCGCCGTTTGAGCGAATGAAGAAGAACGAGGATGCGCGCTGGGAGCGGTTGGACCTGCTGTCGCGCGGCGAGCCGGGATCGGACGGGCTCGGCGAGTTCCTGCGCCCCCGAAGCTGGGTCGATACCCTCGCGTTCCCGATCATGGCCTCGATCGCTTCGAACACCCTCCATCGGATGCCGGCGGTCAACATGCTCAACAACGGTACCATTTCCAATCTTCCGGCGGATGTGTTCGTGGAGACGCCCGGAATCGTTGACGCCTCCGGCGTTCGACCCCTGCACATCGGGGAATTGCCGAAGGAATTGGCTGCGTTCAACCGGAGGGATGTCGAGCAGACCGAGCTCACCGTCGAAGCCGCCGTGACCGGCGACCGCCGCCGGCTTCTCCAGGCGATGCTCCTCGACCCGGTCGTCGACAGCGTCGCCGCAGCCGAGCGCATCACCGACGAAATGCTGCGCGCCCAGAAGGATTTCCTTCCTCAATTCTGAGACGGATCGCGTTGCCTAGTCGGATGCCTCCCGAACATCAGCCCCGTCCGACGACCCCATGCGGACCCGCTATACCCATCGCGCCAACCCCCAGGATGGGATCGCGCGATGTGAAACCGACCCCGAAAGGACAATCGATCGAGTACGGGATTGCTTACAGTGTGCCGGCGGTACTAAATACTCAGCCATGGAAACCATTCTGCGCAACCGCGACCTCGTGTCGCGCGACGATGCGTCGGCCGATCTCGAAGACCGCGGATATCAGTTCGGCGACGGCATCTACGAGGTGATTCGGGTCTACGACGGAGAACCGTTTCTACTCGATGAGCACATGGACCGGTTTGAAAGGAGCGCCCGCGAGATCTCCCTCAAAATGCCCTGCGAACGAGCGGAACTCCTCGGGCGGATGCGCGGGTTGATCGCGGCAAATGAGATCGCAACCGGCACGATCTATGTTCAGATGACGCGGGGCGTCCACCCGCGCAGCCAAATGTTTCCTCCGGATTCCGTTCCCGCGGAAGTGACCGCGTTTGCGCGGCCGTTGGACCGGCCGGGGGCCGAGCAGCGTAATGGCGTCAGCGCGATCCTGACCGCCGACATGCGCTGGCTGCGGTGCGACATCAAGTCGCTCAACCTGCTTCCGAATGTACTCGCCCGCCAGACGGCACGGAAGGCCGGCTGTTACGAGGCGATCCAGCATCGCGGAGAGGCGGTAACCGAGGGGGCTTTCTCAAATGTCTTTATCGTTGCCGAGGGCGTTGTACTCACCACCCCGGCTTCAAACCTCATTCTGAGCGGTATCACGCGGGCTAAACTCCTCGAGCTGTGTGAGGCATGCGGTTGGCCGGTCGTCGAGCGCACGGTGGCGTGCCAGGAACTGCTCGGCGCCGAGGAGGTGTTCATCACGAGCACCGTGAACGAGGTCATGCCGGTTGTTCGCGTGAACGACCAGACCATCGGCAACGGCGAACCCGGCCCCGTGACCCGCAACCTCCAGAAGGCGTTCGATCGCGCGATCGACGGTGCGGCCGACGTGTGACGATGCAGAGAAGATCCTTCTATACCTGTGGGCGGCTCTATCGAGAGACGCGAGGCGCACGCCGCTTTGCGCAGGGCTAGCGCGCGGCGGAGCGGATGAACTCCCAGATCTCTTCGGCCATCCGCTCGTACCCGCGCGTGTTGGGGTGCACATAGTCGCTCTTGAGGGCTGAGTTGGATAGAATCCGTGGGACGATCCGCCCTTCGTAGGGGATGCCGTATTCTCCCGCGAGGTCGCGGTAGAAGCCGGGGCTGCGGAGAATGAGGCCCTTCGCGGGCACCCCGAGCAGGACCACCTCACTCCCGGCTTCCCGGATCATGGCGATCATCTTCGCGAGGTTGGCGGATATCTGCTCCGGATCCGCATCGGCGAGTATGTCGTTCCCGCCGTGGCACAGGATCACGAGATCGGGTCGATGGTCCGCGAGCACCTCGGGAAGGCGCCGCAACCCTTCCGCCGACCGTTCGCCCGGGACTCCCGCGTTGATCACCCGGCGCCCGGAGAGCTGCTCCAGGACACTCGGGTAATCCTCGCCGGCGGATGCCCCGCTCCCGCTGGTCAGGCTGTCGCCGTATGCAACAATCACCCCATCCAGCGGCGGCATCTCAATCACCGCGGAACGCTTGCACCCCGATAGCCACGTGGCCAGACACACTGCCAGAACCGGGATCATCCACAGATGCTTACCCATTGGCACGGAGGATACAATGCATCCGTAATCGGGCAACTCATATTCTCCGCCTTTCAGGAGACCCGACGGTTGAGTCGATTCGCTCCAGCTGCGAACCCGCCCAATGGATTCCAGCTCGCCGTTCTTCCTTGCACCTGCCGCGACATGCCAACGTATTTGGTCATATGAATAAGAATTACCGTCTGGGGGTCATTGGCTTTGCGCATATGCATATCACCGATATGGTGACGCGTTTTAACGCGCTGCCGAACGTGGAGTGGATTGGATTCGCCGATACCGTTCCAGCCGTTCCTCCGCTCTCCTCGAAGCCCGCGAACCGGTTCTCCAATCTGGCAAACGCCTGCGAGGTGACCGGGTGCGACAACGTATACGGCAATTTCCACGAGATGCTGGAACCATTATGATCGAGTATTCGTGCGCAATCCCTCCCGACTTGGGAGATCGCATCGAGGAAGTCCTTTCCGAAATCGATAGCCTGTACTGGAGCGTTCACTCGGATCACGCGGAAGGAACAATCCTCCTCAAGGGTTACTTCAGAAAGCAATCGGAGGGCGCGGCGGCGTGGACCGAGTTGCGCGCGAGTTGCCCGGAACTCCCCGAAACACCGGATATCCACACCGTTGACGAGCGGGACTGGCGAGAGGCGTACAAGGAATTCTTCGAGCCCTGGAGCCTGCCGGGGCTCCACTGGGTGCCAGAGTGGATGCGGGCGACACACCCCGTTCCCCATGGCGAAGCCGTCCTCTACCTCGACCCGGGGATGGCCTTTGGCACTGGAAACCATGAGACGACCCGCTTGTGCGCGCGCCGGCTGCTCAAGGCTCGCGCGCATTGGGGCGATGCGATCCGGGAGAAGACTGTGATCGATGCCGGATGCGGCTCGGGGATTCTGGCGCTCTCCGCCGCCGCGCTCGGTTTCGGGACGGTCCAGGCGTTCGACAACGATCCCGAAGCTGTGCGAATCGCGCAGGACAATACCGCGGCCAATCGCCTCGATTCCATCCACGTTTCCTGCACCGATCTCACCGGTGGTCTGTCACCCGGGTCCGCCGACCTCCTCCTGGCCAACATCCTCGCAAACGTGCTCGAAGACCACGCTGAAACCCTCCTGCGCGCGTTGCGCCCCGGCGGAGTCCTCGTTCTCAGTGGGATCCTTCGCGAGGAGGCGGCCGCGACCAGCGCGGCCTTCGCCGAGACCGCCGCCCGGCTCGGAATCCCATGGCAGCCGGATTCCCGCAGCGAAGGGGAATGGGCGGACCTCTGCCACGGGGGCCCGTTTCATCCGCAGGAAACACCGACGCCGTAACCATCGCCTCCCGAGCGCTCGAAAGCCGTTCGACCCGGATACCGATCGCGCGCAATTTCAAACGAAGCGGGGTTCGGGTGAAGGTTGGGCGAGCCCGCAATTGCTGAATCGGACTTTCCATGGCGTGGACCAGTTTGTATTTGCCGACCGGCGCCGGAGCGGTAACGGTTGCCACCCATGGCATCCGAAGCGAATCTGGCGGAGCTGCGCGCGGCGTACCAGCGGGGCGCGATCGCGAAGGCGGAGTTCATCGCGCGCATGCACGGGGAGCACCAGAGGTTGTACGCCTACCGCGACTGGATTCGCGGTTCGAATGTGGCTGGAATCGAGATTGTTCCCGATGGCGTGCAGGTCGCATTGCGCACCCCGCCGATCCGCTTGTGGTGTCCCCTGGAGGACCGTCGCGCCGCCCCCGTCGAAACGCTCAACTTCGGCGACTATGAACCGGAGGTGTTCGGGGTGGTGCGGACGCTGCTGGCGACCCTGGGAGCACGCGCGAACACCGTGGTCGACGTCGGGGCAAACGTCGGATTCTACGCGATTGGGCTGGCCCGTATGTTTCCGGGCATCTCGATCGAGGCGTTTGAGCCGATCGAATCAACCGTGCGATGGTTGAGGGCCAACCTGGAGCTGAATGACTGCCCAAACGTGCGCGTGCACGGGTACGGGCTTGCGGACCAGGAAGGCGAGGCAACGTTCCACACCTATCCGAGCCAATCGGTGGCGGCGGCACGCGAACGGATCCTCGACGATGTACCGGCGGAGACGGTGACCTGCCGCCTGCGCACCCTCGACTCGGTCCGCGTAGAGGCGGGCCTGCGTGTGGATCTGATGAAGTGCGACGTGGAGGGAGCGGAGCGTATGGTCTTCGCGGGGGCCCGTGCAACGCTCGCGGAGGATCGGCCTGTGATCCTCACTGAGATGCTGCGCAAGTGGAGCGCGAAGTACGGGTATCATCCGAACGACCTGATTGCGGACCTGAAAGGATTCGGTTACGGGTGCCACGCAATCGGGAAGGCAGGGCTGCGCTCCTGTCCGGAGGTCACCGAGGAAACAGAGGAAACAAACTTCGCATTCCTTCACAAGGAAGCGCACGCAGCGTTGTCTGACCGGCTGCCGTAACGGCTGCGTGGGCTGCGAGAAGGCGGAATCGGACGCCTTCGATTCCGGTTAAAGGCGGGACTACGCACGGGCGGGCGTCCGTTCACAGGTAGTTCCAGGATCTTGCGCCTTTCGGATTTTTGCGTACCTGTGGACCGCACGC
>SLNJ01000115.1 GCA_007133065.1 Opitutales bacterium
AGCCGGTCGGCGGACAATTTGTGAGCCTCGTCAAAGACGACAAGGTCATAGGGAACGGTGGATTCGTCGGCAAGCCAGCTGAAAAGCCTCTTGCCCCTCAAGCTGTCGACGCTGACGATAACCCGGTCCGAATCCTGCCCTTCAAATGGGTTGCCCTTGGATGCGTCGCTTCCGGAAACCACGGTGAAGGGAAGGCTGAATAGCTTCTGCATCTCGCTGTGCCAGTTTCCGACGAGTCCGGCCGGTGGAACGATCAGGACCCGCCTGATGAGGCGACGTGAAAGCATTTCACGCAGATAGAGGCCGGTCATAATCGTTTTCCCGGCGCCCGCATCGTCAGCGAGCAGAAATCGCAAACGCTCGCTCGCGAGCATTTTTTGATACACGGCGATTCGCTGGTGCGGCAGGGGATCGATCCGGGAAATTTCCGTGGCGAAGGCCGGATTCGCGACATGACCGAAACCGAGCCTTTCCCCCTCCGTGATCGCTCGGATCACCTCGGAACTCGCGGAAAAGTCGAGATTGACGGGATGCGGGGGAAGCGACTCCAGGGAAGAATCCGCACGCTCCGATCCTGTCTTCGTCTCAAGGGCCGCGATCTTTTCCAGGACAATGCGGGACGGCCTCGTTTGGCGATTCTCCCAACGATTGACGGTTGCGAACGACACCCCAAGTTCTTCAGCAAGAGATTGTTGGGTTAGCCCCATCCGACCGCGAATCCGTTTTATCCGATCCGCAAACTGCCCTTTTCCTTGAGCGCTTACTTTCACGATTGGCTTCCTTTTGGCCTATAACATATGCTATATTCTTGTTCGTCAAGAGCAAAAAGGATTGGCAAACATCGCGAAACCTGATTCACTTGCCTCGTTCTTTGATAGCATCGTTCCGGATGACCATCCGCTGCACCTCCTCCCGTCGGCATTGCCCGGCGGCACAAAATCGAGGCAAGCCTCAGCCCCGGGAATTGTCGGGGCTGGGTCCGGTCTCGTGACCCGCGAAACCTGGGTCAAAAGGCGAAGTGCTCTCCCGTTGAGTCGTCGGTCCCAGACAGGACATGGCTGATTTTCCTAGAGACGCTTTTCTTTTTTCAAATCCGTTAAAATTGAAAGGAGGTGATGGTAAAATGAAAACGGATGATGGTCGTCCCCGATTCTCTCCCAGGGTGACCTTGGCGCTTCGTGATTTGAGAAGCGTTAGGCGAAGGCTGGGTTCGTCCCATAGCAGGGGTCACTGTTCAGAAATAAAATTTGCCTACACTCTCCCCACGTTGGAGGATCGGAGCGATGGCGCCCACACTGCGAATCGAAAGCAGTGCTTGCGACAAATGTCAGGCAGCGGTCAAAGCGTACCATTTCGCGGACCGGGAAAGCGGGGCGGCGGCGTATCTGCGAAGGGTATCGGAACAGGGTGGCGGTCATAAACAGAAGCGCGGTGCGTGAGGGACTAACTCTCGCGATAGTCCTTGGCGATACAAGGCTCAGGCTATCTTGTCGAGCGATCGGCAACCGCCATGTCTTGATTGAGAGCGACGACATCACGCAACCGATCGTCCTGACGATCGATCGGTAACGCCCGATGATCGCCCCTGCCGGCGCTCCGCCGGGGGCCCTGGAGTGCGGTGACATGTCACCGCTTTGGATTTGGGCGACATGTCGCCCTCGGGAAAGCGGCGACATGTCGCCGCACTCCAGGGCGGCGTCGTCCTCCTTTACTCGCAAGCGAGCTTCGGGACGACAGGTGGGTCTGCACTTCAAAATCCTGTGGCGGTGCTTGCCATCATTGGATTCTTCGCCAGCCTGGTCTCTGTGGCGCGGGGAAGCATCCGGAGGGATTGGACGCGAGACGAGGTGATCGTCGCGATGAACCTTTACTGCAAGCTCCCGTTTGGGCAATTGCGCCACGG
This sequence comes from Opitutales bacterium, assembly GCA_007133065.1. Taxonomy (GTDB): domain Bacteria; phylum Verrucomicrobiota; class Verrucomicrobiia; order Opitutales; family Oceanipulchritudinaceae; genus SLNJ01. The sequence goes on from SLNJ01000115.1 coordinate 1,904, forward strand.
GAATCCCGAGGTCATCCGACTGGCAGCAGCGATGGGACGAACGCCATCGAGTGTCTCCATGAAGCTGTGCAACCTCGCTTCCTTTGACCCCGCATTGACAGCCCGGGGAGTCGCCGGCCTCAAAGCAGCGAGTCGACTCGACCGGCAGGTGTGGGACGAGTTTCACTCAGACTGGAATGGGATGGTAGACGAGAGCGAGGAAATCCTCCATGACGTTCTGGACGGCGCATCTCAGGAAGAGCACGAGTTTCGCGTCGCAGAAACGCACACCGACGTTTGGTCGTCTGTCAAGGCACGCCGAGGCCAGCAGTTTTTCCGCTCCACCGTTCTCTCGTCCCACAACAACAGGTGCTGCATTACAGGAATCGCGGTCCCGGAATTATTGCGCGCAAGTCACATCATCGCGTGGAAGGACGATGTCTCAAACCGTCTGAATCCCAGAAACGGACTCTGCCTCGCCGCGATGCAGGATGCCGCGTTCGACCGGAACCTCATCGCCTTGGATGAGGACATGCGTCTCGTTCTGAGCCCGAGTCTCCGAGACCACTGCACCCATGAGGTGCTGCGGGAAAACTTCCTCCGTTTTGAAGGAAGAGAAATAACACACCCCGAGCGCTTCCAGCCGGATCCGGCATTCCTGCAGCACCATCGACAAATGCTCGAGCGGTGATGCGACACTACCGCGAACTCTTTCGCATCCCGAGTTTGCCGCGGCATCTCGGGTACTTCGAGCACACCAGGTTTTCTATAGAAGCTACCGCTGCTAACCGAATTTGGGAACCCTGAACCCAGCCTTCTTCGCCAACTTCGATTGTCGGTCATCGGAAGTGATGAACTCTTTCGCTCCCATCTGCCTGGCGCAGGCGACATGAAGCGCATCGAGGGTTCGGCAACCGGTTGTCGCCGCGTGGGAATCCGACAGGACCCGGCATTGCGTCCAGGCTGCATCCCAGTCAATGTACACGTTCCGAAGCACGCCCGCTGCGATATCGTTTTCTATATCCATGATCGCGCCCGCCGCCTGTTCCTCTTCGCACTCGTTTCGGAAGCATTTCAGCCGCAACGCGGAAACACATTCCGACAAGTGCAAAGACGTGAAGGCAAGTGGCTGCTTTCTTTCTGTTACGAAAGCCCGAATGGCATCCGACTCCTTCTCCTCCGTGTAGAGCTTAAGAAGGAGACCTGTGTCATAGTAACGGATCATCGCTCGCCCCGGCTCTCGTCCAAAAGCTCATCGGAGCCCGTTCCCCGCCACATTTTCCCCCACGTCTCCCGCGCACGTTTCTTGAAATCCGGAAAATCCACGGTATCCGCCGCCTTCGGAGGCGCCAGCCGGGCGACAACCTTTTTGCGCCGGGTAATCTCCAGTTCACGCCCCGACTCCACCTCACGCACCCATTTCGCCAAGTTATGCTGAGCCTCCATAATAGAGATCTTCTCCATAACGCATAAATTTACAGCATACGGGCAGCCAGTCAAGCACCAAGAGGATGATGCTCTCTCGGTGTACAGGTCGGTGCCGACCGCTTGCTCATCTTTCCGAATGATCGAGAGCTGCAGTTCGCCATCCTGCCAGCCGCCCAACACGTGGACGAAATCCTCGTGTGGAGCACCGGAACCACGCAGCAGGCAGATCCGTTTTATCCCATGATCCCGAAGAAACCGGTGCGACGGGAAGTCCTGAGGAAATACAAGCCAGCCATGCCTTGAAAAAGCACGGGAGGTTCGACAAGAGCACTTTGGAGCGGCGGCAACATGTCACCGCTTTGGTTTGGGCGACATGTCGCCCTGAGGGAAAGCTGCGTCATGCCGCAGCACTCCAGATGCGCCACTTTCCGGGAGATGGGCGGACTGAAGCTGCAAGCTGCTGAAACCTTGCGTACGCGGCGTCAACGCTGCGAAGGCAGCGACCGCCGAGTCAGAAAAGACAGGCGCATACTTCCTGAGTTCAGCCACGCTTTTGCTGCGCCTCGAGCGCTTCGAGCGACGTCGTCCTGCCCGCTTTCATGTCACGAATTCTCTTGGCCACAGACCTTCGAGACGCCGGTGTATCGTGCCTCAAGCGCACAAGGTAAACCAGAAGCAAGCAAAGAGAGCAAAGAATGGCCGACCAGCGAAGCGACCACGGATTTCACCACCGGCACGGATGGCCGCGGAGGACGCCCTCCGGCCTCTTCTAACCACTAATCTTCGCTCATTTACGCTAATTCTTTCGGTGGTTTTCACTGACGAGTCTCTGCGATTTCAGCGACCGCGGGGGCTTCTGGCAGCCCTCCGGGGTGCGATGGCTCGGGATCGGGTGTTCGGAGGTGTCGTCGCGCCGGCGCGCTCCTCAACCTCCGGCTACTCTCTGGCATCCCTCCGGGATGGCTGGAGCGTGGAGATGATCCGCCCGGCCCCCGCATGAGAGACGCCACGGTAACGTCCTCCGGCCTCCGTCTTCCGCCCTCCGCCGCTGAGTTCGGCGCTGCGGAATTTGACCTCTGCTGCTGGATCGAATTGAGTTGGCCAGACTATGGGCGAAAGCGCAGGAATCGGGGAAATCGAACAGCGCCTCCGGGAGATCGACCTGGA
>SLNJ01000141.1 GCA_007133065.1 Opitutales bacterium
TCCCTCCGCCCGCACCATAAACCTGTCGTGAACCTGTTGATATTCAGCAGATTATTTATTTTCAACACCTTGGGGAACGACCGGTTTTGCATCCAGACGCGACAGAACGCAACTCAACTCGCGAGGGATGGCGAAACCGTTCTCGCGGAATCAGCGACATGGAGCTTTCGGGCTCATCCCGCCCCACCCCGTTGGTTGGATGCTCCGGGGATCACCAATGCTCGCGACATGGGGGGATGGCAGATCACCAGCCAGCAACGCATTCGACAAGGATTGCTCTATCGCCCTTCGGAGATGAGCCATCATGTCGCCATCACCGAACAGGGAAAACGCGTTCTCGTTGATGCGCTGTGCGCAAGGTGTCTCCCTCCGTTGACCGACCGAGGGAATTCACGGACGCCGGCTCACGAGCGCCGCCCAACGACCTTCGTGGGGAGTGGCAAGCGGGATTGGACCGCCGCTCTTAACGACTTTTCCCTCCCCCAGCTCTCCTTCGCAAGGTCCAACCATTGCATTGTGAACACTCCCTCCGCATCGGAAAGATCCAACCGAACCGCACCTCCGTTGGGAAAGTATAACGCGTACTGTACACCGACAATACACGACAGACAGGCTCCGTTGACCTCGCGCTTCATCAGCAATCGGTACTCCGCGTCCGGAACAGCGCGAAAGATATCGAATCGGCTCACCAACAAACGGGCGTCCCGAAGAGTTGCCTCGGCTTCCCCACTCAGCCCCAAGCCGGCATCCGGGCGATGGAACGGCACGGATGCCGCCCCCCAGTAAGTTTCGCCAGGATTTGTCGAGGGCATTTGCGCTGTTTCCCGCCCAGCCCGGGGCGCTATCGGCGCCGTGAATCTTGGAGTTGTTGAGCGGGCGCGAATGGTCTTGATAATATGCCCGGACAAACTGCAGATTGCGCCAGTTGGCCTCGGGCTCGAGCATCGCGCTGTTCTGTGAAGCCTCACAGCAGGGTCAATCGCCGTCGCTCGCGGCCTGTGCCGGGCCCCGCCCCTGGAACGCGGCGACCATCGTCAAGAAGTTCTCCGGCGGGATGTCGTTCAGCACGCTGTGGCTGGTCGCCCCCACGTGACGCGTGCCCGCAGGCAGGCGCCCAAGGAGATGGTGCACTGCGTGGCGCACCTGCTCCGGCGAGCCGAACGCCAGCGGCCCCGCCACGTCGATGTTGCCGATCAACGTCAGCCGATCGCCGAAACGCCGCGCCAACTCAGTGATGTCCATGCCGTAGGGCTCGATCGGGTTGAGCGAGACGAAGCCCATATCGACGATCATCGGGATCACCTCGCGGATGTCTCCGTCGCTGTGAAAGGTCAGAGGCACACCGGCCCGGCGGGCCGGGGCAATGCAGCGGCGCAGGCGGGGCATCCACGCCTCGCCCAGAAATTGCGGGCGAAACAGCAGCCCGCCCTTGTGGCCCAGGTCGTCGCCGACGTGGAAAAACGTCAGCGGGTAATCCAGCAAAGCTTCGAGCACGCGCTGGTTCTCGTCCATCGCCATGTCCAGCAGTTCGTCGAGCAGCGCCGGCTCGTCGTAGAGGCACAAGCCGAACGCCTCCAGACCCATCGCCTCGTAGACCTGCGTCAACCCGGCGGAGAGGTGATGCCACAGGCCCAGGCCGGTGCCTTCGATGGCCTTGAGGAAACGCTCGAGCGCCCGCTCGTCGACTTGCATGGGCGTGATCACGCCCTCGGCCTTGAGCCGACGCAAGTCGACCCGGCTGCGCATCGTGCCCCGGGGCAACCGGCCGGACGCTTACAGCTCTGCTAAACACCGGAACGAACAATCACACCGCCATTTCCTGGCTCGCGGCTCCGCCGGGTTAGGGGGGAAACAAGGTCGTCTGGTGTCTTCAGCGGGGCCGCAAGTCGGAGAACCAGATCCAGGCGCCGTTGGGGGAGAGGTATTCCGGATCGAGGTAGGCCCAGGCGCCCATCCGCCAAACCCAGACCCAAGGCGAGTTGGCGACATTGAGGTAGCCCAGGAATGGGCCGGTGTCGATGTTGTCGTTGGCGAGGAGGGGATATCCGTGCCACTGGTTGGTGGTGGGAGAGACTGGCTCGGGAGGCTCGGGGTTGAGGACCCAGGCCCAGGCACCCTGTTCACTCCAGGAGTCTTCATTGACCACGAGCCAATTATCGAGACCCGAGCTCCACAGCCATGGGTTCATTCCGATGCGCAACACGCCGAGGGGGCCACGGGTGTCGATGGTCTCGTCTTTGCGGATCCGGAACCCGCCCCAGGTTCCGAGTTCAAAGGAGTCACGGTGTTCATGCCACATCTCGTCGATGAATCCATGGGAGTTGCGCAGGGCGCCCAAGGTGGATCCGACATAGTGTGCGGAGGCGTGGTTGGGGTTGAGCCCATAGGTGGCGAGGGTTTCCCGGGTCTCGCTCATCCAGCGGTCGGCATAGGCGGAATAGGCGCCGGGGGAGTGGTGGCCGGCGTCCAATCGTTCGACTTCCCCCATGGCGAGCGCCGCGAGGGTGAACCCCGGCATGGAGACACTGTGCATGTAGCGGTAGGTTTCACTGGTGCCCGACCATCCCGTTTCCGAGGGGCGGATGCTCTCCTGGGCGTTCCAGAACACCGCCCGTTTCCCGGTTCTCTGGTGGTAGCTGGTCCAGGTTTCCCCGGGAATCACAAAGGAGCTGGCCGGGTGCTCTTCCGGCCGGTCCTCCCAGAAGTAGCCGCGTCGGCGGTAGGTGTGGTAATCATTGGTGCTGTTTTGCCCGTTGATGAAGATATCCCGTAACTCATCATCACCGAACATCAACCCGGCGAAAATGATCGGCCAGGCGTAGGTGCCGCGGATGCCGATACCACCGTCCCGGTTGCGCGAGACCGCCGCGTAGTCAATGCAGACTTGCAGGTAGTGGCGCATCAATTTACTGCGGTCCCCGTAATCCGTGACCAGGAGAACGGCGCCGACCATAAGCTCAATGGCGATATATTGGTGGTATGCCTCCATGTTGTTGATGGGGGCCAATTGTTCCTCACCGGACCAAAAATCCCCGTGAACCAGCCACGGTCTTGCATAGCGTGGAGTCCATTCCTCATCGACGAGTCTGGGATGTCGCCGGGGGATATGGGGCACGTTTTCGGTCGGTTCGAGGCCGGGGAGGATCTCCCAACGGATCTCACTCTCCCGGTAGATTCTTTTGTCTCCCGCCACCAGCCCCGGGCGAAACGCATCCTCCGGAGGGGGTTCCGCCACCACCGTCAGGACCGATGCGCCCCGCAGGGTTGGACGGATGACGGTGGGGTCCAAGGGCAGTTCCGAGATCGTGGAAACGAGCGAGGAAACCGGAGGAATCGTGATCGGGTAGCTGACCAGTCGGTTGACATTGAAGTTTCGTGCCCGCTGATCGTAAGCCTGGCCCGCGCCGCGCCCCAGACTTCCCGGCAATGGATCGATCATGGAGCCGTTGACCCAATAGCCTTCGGGGGGAATGGATCCGGCCAGTGGGTCCCGGTCGGCGGTGCCGTCATAGGGGATGACTTCCGGCGCCGGATCGACCGCGGTCACCGTCACCGGCCCCACCACCCACCAGTCGCCCGACACGAATTGCCCGGCTTGCACCGGCTCCGCAAAATACCAGGTGACGCCATACTGGCTGATTTCGGTGATCGGTTCGGGAGTCTCCCCTGCGTGCAGCGGGAATCCACCGGACAACGCGAGGAGGCAAACGAGGATAAAGATGCGTGGCATGCGCCACTGGGGTAAAGGTTGGGGCTTCATATCCCTTGATTCTCTGCAATATGGGACTAACGTTGCAGGGCTCCGGCATCACGCGAGCGCCCTGAGGCGGGAGCGTTTCCGGCGATGTCCCGGAGGAAGGGGCCATCGAATTGCCAGGTAAACAGCTCATCAATGGTTGTCCTGGATTCGGCCAAGGTGCTGCGAGTGACCCGCACGAAGTCAACCGCTCCGACCAGGCCATTCCCCACGACGAAGTCCCCGGTGTTTGCCAGAGAGGCACCCTCATCCATATTCGCGATCTGGCTGCGCCCGGCGACTCTTCCGCCGACATAGAACGTGATCACACCGGCAGCGCGATCGACTTCCACCAGCACATGGTGCCATTGACCATCGTTGACCTTGGCCGAAGCGTCCACCGAGACATCAGTGCCGTTGGACCGGATCGTCAGTCTCAGGGCGCCATCAGGCCCGAGCGACAGTTCGTATCCCGCGGATGAAGTGATCTTGGAAACCAGAGTTCCCCCGGTATGCTCCTCTTCGGTGCGGAAGACCATCTCGATGATGAAGCTGTTGGTCGCCATATCGAGCGTTTCCCGTTTTGACCCATCGAATTGGATCGGCGGCGATCCATCCTGGCCCGGATACGTCATGTCTCTACTCATCTCGGCGTGTGACAGGACGGCAACGCGCGTGCCATCGAACGAGAGCGCGCCTTCGATCCAGTTCTCGAGGGGACCGTACACATAATCCTCGGCTGAAACCGGGTCGGACACGATCAAGTCATTGCGAGGCAGGAAGTAATATTGACCGCGACGGATGTACTCCTCGGTCATGTAAAAGTTTTCACCGGAGATGACTTCCGGAGAGGCATGATGCTTGTAGAAGTTCCACTCCCCGACCGTTCGTGCCAGGGCCCAAGGCACGAAGTAATCAACCCCGCGTTCCTCGACCTCATAACCGGAGGTCGGGCGGTAGTCTTTGTTGGTCGGATTGGTCAGGGGCGCCTCGTCGACATGCCAACCGAGGTCCGACAGGCGAGACTGCTGCGCTTCGAGTTCATCGCGCAGTTCCTCGAGCGTTGCGCCGGAGACAACCGGAACAGGTTGTCCTGGTTCCGAGATCCCGGCCACCTCGCCAAATTTTTCCGGGCTTCCGTGGAACACATTGCTGGAATATGCCATGGTCGGTATGCCCATACGCCCCATTTCGCCGGTATCCCCGCCACCGAGCATGGAGTGATCTCCCGGCCTGTTCTGAGTCATGAAAGATTTCGATAAGTCCATCAACACGTTCCCCAGGACATTGCTGCGGTTTCCAGAACTGCCGCGAATACCGTGTTCGAAACGATAGATCGTATTGTTGAAGAACTGGTTCAGAAATCCGAAGACCATGAAATAGCCGACATTGCTGTAATAGTCGGGGTCATCGGGTCTGACATCCCCGGCCAGGATGTTGTTGAACGAATAGCATTTGAAACCACCGTCGAGATACAGGTTATATCCCAACTGACGGTTCCAGAAGGATCGGTTCCCGACGGCGTTGCGCGACACATTGTTGTAAATGTAGGTCGGACCGCCCTGGAAATGCTCCAGGCCGCCATAGTCGTTGACGCCGAGCAGGGTGTTGTCCAGTTGGTTGTGGTGGACGAGGTAACGAGCCAGGGGCACCTTGCGATTTTGGTGGCCGGAAGCTTTTCCACCGTAGGTAATGATCCCGATGCCGAAGCTGGTATCGATGATGTTGCCGGCAATTTCACAGGTTTCGGGGTACCTGACCGAGATGGCGGGCAGGCTGTCCCAGCGGGCCCTGGCTCCCCTGAATCCGGTATTGATCAGACGATTTCGCATCACCTCGACATGGCGCAGGTAACCGTATTCGGTTTCGGCTGGATGTATCCTGTGGTAGTCCGCGAGAATGCTGACGATCCCAGCGCCTGAAGCATCACGGATATCGTTGTCGCTGATAATAATCTGATCCATCACCTGCCCTTTGGAACCACCTTCGTGAACCCGATTCAGCCGGGCCTCGATCGCATCCGCAACGTAGTAGAAGGCGTTGTTTCTTACGCTGATGTTGGAGCAGTTGCCGACGATCAGGACGCAATGGCTCGGCCTGGTATTGTGGCGGGTGTTGTCGACGCTGGAACCGTCGTTTGGGTCATTGTATCTGAACTCCAGGCCGCTGATGACAATGTTGCTCTGGTCTTCTATGGATATCAGGTTGCGCTTTACCGGAACCTCATAATCAACTGTGTTGGGATCCACATTCCCGGCCGGCCAGAGGTACAGCCGCCCGGCGTTGGACCCTCTTCGCTGAAAGAAGAACTCGCCCGGGCTGTCGAGCAATTGGGCAACATTTTCGATCATGAAATGATTCCAGCGCCGGTGCGTGGCGTAAACCTCGGCACTGCCAAAAGCGGTCGTTGTTACCGTACCCGCACTGGTGTCCCAAACCGCCTCGCTCATGTCCCGCGGGGTTGCCGATCCCATCAAGGTGGGGTTGGTGGACCAGACTATGGCATCCCTGAGAGCTTCCGTGTCGGCGCCCTCCAACTCTCGTATAACGGTGGAATGGAAGGTGTTGCTACCGGCGTCTATTCTATCCCATGTCGGCCAGTTCTTGAGGGGGTTGTTGGGGTCGGAGAAATCGTAGTTCGGGGTGCGGGCTATGTGTAGACGCTCGACATTTTCTCCATCGATTTGCCACATGGCAGAAAACTTGGCAGCAGTGGGGCCGGGATCGAAATCCATACCCAGATCGATATACCATACATTCTCCGGCGCTGGAACGCCTGGCGCCTCCTCCGCGCTCGCCCGATGCCATTCACCCTGTATCCTCCTGGAACCATAGAGCACCGGCCTGCCGTCTCCCCAGGATGGATCGCTGGTCAGCCGGATGGGGTTCTCCTCGGTGCCGGATTCGGTCGCAATGAGCCCCCCGCCACGACGATGATCAAACACACGATAGATCACTCCTCCCTTGAAGACATAGGTATGGATGCCCCCTCTTGCATTCCTTGCTTCTCCCGTTGCTGCCCTGTCCCAGGGATGCTGTTTCCATGCCGTCTCGCGGGATTTGCCATCCCGGGAATTATCTCCGTTCTCGTAGTCGATGTAACGCACCGAAGCGCCCTTCTCAAACGAGAAGCGCTGCGGCGCCCAGCCAAGATTGCCATCCGGGAGGACAGCTGCCTGTGGCGTGTTCCAGCTGTAGGCATCGGGGAATGATTGTTCTGGAGCGAGGGAATCCACAAACCAGCGCGGTTCCGTGGTCCCGCGGTGATACCAAATCCATGAGCCCCGGTCACTGCTGTAGAGATAGGGATATCCCGCTGCACTGGTCCACAACCATCCCATCGGATCGCTCCAGGACCAGAAACTGGTCTCGGTCGCAGCAGCTACGAACATCCATTGGTGTTCTTCATGGTATGCCCATCCGCTCCCAGTCTCCGGAGAGACCTGTTCGTAAAGGAACATGCCAAACCATGGTTCCCAGATTTCCGTGAGGGCCTTGTCTGCCTTGGACTCGTATGGCAGTACCATAGACGTCAGCAGAACGGAAGCCATGCAGGTTGTCAGTTGGCGAGTGAACCGTGTGAAATGCTCGAATTCAAACATTGCTGGGAAGGGGTTAGGGGGAGGATTGTGTTGGCGCGTCCCGTCCATGAAAGCCTGCACGCGCGGCGGCACGGATGGCGGAGCTGGATCGGACCTTCGGGGTTCGGACGCGGATGCAAGTGTTGAAGTGATTAGGGTACCGAGCCCTAACGTAACATGGAGTATGGAGATCCTCCGGCGGAGTGGAGAAGGAGCATTTATTATAATATTTTGATTACGCAGCAGTATTTAGGGATCACGGTAATGTCAATGTGTTGTCCGAAAAATCCCGCTCTCCCCGCCGCTTGCGGCCAGGGCGAGCTGCCTGCGGGGGGCATTTTTGAGGCTGTAGATGGGATTCGGGCCATACGTTCAGATTTCCTCACATGCCCCTCCTGATTGTCGCGTCTTATCAATGACTTTGCCATCCGGCGACCCGCATTTTGAACGCTCTCGATCGACATAGTCCACGGATGTCGCCCCCGGCAACACATCGATTCCCAAGCGGTTCAGCGAAATGACGGAGCTTCCGCAAACATACCAGGTGTTGGGGTCAATTGAAAATTGAACAGTTATACAAGGCAACTGAGTGCTTCCACTTCAAGTCACCGTCGTTTTTGATTTCGAACTGACTCATAGTCCAGGGCTACCGAAGATCCACTGTTCATCACGATTCAGGGGATTTGGCGTGTAGCTTGAGGCCGATCTGCAGAACGTCCTGGAGCGCTTCATCGTCCATGGCGCAACACCTTAGCCAGCGCGGAACGCTACGCTGGACCGCCCAGTACTTCTGAGCGTGGCGGACGATGTTCAGGCATAGCCGACGTAATGTCGCCAGGTTCTTCGCGCTGTGGCGGGCTCGGATTTGCGATTGATCCTCGCCAAAATACACATCGAGCATCCAGTGATCGTTGTTCTCCACGCACCAGTGACCACGCATCGCCCGTGCAATCTCCTTCGCCTCTGGCCGGTCCCGCCCAAGCGGGACTGATCGCGTATCGAACCTCATGAGTCGTCGTGTCGTTTTGGGTACGCCAGGATTCCATCCGGACCACCGTGCCCAACCCCTTCCACTGCTTCTTGTAGCTTTCCAAGCCAGGGCAAAAATCGGAGGTCGCAACGATTTTGCGCCGGTAGTGGCGCCCCCGGTTCTCCTCCTCGTACTCGTAGACATCGGCCTCAAAATCCGGCTCACGAAAACCGGGATCACTCTGCTCGTGGGCCTCAAAGAATTCAGCCACATCGACGTGCAGATTGCCCTGGTTGCCTTTGAGCGATATCAGATAATCTCCTTCTTGATCAACGATTTGGGACGCGATTGGCTTTTGGCATCCCATCGCGTCAAGCGTTACGACGCATCCCTTTACATTCAGCGCTCGAAGCAACTGCGGCAGCACCGTAATCTCGTTGCTTTTGTCCGCGGTATCGATGCTCGCGAGCACCACGCCGCGCTCGCGGCAATACGCATTGACTACCGTAAGCATCGAGTTCCCCTTGATCGCTCCGGTCCCGCGGCACGCCTTCCCATCAATCGCGACCAACCCTTCCACGTGCCCGTGCAAAAACCGCATCCATTGGGCAAAACAATCCCCGAATTGCCGCGGGTCCAACAGCATCAATACATACCGGAACGTGTCCTCGCTGGGGATGCCGTGCTCAAATGCAAAATACTGCTCCAGCCATCGGCGCTTCGCCCGGCAGGTATCGACCATGTCGGCGTAGCTGCGGCCCCCGCACAACAAGCTGACCACTGCTACAAGCAGAATCTCGTTGAGCGGGTAGCGGACGTTTCCGCCGGTGCGCGGGTCTTTCACTTCAGAGAAGAATCTATCAATGGGATTGCGCATCCCAAGCTTAAATCAGATCTCCGCGTCTTTGTACAGCCAAAATGACATTCTTATGCTCCTGGTTATGAGTCAGTTACAAAACCGACCCGCTTTGGCAGTGGATATTCGGGTGCCCTGGGGGAAACACCCCATGTAGATTATACGCATCTGATCTATAGTACAGTATGGTTGATTTCCCTAAACCCGTTGTCGCGGATATCACCCCTTGTCTCAATGAGGGGGCATGCTGGCTGGGGTCCGGTAGGCTCGCTAGAGGTGCCTGCGCATGCGATTCTAGGCCTGGAATGAGTAATGGAGGACCCGATCAACCGATGGCCAACAACGAGCGCAATGCACCTGTAGCCCAAAGAGCAGTCCAGAACGAGTCGTGGGGGCCCAATGCGGACAACAGTGACCAGCAAAGACCCTGTCCTGTGCCGCTGCCACAGTTATCGCCCACGCCACTGATTTCCGTGATCATGGCGAACTACAATTACGGACGGTTCCTCAAGGGAGCGATTGAAAGCGTCCTGGCCCAGTGGTATCAAAACTTTGAGCTGATTGTCTGTGAAGACGGTTCAACAGATAGTTCCGCCGAGGTTCTGAGGCAGGTGGCATCCCGCGACTCAAGAATAATCGCCATTGAACATGCGAACGCCGGTCAGGCTGCTGCATTAAATGCGGCCTATGAACGCGCCCGTGGGGAGATCATCTGCCTGCTCGATCCCGACGACCTCTTCATGCGGAATAAGCTCTCAAGAATCGTCGAAGTGTTCAGAGAGAATAATGCTGCCGGGATGATCCATCACCTCCGGGTAGCGGCCACTATGGACTTGAAGGCGTTGCCGTTTGGGCAGGCATCGCTCGAATCGGGATGGCTTGTCGAACGGGCGTACCGGTTTGGGGGCAGGGGGGCGGGTGCTGCGACCTCGCAGATTTGCCTGAGGCGCGAAGTCTCCGATATTCTCTTTCCGCTGCCTACGATCTTCAGGCTTGGCAACGGTGATGCATTTATCCTCGGCGCTGCGCAGTTTCTTACGGAAATCGTCGGGCTGGAGGAAAAGCTGTCGTACCAGTTGTTTCACGGCGACAATTATTCGGTCGCAATGACTCCAGAGAAGGACGCGGTCTGCTCTCAGCTCGGAGCTGCAACCAAGTACGGTAATCTCAATCCGCTCAATCGTGAAGTGCGTGGTTCTATCGAAATCTTCGAGGAAATCAGGCGCTTCGTAGGGGATCGATTCGGGGATGAATACGCCGCGCGCTTGCGCCTGCGAGATGTACCCGGCTTGTGGGATCTTCTTGCGATCCTCTTCGTCCTTGAAGGCAAACCGTCTGGGGGGATCATGGGCTACGGCAAGAAGGAAATCATCGCGCAGGATAACTCTCGAAGGAGGAATGTTTGGCGGCTCCTTTTCCTCATGCCGGGGTTTCTGGCCCGGCGCATGATTCATGATTGGTGGGCTGACGCTGCATGGAAGCGCTACGTTTTCCCCGTGATTAAGTTCCTCGGGCTAAGGAGACCCCCCGAGTGCCGATCCGGCGCTGTCATAACCGATGCAACACCGGACGACCGACTGGTCACACCGCCACTGCGGACACCCTCGAGCCCGCGCAGCGTTATTTCGCCAATCCACCCCCGAAGTGCCCGCTGATGGCCGCTGTCATCCGGGTGTGCACCGGCAGGATGACGTAGACGGTCATTCGTTCGAAGCGCATGCGGTCAACTGACTCGAAGATGAACCAGGACCCGGGTGAGCGTTCGGCGTAGGCGTAGAACACCGAGTCTCCGGGAAGAATGCCGCCAAGAGGGCTCGTCGTGTTGCGCCGGTGTCAACGATCGGGAACGGGGGCGCCGCGGTCGGGCGCCGAGTGCACTCTAGGCATTGTCTCGATCGCGGTGGCGAGTGCTTGGTCGGCGGTCTCACGGGACTCGGCGCGCTGGATCTGCAGGGTCGCCCGTGCGGCCGCGCGGCGGACGGCGGCGATGTGGTGTCGCATGCTCCGTTGTCGGGTGATGACCACGACCGCTGCCTCCGCGACGCTCATGTGATGTTCCTGCGCGTACTGCTCGAGCAGCGGGTATTGCTGCTTCGCATGGTCCGTGTGCTTCGCCTCGGGATCCCCACGGGCCTCGCGCGCCTCTTGAGCGAGTAGGAGATCCTCCAGGTCGAGCCTTGCGGCGCGCATGCCGAGACCGCGGAGTCGGGCAAGATCGAGGTGACAGCGCCGGCGGGCCTCGGCGAGCGTCTCGTCTTTACCGCGGATGTCTGAGGAGCTGAGAAAGGAGCGCTTCGTGTTCGCGGTGCGGTGAGCCGGGGCGTATTTACGACCTGCGCGAATCCCGCTCGTGGCCTCGATCCCTGCGAAGCGCACAACTTGGCCAACGTGGAGACAGCCCGACGAGACCGCATGTTCACCGCGCTCGAAGCCTGGTTCCACGATGTCGAGCATGAGCGCAGGACCATCCATGACTTACCCTGACACCCGATCACCAACCCAAGGAAACCCCATGACCTGCATCTTCTCCCCCGGTTCCTCCTTCCCCCAGTGCCACGCCAGCACCGTCGTCGAACTGCCTGACGGTCAGTTGCTGGTGGCCTTTTTCGCCGGCAGCCACGAGCGCCATCCCGACACCGCCATCTGGATGGCGCACGGCGACGGCCAGCAATGGGAGGCACCGCGATCGATCTTCAAGATCAATGATCTGCCGCATTGGAATCCGGTCCTCTTCGCCGATCCCGCCGGGCAGCTGCACTGCTGGTTCAAGACCGGATCGGATTGTGCCCGTTGGGTGAGCTGGCACACCACCTCGGGCGATGGCGGTGCAAGCTGGAGCACCCCGCAGGCCGTCCAGCATGGCATCTTGCCCCGCGGTCCAGTGCGCTGCCCGCCCATCATCCTCACTGATGGGACCTGGCTGGCAGGAGCTTCGGACGAGCTCACCCCCAATGAGGATGGCTACCGCTGGTGGCCCTTCATCGACCGCAGCGAAGATGGTGGCGCCACCTGGAACGCCCGTCCCATTCGCCTTGAGGAGGGTTCGACCCAAGGACATCGGTAACAGTTAACACAAGGACATCGGTGAACCCTTCTGCAGCCGGTCATTCTTGACAAGGATATCAAATTATTATAAATTTATAGTTAAGTCATATTGCTGCCCCGAGTTTCTCAAGCCCCAATGGAACGCATCAGGTTGTCTTGGCGCAAAAATCTAACGGGTACACAAAGAAAACGTCATTCGATGAATTCAAATATACAGCAAAGCAACATGACGTGCGTTGGTCGTCGAGGCAACGGTGGACTTCAGGGTCTGACGCTCGCTTTGATGTTCTCCCTGATCGCTTTGGGGGGGGGCAACTGGTAGTACGCATCCGCCTGGTGCACCGCCGGAAGTTCCCGAGTGGCTGGAACCAGGGTTCACCACCAACACATGGACATCCGAGGAATGGGCGGAGCATTACGCGCCGTATATTCAGGATGCAATGCCAGACCCGGAGGAAGTAGCGGCGGTGCGGCGCGCGCGGTTCTCGGGCCCGCTGGACCACCTGATGGAAGTCCCATCGGACCTGGAAATCCAAAGTGCGGAGTTCACCGGACCTACCGCGACGCAGCGAGCAGCCTATCGGGAACAACTTATCTATGCGGCGACCGAAGCGCTTCCCATAATTCCCGGCCATTACGTTGTATGGTTTAACGATGAGGCATTTCCCTACCGAACCCCCGCTGCAACCTTCGCCCATCCGGAACGGGTCGATGCGGAGGGATACACGCTCACCGCACGGGCCATGAAGATGACCGCGGCAGTGGGCGGAGAAGTCCACAGGATCTGGAATCACGCGATTGGCGGATTTATGGCTCGCTTGGATCCAGAACAGGCGCGGCAATTGAGAAACCATCCGATGGTTCGTAGCGTCACGCCCGATTTGTTCGGCGAGGATTTGCTCGAGCAGGAAGACCCGCCTTCATGGGGGCTCCCTCGGATCGGAAACCGAAATCCCACGTCGGAAAATATTTACCGTTATTTCTTCGCAGGTGATGGAGTCACGATCTACGTGTTTGACTCGGGTTTCGACACTCAGCATCCGGAATTCATTAACTCAAACCAGGGCAACCATTACGCGGCGGTCGATCTCAACGACGCGGGAATTCAGGACTTCCATGGGCACGGCACGGCAGTGGGCGGGCTGACAGTAACCCCCACATATGGCGTTGCCAAGGATGCAAAGCTGTCGGCGATTAAGATCCGTGATTTGGAGGACGTTCCAGATCCGGAGCCGAGAATTACAGTCCCTCCCCTTTTGACGGCGGCTTTGGACGGCGCCAATTGGATCCTCAATGAGGATTACGATGAAGAAACGGATCTGGCGGTGGCAAATTTCAGCGTTTCCTTGACCACGAATTTCACTGAGGAAGAGTTCGAAGCGTTCTGGGGTGATTACCCTGGCGCGGATTACCAGGAATATCTGGATTCGATATTACCGTTTGAAGCGGCGATTGAAAATATGCTCCAAGCCGGGATCGTGATCGTGGCCGCCGCAGGAAACCGAGGCGCTGAAAGCTACGATCATCGGCTACCGCAGCGTGTGTCGGGCGTAATCACGGTGGGTGCCAGTACCAGCGATGACGTCATCTGGCAGAACAGCAACTGGGGCAATCATGTCACATTGTTCGCTCCCGGGGCGAATGTCATGACTACAATGAAGGGTGGGGGTGATGTAGGTCCGAGTGGCACTTCCGGTGCCGCACCTCACGTTGCCGGGGTGGCGGCGACCTTCCTGCAACAATACCCCAGCGCTTCTCCCTCGGAGATCACGCAAAAGATACTCGAAGCCGCCACGGCGGGCAAGCTCTCTGATGCCACGGAAGGGTTTGAAAACGAGCCGCCGCCGCAGGCCGTACCGAACAAGCTGTTGTTCCGATCCCTTTGGTGGTATCCCTACCACACGTTCGCAGAATGGGAGCACAGCGACACGGATGTGTCGGACAACCACTGGTTTTTGCTGGATGAGATGCCTGGACAGCTGTGGACAAACGACGACTTTTATCCGTGGTTCTATCGTGACTGGGATGGATTGTGGATGGAGTATATCCTGCCGGATCCTTTCCTGACATTTCATCTCGTTACGGATCCGGAGAATCCTCAGAACTACACGCCGATCTGCTGGGATTATTGGATGGAAGCGGCGCACTGTTATTGACCTGGCATCCAAAGCTTGAAATGATTAACCGCCGGTGGTCGGATGAAATACCTCAAACAGGTCGGGTGCGCGCTGGTGGCTTTCGGGGTATTGCCGCTTACCGAGTTGCGTGCCTGGGACCAGGTGATCACGTTCAACGAGTTTGATCCGGGAACGTACGACGATCCCGAGGCCCCGATCGCGCAACGGGTCCGGGTGGTCGGCGACGAGGGATTCGAGGAGAGCGCGGGGGCATTTGCCCGGCACCACCTGGCGGACGACGGAGCCGGTGGGTTGATGTACTCATTGAGCACCGACGGCTACGGGTGGAGTTGGGGCCAGGTGTTCGCCGCCATCGAGCTTGACGAGCCGATCGTGGGAGAGGGCACCTTGTACTTCCAGATCGCCCTGGAGGGGACGGGGCTTTCGGATCTGAGCCTCGGGCTTTCCCATGAGATACCGCAACCTGCTGATCCGGGCAACACGGCAAACCCCTGGGGATGGCGGAACATGGGGGATTGGTCTGCGTATCGAACCCAGACGCAAGTTGACCATGCGGGCATGATTGGGATTCGCCATGGTGGAGTTTTCAAAGATGGGGCGATTCCCTGGGTTCCGGGTGTCTGGTACCACGTTTGGATGACCTTTGATACTAAGGCTTCTCTCTACAGCGTTTTCCTCCTGTCCCCGGACGGCGGGATTGCTGAACAAACCCTTCTCAGGGTTCGCGACTTAAGCTTGGGTGGATATCACGAAGAGTATTTTTTCCGCGGCTCGGCTGACGTGCTCCGATCGATCTACGTCGGGATGACCGCCGGCAACCCCGATGGTCCCAATGTCGACCATCGCTGGTGGATCAACAACATCGCGGTCGATTTCGAGTCGGAGAACCTGAGCGACCCCCCCGTGTCGGCTCCCGGTCCGCCGCCGCCGGTTGACCCGCGGATCTTCGGATTTCCACCGGTGACGGACGACGAAGCGGACGCCATGCGGGTGATCGCTGCCGGGATGCTGGGGCGGGACGTCTGGTTCGGCGACGCCCCGTATGCGTACAGTTTCGACCTGGAGCGGTGGCTGTTCCTTCCGCACCTGGTCTGGAAAGATCCCCACCGGACGAATCTGGCCGCGTTGCGGGGGACCTGGGCGTACGTCTGGGACAACCCGTTTCCGGAGGAGGAATGGCACTTTGCAGAGGCAATCGAAACGTGGGTGTACGGGTACGAAGGCGGCTGGACCTTCGTGTTGAACAGCCGCGTTCTGTGACTGCGGCACGCGGTGCGCCGGACACCCAGATTCCGCCCGTAGTGTCGCTTCTCCGTATCTGACTCAAACTCCACCCTTATCACTGGCCGGCATTGCTGGCGGTGTGGATGACTCAGCGGCCACGCTGAGGATATCCGTCTCAGGCGGACGGGTGCCAGTTCTTTGGTGTCAGTGAGGCGGGGTCACGCGGGTTGCAGCGGTCCGGCTCCCGAGTGAGGCGGTGCAGCACGTCCTTGATATAATCGAGCGGATTGTGGCCGAAGCGCTGGCAGGAGATCAGGATCGGGCCGGCAAAAGATGTTCATTTCTAAGATTCCGCAGTCGTTTGGCGTACTTGCATCTGTTTTGAACCTCGCGCTCGTATTTGCCGCAAGCGCTGCTGATCGCGTTCGGAGCTCCCATGTACAAGTGCTCGCTCA
>SLNJ01000042.1 GCA_007133065.1 Opitutales bacterium
AAATCACGATCGATCTCTATTTCTGTGTTGTCAGGCGCAACGCGGCTGACAACACGTATCGAAAAGCGGCGGTTACGCCGATTTTCTTCGACGCTCTCCAGCCCCAGCCATGCCACCGATCAAACGGCTCGCCACGCACCTCGGCCTCACCCTCGCCGCCGGGGCGTTCGTGCTGGGCGTGTTCTACGTTTTCGGGATGCTGTTCGGCATCGGGGCGCGTGTGGCGGCGCCCGACTACGATCCGGAAACCGTGGCCGCCGTCGAACGCGACCGCGACACCTCGTTCGACCCGGACAACCTCCCGGTCCTCCACCGCGCAGTCGACTACTCAGCCGGTGAGTCGGCGCCCTGGTTCCCGCGCGGGGACCCGCCCCTGCTCGCCGGGCTCGTGGAACGGGGTCGGATCGAACCGGTGGCCGAACGCACCGGGCCCGAACCGGCCGTCGTCGAGGGCGTAGAGGGCATCGGCAACTACGGCGGGACCTGGTATCGCGTTGCCACCTCCGATGGGGACGTCGGAGTCGTCTCATGGCGGATTGCCGGGGGACACCTGCTGCGGTGGTCACCGCTCGGCTATCCACTCGTCCCGCACCTCGCCCGCGACTGGGAGGTCTCCGATGACCGCCGCGCATATACGGTCCACCTCCGCCGGGGCGCGCGCTGGTCGGACGGGCACCCCTTCACCGCCGACGACATCCTTTACTGGTGGGAGCATGAGGTTCAGCATTTTGAACAACGGCCGCCATGGATGGTGATCCGCGGCGAACTCGGCGAGGTCGAGAAAGTCGACCGGTACACGGTCCGGTTCATTTTCCCCCAGCCGAACGGGACGTTTCCCGAGCGGATGGCCAAGCACGACTTTTGGGCGCCGAAGCACTACCTGAAACCGTTCCATCCCGAGATCGGCGATCCGGAGATGCGAGAGAAAATGATGCGGGTTCAGGGGATCCGGTCGCCCCGCTCGGCGTATTTCCGGCTCAAAAACGACCGCAATCCCGACCACCCCCGCATGTGGCCGTGGGTACCCCGCAGCTATCATCGCACACCGCCGTACGAATTCGTCCGCAACCCGTACTACTACGCCGTCGACACCGAGGGCAATCAACTGCCCTATCTCGACCGCGTCCTCTTCGACCTGCGCTCCGAGGGGATGATCTCCGTCACCGCGGCCGCCGGGGACATCTCGATGCAGCTCCGGCACATCCGATACGACGATTACACCCTGTACATGGAGCAGCGGGAAGCCAACAACTACGACGTCTACCACTGGTTCCAGGGCTCCCGCTCGGTGTTCTGCGTCTTTCCCAACCTCAACCGCCGCGTCGATCCCGACCGCCCCGCGACGCGCTGGAAGAACAAGCTCCTCAACGACCCACGGTTCCGGCAAGCCCTCTCCCTCGCGATCGACCGGCGCGAGATCATCGTCGCCGACTATGACGGGCTCGCCGAGCCCGCCCAGCTCGACCCGGGGCGCGAGTCGATCTTCCACCATCCCCCGCTCTTCCACAGTTTCACCGATCACGACCCGGACCGGGCCGGCGCACTGCTCGATGACATCGGCCTGACCGGCCGGGATGCGGAGGGATATCGAACGTTTCCCGACGGCACGCGCATGGCTTTCTACCTGCACGTCACCGATTATACCGGCACCGGCCCATCCGAATTCCTCATCGATCACTGGGGCCGCGTCGGCGTCCGGGTCATTCTCCAGGAACGCGCGCGCAGCCTCTGGACCCGGCAGCTCTACGGGTTGGAACACGACCTGAGCGTCTGGATGGGCGAGAGCGAGTTCTACCCGCTCGTCGAGCCGCGCAATTTCGTACCGGTCGGCGGCTGGTCGCTCAATGCTCCCGGGTACGGCACCTGGTACGCCTTCGGCGGGCTCTACGGTCACCCGGAAGCGGACGAACGCCCCCTGGCACTCGAGCCGCCGGAGGACCACCCGGTGCGCCGGAGCATGACCATCCTCGATGCCGCACTCGCGGCGGAAGACCTCGAGGAGCAGAGCCGCATATTTCGGGAGGTACTCGATATCGCTGCGGAGAACGTCTGGACGATCAATATCAGCACACCCCCGCCCCAGCTCGTCATCGTGCAGGACGGATTCCGCAACGTGCCCCGCACCGCGATCGTCGGCCATATCTTCAACACGCCGGCCAATGCCGGACTCGACACCTATTATTTCGACGATCCCCGCGACTCCCCCGGTGCAATCGTCCAGATGGAGCGTTCGATGATCGAGATTCGATCCGACCCGACCCTCAGCATCAACGCCGGAGCAGACGATGGCGCGCAGAACGCCGGCTTCGCCGCCGGGTCGCTCATCCGGTACCTGATCTACGGTATTCTCATAGCCGGCGCCATCCTTATCGCGGTCCGCCACCCCTTCATCGGACGCCGCTGCATCATTCTAGTGCCGACCCTCCTCGTCATCTCTGTTGCCACATACGTTATCATCCAACTACCTCCGGGCGATTATATCCAAGCACGCATCCTCGAGCTCGAGATGGAGGGCGACGAGGGTGCGATCCAGGAGATCGAGCAGTTGCGCGAACTCTTCCACCTCGACGACCCGACCGTCGTCCGCTACATCCGATGGCTCGGGCTCCCGTGGTTCCTTAGTTTTGAATCCCCCGACAAGGGACTGCTCCAGGGGCATCTCGGCCGTTCCATGGAGGACTCGCGCCCGGTCAACCAGGTGGTCGGCGACCGAATCCTCCTCACGTTCCTGATCTCCCTCTTCACCGTCATTTTCACCTGGGCGCTCGCGATCCCGATCGGAATATTCTCGGCCGTCCGGCAGTATTCAATCGGTGACTACATATTCACAGTCATCGGCTTCCTCGGAATGTGCATTCCGAACTTCCTGCTCGCGCTGATTCTGATGTATGTGAGCGCCGCGGCGTTCGACACCCAGGTCAGCGGTCTCTTCTCGCCCGAGTACGCCGCGCAACCGGAGTGGACCTGGGGGAAGTTCGTCGATCTGATGCAACACATCTGGGTGCCGGTCGTGGTCATCGGGACCGCCGGTACCGCCTGGATGATCCGCGTCATGCGGGGCAACCTGCTGGATGAACTGCGCAAGCCGTACGTGACCACGGCGCGGGCCAAGGGCGTGCGCCCGGCAAAGCTGATCCTGAAGTATCCGGTGCGCCTGGCGCTCAATCCCTTCATCTCGGGGATTGGACAGATCTTTCCGCAACTTGTCTCCGGGGGCGCAATCGTCGCGATTGTATTGAGCCTGCCGACGGTCGGCCCGCTCCTCCTGAGCGCGCTGATGACCCAGGATATGTACCTCGCCGGCTCGATGCTGATGGTTTTGAGCCTCCTGACCGTCCTCGGCACTCTGGTCAGCGACCTGCTTCTGCTCTGGGTCGATCCCCGCATCCGAATGGGAGGCGCCGAATGATGACAAACGGTCCGGCACAGAGTCCGTCCGATCAAGTGATCGAATCGCCCGCCGCCGCGATCGCCACCTTCTCCCAGTGGCAGCTCGTCCGCATGCGGTTCCGGCGCCACCGCCTCGCCGTCTTCTCGCTTTTCATCTTGATCGCCCTCTACATCGCCGCGGCCTTCGCCGAGTTTTTCGCACCATACCCCCGCGACACCCGCAACCTCGACTACATCTACGCACCGCCCCAACTCCCCAAATTCAGCTTTGATCACGGCTGGCACGTTGACGCCCTTCAACTCGAACGCGATCCGCTCACGTTCCGGAAGCGTTTTTTGCCGGTCGAGGACACCAAGGTACCGCTCGGATTCTTCGTTCGCGGCGAACCGTACACACTCTGGGGGATTTTTGATACCGACCGCCGCTTTTTCGGAGTCGACCGCCGCGCCGTGGAGAACGGATCGATCGATCCAGCCCTCGCTACGTTCTACTTCGCAGGCACCGACAAGTACGGGCGCGACATCTTCGGGCGCATGATCCACGGCGCCCGGATCAGCCTCTCAATCGGGATGATCGCGATCTTTCTTACATCCATTCTGGGGATCGTGATTGGCGGGATATCGGGATACCTCGGAGGCGCGGTCGACGAACTCATCCAGCGTGCGATCGAAGTCATCAATTCATTCCCACAACTCCCCCTCTGGCTCGCGCTCGTCGCCATCATGCCGGCGGACTGGCCGCTGCTCGTCATCTACCTCGGGATTACCATCGTACTCAGCCTGCTCGGATGGACCGGCCTCGCACGCGTGGTCCGCGGCAAGATCCTGTCGCTGCGCGAGGAGGATTACGCCGTCGCCGCCCGTCTGCTCGGCGCCAGCCACCGGCGCATCCTCTTCCGCCACCTCGTCCCCGGATTCACCAGCCACATCATCGTGGTCCTGACCCTCAGCGTGCCCGCCATGATCCTCGGTGAAACCGCGCTCAGCTTCCTGGGGTTGGGGTTGCGCCCGCCGGTCGTCAGCTGGGGCGTCCTCCTGCAGGATTGCATGCAACTGCAAGCCGTCGCCAATTACCCGTGGATGCTGATGCCCGTCCTGCCCATCATCATCACCGTTCTCGCATTCAACTTCCTCGGCGACGGCATGCGCGACGCCGCCGATCCGTACAGTTCCATCTAGCCGCACCATTTTGCCGAACCGCCCTTACATGGTAGGGACGGATCACCGAGCCGTCCGCAGGATTGAGGATAGCGCGAAAACCGGCGCGGCGGCGGCGCTTTTCGATACGTGTTGCCAACCGCGTTGCCGTCGACAACACGGAAATGAGATTAATCACGATCTCACACCGCCCCCACAACTGCCGACACTGAACCCGTCAACTGTTAGGCAGGATTCGACAGCCGACTCTGCCCTCCGCCCCACCCCATCCGGACCCGCACCTGCCGTTTGACACGCCCTTCTCCACGTCGTATTCTGAACTCCATGCGCTATTTCGGATATCCCCGCTTCCCCCGATTGCCCGTCCGCCGTGTCCACAAAGGGCTGCTCAACGCCGCTCTGCCGCTCCCGGCCGCGGCGGCAGCCCTCCTGCTCGGCGCCGCCCCACCGGTCCTCGCCGGCAATACCTACCAGTCGGAGGTGCACGAGTTCCGGGTCGCCACCGTCGTCGCTCCGCTCGCGCACCCGTGGGCGATCGCATTCCTCCCCGATGACTCCCTCCTTGTCACCGAACGCGGCGGGCGGCTGCTCCACCACAAGGGCGGACGCCCGACCCCCATCGGCGGTTTGCCCGAGGTGACCGCCACCGGCCAGGGCGGATTGCTCGATATCGTGCTCCACCCGGATTTTCCCGACAACCATTGGATCTATCTCTCACAGAGCACCTCCTACGACGGCGGCATCGGAACAACCGTCACCCGCGCCCGCCTGGATCTGGAGAACCGGCGTATCGAGGATCTCCATACCATCTACCGAATGCCGCATCCGCCGGGCGGAGGTCAGCATTTCGGGAGCCGGCTCGCGTTCGATCCGGACGGATACCTGTTCGTCACCATCGGCGACCGGGGTGAGCGCAACATGGCGCAGCGCCTCGACCGGGCGCACGGGAAACTCCTGCGCCTGCACGAGGACGGCAGCATCCCGAATGACAACCCGTTCGTCGGCGTCGACGGCGCCCTTCCCGAGATTTACTCCTACGGACACCGCAACGGACAGGGACTCTATATCGACTCCGTCAGCGGCGAAATCTGGAAACACGAGCACGGGCCTCGGGGTGGCGATACGCTGATGCTGATCCGCCGCGGCGCCAATTACGGATGGCCCGTGGCGACCTACGGAACCGAATACGGCACGGATGCGCCGATCGGAGACCTCCCGCACGAGCGTGACGACATCGAGGAACCGCTCACCTGGTGGGGCCCCACATCGATCGCCCCGTCCGGTCTCACCCGGTACAGCGGCACCGCGCTCCCGGAGTGGCACGGCGATCTCTTCATCGGCGCCCTCGTGCAGGAACACATCCGCCGCGTCGTCGTCGCGGACGGCAGTGTGGAACACGAGGAGGATCTGCTGCGCGGGGCCTACGGACGCATCCGGGACGTGCGCACCAGCCCCGGCGGATTCCTCTACTTCGCCACCGACCACTCCGACGGGGGCGTCTACCGAATCGAACCGGTTGCAGCCTCGTGGTGGTCGGACCTTCCCGGACAGGAAGGCTGGCGCGATTCCTCCGCCGAGCCACAGGTCGACATCGGATGGGTCTTCGACGCCTACTGGCCGTGGGTCTTTACGCTCGCGATCGACAGCGGCGCATGGTTGTGGATCGTTCAAGAGGGCGCCGATCCATTCGGGTTCCACGCCTACCGCCACTCCGCGGCCGGCGCCGGCTGGATCTACGTCGCCCCCGCCTCCAGGCAATACTACGACTACGGGACCGGCGCCTGGCAGGAGTACTAGCCTAAGAACACCGTACCTCCTCAGCCTCGGCGAGAGGTGGCGACGCACGCCCCGACCGCGTGAACGCTCCAACAGATCCCACACTCGAAATCACGCCCGTGTTCACCCACGGGATCTCTATTTAGACGGATTTGTTGGAGTCCCGCATTCATGCGGTCCCATTGGAGCTCCATCGGGTCTCGAAAACCGGCTGAAGCCGGGACTCCAACAGGGCGCACGCCCCACCGAAGTCCAAATAGAAATCACGCCCGTTCACCGTCCCCGGCCCGATCCCGGTTGACAGTTTCGCCGAACTGCGGCACCAAGAAATTTTGACCCGATCACTCCGGTGGTCGGGCGTTTGATTTTCATGACTCCACCACTCGAATCCGATCTCAGCCACGTCCTCCTCACCGAGGAGTGCATCCGCCGGCGTGTGGATGCACTGGCGCGGGAGATCTCCGAGGTCTACCGCGACGAGGACGAGATCATCGTCATCTCCATCATCAACGGGGCCATCCCGTTCACCGCCGACCTGATCCGCCGCATCGACCTGCCGATCCGGCTCGACTGCCTGCGCGTGTCGACCTACCGCGACGACACACGCCCGCACCGGAACCCGGAACTGATCGATACCCTGCGCCTCCCGATCAAGGGACATCACGTGCTGCTGGTCGACGACATCCTCGACACCGGTCGAACGTTCGCACGCGTTGTCAATCTCCTCAAGAAGATGGGCCCGGCCTCCTTGCGCGTCTGCGTGCTGCTCGACAAGATCGGACGGCGCGAGATCCCATTTCACGCGGACTTCGTCGGCTTCAAGATTCCCGATGAATTCGTGGTCGGATACGGCCTTGATTTTGCCGAACGCTACCGGAACCTCCGCTGCATCGGCGTCCTCCGCCCCGAACTCCAGAACCCGCCCGAATGGCAGTGAGTGCCGGGGTTTCTGGACACCCCAACCTCCGCCGGCAACGTCGTTTCCCAAACCCGGATGGAAGGTTACGACAGATTTATTATCAGCTGATAAGATTATTGTCGCGATCGGCCAAGGTGCGGGCGATTCTGCCATAGCGGGTTTTCAGGCCGCCCATGGAGTTTTCGCCGACCTCCTGTTCAAAAACTCTGCCTTCATGGTTTTGACAGGAGGCAGCCGCGGTCTTGCGGAGCTTTTCCGGCATTCTGAACAGCGCCAGAGGCGATTTTCACAGCTCCCCGTACCGTTCACGGTAGCGCATGAGCTGCTCGTGGAACGCCTCCTTCTCGTGCCAGATTGCATCGCGCTCGGCGCGCATCGCGTCGGCCTCGGTATACGCGCGCTGAAACGCTTCGTCGATCGGCGTCTGCCAGCTGCACGGCATATTCCACATGAATGCCGGCCCGTTGGCGTTCTGCAGATTGAATAACTCGCGCCCGTATCGTTCGTAGAGACGAGGGTGCTCCGCGCTGATCAAATCGAACAAGTACAGCATCTGCGGTTTGTTCATCACCTGGTACATCGATTTCTCCCGCACCCGGTACCGCACCAGCGGCTCGGGGATGCTCACCCCGCCACAGCCGGCTTCCGCCATCCCGATCCACGCTTCGTAGTCCTCCAGCCCATACTCGATCTTACGCTTGTTGCGTCCGTACTCGAGAAAAGACGAACGTCGCACAAGACAGACCGGTATCAACAGATTGTGTGCCAGCAGATAAGGCAGATCCGTGCTCCATGAGACCCACAACCCCGCATTCCCGTCGAAAAACCTCGCCCAGGCATAAGCGTAGTGCACATTTTCATAGCAATCCAGCAGGTAGCACGCCTTCTCCAGGAACTCTGGCTCGACGCAATCATCCGCGTCCACGAACAAAAGATACTCCCCACTGGCTTGCTCCGCCCCGTAATTGCGCGTCAGGGACAACCCTTCGTTCGGCTTTCGGAGAATTCGCAGCCCGGGAAGATCCCGGCTCTCCAGATCATCGAGCACCTCCCGGCTCGCCTTCGCCGTGCTGCCATCGTCCACAATCAGGATCTCGTCCGGCGGCGCCGTCGACGCCAGCAGAGAGTCGATTGTCTCGAGAACATACGCCCCAAGGTTGTAGAACGGTACCACCGCGGATACCCGGGGCCGTTCTTGGCCTGGCCCGACGACGGCCGCCGCCCCCTCCGGCCCCCGGCGAATCTCCGGGTTGAGGAACGGGTAGGTGCGCCGCGGCTCAAGGATCGCGCGCACGGCAGCGAAGTGTTCCAACCTGCGGCGCAGAATACGCTCGGGATCGCAGAGTTCACGTATCCGGGTGCGTGCGGCCTCGCCGATGCGCACCCGTTCATCCGAGCCCATGCGCAGCGCCCGCAGGATCGCCGCCTCACACTCCCCGTCCCGCTTCCAGTCAAAGAGCAGACCGTACGAATCGTTCTCCCCGATCATCTCCGACTGCCCCCCCTGACGCGAAGCTACCACCACCTTTCCCAGCGCCATGGCCTCCAGACAGGTGTTGGGGAAATTCTCGATGAGGCTCGGAATCACGACAGCACCCGCCCCGCTCACCCGCCGCAACACCTCATCATGCGGCAGGGCGCGCTCGTGAATAATCTCCCCCGATCCAAACCGCTGCCGGAACCGCTTCTCAATCGTTTCGCTGAACGGTTCACCCTTCGGGTGAAAGTGAACCGGACCGCCGATCAGTCGAACTGTGAAACGCTCGCCATCGCGCCACAGATTCTCACACGCCCCAAGGAACTCGGCGACGCCCTTGCGCGGTTCGA
Organism: Opitutales bacterium; assembly: GCA_007133065.1. Lineage (GTDB taxonomy): Bacteria > Verrucomicrobiota > Verrucomicrobiia > Opitutales > Oceanipulchritudinaceae > SLNJ01. Next base: position 9,071 of record SLNJ01000042.1, read on the forward strand.
TGCGCCCAAAGTAGCAGAGCTCGCGCTCTGCAACCGACTGATCCCCGGTCGGCTCCGGGTACTCCCCGGCGGGCAGCGGAATCGATTCCACCGAGAGATCGGATTCGCCCAACTCCTCCCGCAGCACCGGCACCAGGTAGCGTGAGGGACACAATCGTGCATCTGCTCCCACGATAAACGCCTGCTCCATACGCCCGATCCAATAACCGGGCAGGCAATAACGGGAATCCCGGTTCCACTTTGAGGTCAGGAAGTCCGGGGTGTGGAGGTGCGCGATGAGCGGAGTACGCTCCAGGTAGCCGCGACGCACCAGCTTGTCCTGCATTACGAAATAGCCGATTGCATTATACTCCTGACACTCGATAACGTCCGGCTCACCCTGCTCACGGACCAGCTCGCGCACAACCTCAGCGTACTGATGCGACAGCGCGCTTCGGTAGTCCATAACCTGAAAGGGATAGGCTGGGTGCTCTACGGGATCTCCACCCGGCCACGCTTCGGAGAGCCGGTCGTGGCGGCATCGGAACGTCAACTCCCGGTATCCCTTCGCCACCTGCCGAGTGCGATCCTCCGCCCCCTGGCAAATGACCAGCACCTCGTGTCCGGCCCCTCCAAGAATCCGAGCAAAATTATCGACATAGCGGGCAATGCCTCCGACTTGGGCCGAAGCAACCTCCGAACTGAGAATCCAGATCTTCATCATGGATCGGAACGGGGCGCCTCTGAGCGGTCACGTTCTCGGCTTAATTGCTCGTTCAACTCGGCAACCTCGCGCTCCAAGCGCTCCATGCAAGCTTTGCGCCAGTCCGCCTCCTCGCGCAGTTTCCGGCTGACTTCCTTGTAGTGTTGCCACTCCTTCTGGTTCCATTCGACGCCCTCCTGCAATTCCCGAATCGCACGGTCGCGATCTTCCAGGCATTTTGTCATATTGGCCCAGTCGCGCTCGATCCGCGCGAGGAACTCCCCCTTCCACAAGTCCTCCTTGTCTACCGGATTCAGGCATCCGGGATGCGCCCAGCGCTGCGCCGATCCATTTGCGTTCAGCAGCCCGAACAACTCCGGACCATAGCGGCGGTAGAGGTCACCGTGATGTTCCAGCATCAGCTCGTGTAGAAACAGCTGTTGGTGTCGATTCGAAGTCTGCCAGAGCGAGTCTTTGCGCAACCGGTAGCGAACGAGGCACTCCGGGATGCTGACGCCGCCGCAACCTGCGGCAACCAGAGAAACCCAGCCGTCGTAATCCTCGTAGTTGTAGGCCATCCGCGACTTGTTCCGCCCAAATGCCAGATAAGCGTCCCGCCGCACCAGCGCGCGCGCCGGTGCCTGGTTCTTGCCGAGAAGATAGGGAAACTCCAGGTTCCATGTCGGCCAGATGTCGTCGCTGTCCTGGAAGTACCGTTCCCACGAATACACAACATGAACATTTTGATACCGCCGACAGATCGTGACGGCCCGCGAGATAAAGGCGGGTTCCACGAGATCGTCCGCATCGAGAAAGACAAGGAACTCGCCGGTCGCGGCCTCAGCTCCGGTGTTCCGCGCCGCGGCCAGCCCGGCGTTTGCCTTGTGGACAATCCGGAGATCCCGCATTGGCGGATTCGCCTCATACCGCTCAAGAAGCGCAATGCTCTCGGTATCCGTGCTCCCGTCATCCACTACGATCGTTTCGATATCCGCATAATCGGACGCACGCACGGATTCCAGGGTCTCGCCCAGGTAATTCGCAAGGTTGTAGAATGGCACAATCACGGAGACGCGCCCGGGCTCGCCTCCCGTTTCAGGGATGCGCTCATTGACGCCGCCCGTCGCGGATTCGCGGTCGATAAAAGGAAAGAACGCGCGCGGCCGGCGCGCGGCGAGCACCGATTCGAAATGGGCGATGCGCGCGGGAATCACGCGATCGGGATGACAGAGTTCCTCGATGCGGGCTCGGGCGCGCCGGCCGATCGCCGCACGCTCGGTCTCCGAGAGCGCCAGCGCCCCCTGCAGCCGTGTCTCGAACTCGCCCGGCACCGACCAATCGAAGCAGAACCCGCACCGCTCATCCGATCCCACCATTTCAGCCTGACCGCCGTGTTTCGAAACCACGGTGACCTTGCCGAACATCATGCTCTCGATACAGGTATTCGGAAAGTTCTCCCAGACACTCGGGATCACCACCGTCCCGACACCGCAGATCTCGGCAAACAGCGCCGGCTGCTCTATTTGACCGAGCAACCGGAGCTGCCCGCTCTCAATACGGTGTCGATACCGCCGCCGGATAAACGCTCCCATCATCTCGCCCCGCGGCGTGTACGGCGTATCGCCACCGGCCATCTCAAGCGTAAAACCCGATCCGTCACGCCAAAGATTCTCACAGGCGCGCAGGAGCTGGACGACACCTTTGCGGTACTCCAGGCGGCCAAGGTAGAGAACGCGACTGGGGTCGGGAGTATTCCCCTCCGCCTGATCCGAGGCGGGATCCGTCCATGGGTACGGAATGCGGGTCACCTCCAGATCGTGCTCGGCGAGTTCATCCGACACCTGCTCTGCAAGGTAGTGGCTCGGCGAAACAATTGCGTCCGCAGCCACCAGGTTTGCTTTGACCATCCGGCCGTGCCAATACTGGGGCAAAAGGTACTCGGGCTCCTGATTTGCGCGCTGTAGGATGAAATCGGGCGAATGAAGGTGTAGAACAAATGGAACGCCGGGAAGGTAGTCGGACTCCAGCATCTGTCGCTGCTGCGCGTAGTAGGAGATCGCAACGTAGTCCTGGGACTCGATCAGGTCGGGAGCCCCTACCCGCGACACGGTTGCGGCGATCTCTTCGGCGTACTGGTAGCTCAGAGCTGTCCAGTAATCGAGCAGGTTGTATGGGAAATGGGGATGCTCGTCCGGTCGTTTTGGAGGCCGCTTCGGCTCCGGGCGCTCCCGGTGCTCGCGAAATACCTGCAGCGTGTATCCCGGAACGATCTCACGCTCACCGGGCCGATCGCCCCGGGAGATCACCCGAACCTCGTGACCGTACCGTGCAATTCCGCGCGCCACGTTATCCACATACCGGGCAATGCCACCCCCGATGTATTCCGGTGTTTCCGAGGTGAGAATCCAGATCTTCATTGCATGGCTTCGGGCGGGTTCGAGGAACGGTCCGACTGCGCTGCGGCGAGCTCGGCCTCCAGTTCCTGAATTCGTTTCTGCTGCTGCTCCAGCGCAGCATCCTGTTCTTTGATCTTCTCGTGCCACTCGTTGAGCAGGTCGCGTTGTTTCTCCCAGCTTTTCCCGACCTTCGTCAGCTCCTTCCAAACCTCCTGCGCTTTGCGGGAGTGCGCATCCCAGTTGTCCCGGATCGCCTTGTTGCGCTCCTCGAGCGCGTCGATAATCTTCTTCTGCGCCATCCATCCTGCGACGACACGCTCGTGTTCCTGACGATCCCATGCAAGCATCCGGCGAAGATCCGCGGCAATCGCCTCGCGGACCTCCCGGAGCTCGCGCCAATTCATTCGCGAGGCGGCGAACTCGACGACTCCGAACAGCGATTGCCGCGCCTCCCGCGGCAGCTCTTTCCCGAGCGCGACAATCGATTTTTCCCACTGCCGCACGGACGCGTCCTCTTCCGTGGAAGGTGTCAATGGGAATGGCTGCGCGGCGCGCTCCTGCAACGCCTCGAAAACTCCGGCCTCCTCGGGGAAAGCGGCCGCAAACATCCGGTGCAGCGACTCGCTCACCGCCAACCCGTGAAAATCTTTCCTGTGAAACCGCCGCGCAATCGTCTCCTCCGAAAACTGCATACCGATGAACCCCTGAAGCTCGCGGGCAAAGCAGGCGGAATCCTGAAATACCATGTTGGCGTTCAGAACCAGATGCCGGCCGGGATCCCCGTCGTGCAGCTCGAGCAGTTCGCGGTTGTAGACTCCGTAAGCACGAATCAATTGCTCCGGGTAGACGAGTTGATCGTAGTTGTTGCCGCGGCGCAGGAATGAGAAATAGACCTCCAGCGGATGGCGGTAGATGATGATGCTGCGAAACCCTCCCACTTGCTCGCGCCAGAAATTGAGAAACAGGCACGTGCGCGGATCCTTCCACCCCCACAATCCCGGCTTCCTCCGTTCCTCCACCAGCCGAGCGCCCTCCTCCACCTCCTCCGGGAGCAACTCGATCGCCTCGGGGTCGGCAACCATCGAACCGTTGTCGAAGACCCGGCCCGTCTCGGCGCGCACGCGCGCCAGGATACGCTCGTGAAACTCCAGGATCGCCCGGTCCTCATAGTGACCGTGCGGATTGCCCTTGCTCGGGCCAAGCAGCTCGCGTCCCATCGGCACGCCATGGTCCTTCAACACGCTCGCCAGCAGCGACGTGCCGCTGCGATGCATGCCGAGGACGAGGAGAACCCTGGAATTCGCGGTTGTTTGATTCATATCGGAACCCCCCGCTCCTTGACCACCGTGACGCTCGGCTCGATAAGAAAATCAACAATCCCGGTTGCGGTTGTCTCCTTCTCCTCCCGCACCCGAATCACGTAGGCATCGACGAGGCGGTGGGCGTAGGCCCGCTTGTCCTCCACCGGGCCTTCCACGCCGGCGTTGAAGTAGTACACCCACGGGCGTAGGAGACACTGGAAACGAAATCGCACCTCATACTCCTGCCCCGCCGGCACATGCGGAATCGCCTGCGTGTTTGTCGAGTACCCCCCCAGTTCCTGCCCCTTGAGCGTCTTCAGGAGCATCGCAAAGGAAATGTTCTGGCATTCCCTCTCGAATCGGACCCGGTAATAGAACGTATAGAATTGCCGGCGAATAAGGACGTTTACCTGGCGATCGTGGTCGTCCAGCACGGCGACGTGCTCGATCAATGCCCCCATACTGTCGTACTCGACCACGCTGCGGGAGGTTAGCTCGGGATCGTAGAACGACTCGTCCTCCTGCGGCGCAGGCTCCGTTTGCGCCCCGGACGACCCTTGTGCCGACCCCTCACCTGCCGCTGCCGTTCCGGCAGCACGCATTCCACCGGAGACCGCGTCACGCCGAATCTGATTCAGCACATCATCGACCCGATCCCGGGCCGCATGCGCCACCCGTTGGTACGCGTTGACAACCGGTTTCGGCGGCCCCTCCAAAATCAACTCCCCACGGTGCAGAAAGATCGCGCGACGGCACAGGTTCAATACTGCTCCGGAATCGTGCGACACAAAAAGGATCGTCTTACCGGCCTCCCGGAGCCGCTCCAGCCGCGAAAAACACTTCCGCTGAAATGTTTCGTCTCCAACCGACAACGCCTCATCGATGATCAGAAGGTCCGGATCGAGCGCGGTCTGGACGGAGAATCCCAGGCGCATCATCATACCGCTGCTGTATGTCTTGACCGGTTCCTCCATAAATTCCCCGATATCCGCAAAGTCCGCGATTTCATCGAACTTCGCCTCGATATCCCGGCGGGTCAGACCGAACACCGACGCGTTCAGAAAAACATTCTCCCGGCCCGTGAACTCGGGATTGAATCCGGCGCCGAGTTCGAGCAACGCCGCCACCCGGCCGTCGACCAGGACCCGTCCTGACGTTGGCTGTAGGACCCCGGCTATCAGTTGCAACAGAGTCGACTTGCCCGAGCCGTTCCGCCCCACGATCCCGAAGGTCTCACCCTTTTGCACCACCAGAGACAGATTTTGCAGCGCGTGGAAGTCCCGGCACACGCTCCTGTGAAACCGGAACAGCGCCCGGCGCAGCGATCCGGGGATCCACCAAGGGCGGGCGAGCCGTTCCGCGATCCCGCCGGACAAGCGGGCTCGCGGATAGGCCCACATCCGGTAGGTCTTCGAGGCATTTTCCACCTGAATCGCGATATCCTTCATCGTCAAAAGCCGCCACTCTAACAAGCATCAGCCCAAGGGGAAGGGAAAATGTCGCTGCACGCGCGTGGCGACCACCCAAGGATGAGGAGCCCCCGCTCCGCATCACCCGCGGCGTTCCCGGCCCATGGAACCGCTGCCAGAGAGTGGTGCCGTGCCGGTTGCGCTCGCGTCAGGCCGCGACCACCGGGGGACCGGCTCCTACTCGTCCTCCAACCCAAGTTTCTTGAGTTTGGGGAGAATCACGTAGCGGCAGTACGGAGCCTCCCGGTTGCTTTTGTAGTAGTTCTGGTGGTACGATTCAGCGGGATAGAAAGGTCCGGCCTTCGCGATCTCCGTCACGATCGGATCGCGGAAGGCCCCCGACCGATCCACCGCCCGCAGCGATGCCTCCGCGACCTCCTTCTGTTGCGGCGTGTGATAAAAAACAACCGAACGGTACTGCGTCCCGCGATCGGCGCCTTGACGGTTCAGTGTCGTCGGATCATGCATGCGCCAGAAGATTTCGAGCAACGCGTCATATCCGATCTCCTCCGGGTTGTAGACCACCTGGGCCACCTCGGCGTGACCGGTGCGTCCCGTCACCACCGCTTCGTAGCTCGGGTCGTGGAGGTCGCCCCCCATGTAACCGGAAGTCACCGAGCGAATCCCGGGCAAACGCTGCAAGACCGCCTCAACACACCAGAAACACCCCGCGCCAAGCGTGGCAATTTCAAGGCCCTGCGCGCGCAGGACGTTTTCCTCCTCCAGATCGGCTGCTCGTTTCTCACTCATCAGCTCGGATTGTTTGTACGGTTGCTGGGCGGCACAGGCGAACTGCCCGAGACCCGCCACAAGTATGGCTGATACCATAGCCACGTGATAATGTAAGTGCTCCATAAGTCTCCGGTCAATCGTCTATCCGAGTAGGAACCGGAGCGAAGACCGATTATTCCAGTGTGCCTGATTTTCACCATGCGCTCCGTCCGGTTCGCCGGACGGAGCGAAGCACGCCCGCAGCCGACTGACTCTCCGCAAACAATCTCCCGCTTCGAACCAAATGACCGCGTTATGAGTTGACAGTAAATTATCGAA
>SLNJ01000038.1 GCA_007133065.1 Opitutales bacterium
AGGTAGGGCGGAATGAAGTTGCACAGTTGGTGAAGTACGCTGATGCTGTGTTTGGTCGGTTTTGGATGTTTCATTCTGGGGGGATTCTTTGGTCGGAACCCCCCCGCCGACCACCTTTTTCTTCTACATTTTCAACACGCCTATGGGACGGCAGTGATGTTATTGACACTGTCGGGAATCACCACGCTTTCCAGGCTGCGACAAGCACCGAACGCCCCCTTGCCGATATTGACGACGCCGTCGGGGATCGTTACGCTTCTCAAGCCGGTGCAGTTCCCAAACACCCCTTCCCTTATGCTGGTGAGCGAGCTGGGGATCGTGACGCTCTCAAGACTGGCGCAGCCGGAGAACGCGTAATTGCCGATGCTGGTGACGCTGTCCGGAATCGCAAAACTTCTCAGGTTGCGGCATTGGTAGAAAGTCCTTTCTCCGATGCTGATGACACCGTCCGGAATCGTCACGCTCGTCAGGCTGCTGCAGAGCGCAAAAGCCTCGTCGCCGATGCTGGTGACGCTTTCACCGATCGTCACACTCTGTAGCATGCTGCAGCCCCGGAAGGCCTCTGCTCCGATGCTGGCAACACGATCAGGAATCGTCACGCTGGTGATGCTAGTCCATGAAAACGCACTCGGGCCTATCGCGGTGGTCGGCATGCCATCGATCACAGCGGGAATCTCCACGGCGCCGCCAGCGCCCGTGTAGCCGGTGATCGTGACTTCGCCTTCGTCGACGGAGTACGTAAAATCCCCATATTGCTGTGCCTCGGCGAACCCGCCCGCCAGCAGTAGCAGCAGTCCGATAAATCCAGTTGTTTTGAATCTTCGCATCGTTTACATTTCCAATGTCCGCGTAGCAGGTATGACGGCTGGAATCGATACGGCAATAAGAATGCGTTCGGCCAAAATGATGTCGCTGCGCCCGGTACTGCCAACCCTCCTGCATAGTGCGTGCGCCCCGATGCGCTGGTATTGGTGAAAACAGGAATTGGAGGTTGGGATTCGCAGGGTGGGGGCACCCTGCCTCCGTCCTCTGCAGCTCTGTATCCCCTGCGGGAAGCAATTCAAGCCTCGCTCGAGACTGTCACCTGGGATATGGAAAACTCAAAAAGTTACTGACACCACCAGGCCGATTCCGCTTCATTGCATCATGAAAGGACTCCTTCAGACTGGTTCCAGCGGGCGGGTGCCCGCGCCGCTTGAAAAGCGATTTCTTATCAATGGAATTGGGGCGTGTCTCGTGAGCATTCTGTTCGCATGGCCACTACCCGCTTGGTCGTTCGCCAGTTGCGACAGTTTGCCATCGGCGACCGCACAGCCCGGCGCCCACTCACCCGCGCTCGGCTTGACGGTCAGCGAGGAGGGGGTGTTGCTGAAGAATGGCAAACCCTATCGCGGGATCGGTGTAAACTACTTCGGACTGTTCTACTTCGAAGTGATCCGCAGAAATGGTGGGGACGACTTGTACGACGGGGCACTCTGCTACACGGATGGCTTGCGCATCCTCGCCGAGCATGAAATCCCATTCGTCCGATTTACGGCGGTGCCCTTCTGGCCCAAACAGTGGCACTTGTATCAAACCGACAAAGAGAAATATTTCCTGCGTTTCGACGCGATCGTCGCCAAAGCCGAGGAATACGGGATCGGCCTCATCCCTTCGCTCTTCTGGCAAACGTCTACCATCTCCGATCTTGTAGGCGAACCCCGCGACCAATGGGGTAACCCTGACAGCAATACGCATGCCTTCATGCGGAAGTACACCCGCGAAGTGGTTACCCGCTATCAACAGTCACCGGCGATCTGGGCGTGGGAGTTCGGGAACGAGTTCAACCTGCCCGCGGATCTGCCCAACGCGGACAGGCATCGGCCGACGGTGAATGTTGCCCTCGGAACCCCGCCGACGCGGAGCGCTCGCGACGACATCACCGGTGAGACAATTGTCGCGGCGTTCCGCGAGTTCGCCACGCTGGTACGCCAACTCGACCCCCATCGGCCGATCTTGAGCGGGAACAGCGCACCGCGCCCGTTCGCATGGCACAACGCACATGAGAACTCTTGGTCGCTCGACTCGCGAGAGCAGTTCAGCGAGATGCTGCTGCGCGACAACCCCGACCCGATGGACATGTTGACCATCCACCTATACGTCAGCCCAGATCGGACGCGCTTCCCCGATGAGGCGGAGAAAGATGAGTTGATCCGGGTGGCCATGGCGACCGCAAAGCAGGCGCGCAAGCCGTTGTTCTTGGGAGAGTTTGGGGCTTCCCGCGGTGCATGGCCCGACCAGGCACGCGAGCCAAACAAAAACCTGTTCCACAGCATCGTCGATCACGGCGTCCCCTTGGCGGCCTTTTGGGTCTTCGGCTATCCGCCCCAGGAAGGGTCCTTCAACATCGCTCCGGATAACGAAGGCGCCTATATCTTTGAACTGATTCGAGCCGCGAACCGAACGATGCGCGAGGCGGCCCCGTCAGCCCGCGAGCCCTGAAGTTGTTCAAGTCGACGGCGTGAAGTCCGGGTTCGGTTGGGGCATCTTAGCCTCGATGCCCCGACGCGAGGTCTCCTCGACGGTGAGAATACCCGGATCGGGCAGGGTGACCTTAGCATCTTAGAAAGGCACCGCTGACCTGTCCGCCGTCATGTCCGCCGTAGACCCGGAGGGCGAAGGCTGGAAGGCTTTGCGAAGGAGGAAGCCGGAACTCCAACACGAGCATCTCATCTCCCTCCGACTGGGGACCTCGTCGCCGGGTCGAGGAAGTGAGCGCGTCTCTCACGGTCCCGATGAGCGGCTGAGGTTGGCCCACATCTCCCGGGCGAAGTCATAGAACCAGCGGCTTTGAGTCGTTGACCGCTCCTCCGAATAGTAGAGCCATCGGCTGCCACTGTAGTCGAACAGGTAGGGATACAGGTCGTCTGCAGTCCAGATCCACCCCAATTGCGAATCGTGGAAGAGTCGGCTGCCGTCGCCGGCAACAATCTCGAACCACCAACCGTGGCGGTACAACTCGATCCAGGGATGATACGCCGCCCGGAAAAGCCCGAAGACCGGATGATCCCCGATCCAACCTCCTACGCCTACTTCATTGCTATGTTGCCTCAGTTCCGGCACACGGCCCCAAGCGAAATCCGGTCCCTTGACGACGAATTCGATTGTGTCCCCCTCAACGGTTTCACCCGTCAGAAGATCCACACCGCGCAGCGTGTAAGTTCCTTCGGCGGCTTCTGTGATCGGGTCGATCGTCAATTCAGGCCCGGGATCGCCGATCAGCGTATCATCATGGTGCCATTGCAGTTCCATCGTAGGCAGATCGCTTCCGGCCAGTGTGATTGCTCCCCCCGCTGCCAGCCGGATCCGACTCGGAACGTAGAGGCGATAGGGGTTCGGCAGCGTTCCCCAGGCATCGATCAGCTCAACCTCTTCGTCCGCGATGTGGAACTGATACGCGCGTCGAAAGATACATCCTGAGGGACAGTCTCCCCAACCGTACCATGCCGTGTAGAGACGCTCGGCATGATCGTAATCCAGGTAGGTTCCGAATCGGAACACCCGCGACATCACGGCACCACCGACCATTGGATGCGCCGCGACCTCCTCGGCAATACGCTCGGGATGGAGCCGCTGTGGAACCCGGAACCTCTCGGAGGACCTCGGATGACGCCGGCGTTCCTCGGCGCTGCGAAGTGGTTCAAGATAGGGCCACGTCTCCGTTACGGCGTGGATAGTCTGTTCCCAAGTGACGCCACCGGTACGGCCGACTGAAATCGTCGGGGCCGAATCCAACCATGGGACATTGGCGCCCAAGTTGCTGAATGGCGGGGAAAGGGCGAACAATGCCTCAAGGTCCGCAGCGATCTGTGCCGCCAGCTCCGGGGGTGCTTCGCGTTCTGCGCTGATGTGCAGCGCGAAGGTTCGTCCGCGGACCACGTGCGCCGGCTCCTCCTCGGCGGCCAACGGTAGTTCGATGGTCAGATACAGCGGCACCAGAAGCAGTGCGCTCCAGCGCGCATGAAATCGCGTTCGTCTTACCATGGTTTCCTCTGGGCTTGGGTTGCGGGGCAGTTCAGGGGCCTGTTCCTGATAGTGATACGGATTCCAGTGCGTGCCGGATGCACAAATCGCCCGTCGGAGAACACGTGGTCGGGACTCTCGGGCCCGAGCTGGCGCGTCCAGAATGCACCCGCAGAGGCGACCTGTTTCTGCTGTTCAACACCGGTTGATTCTGTTCCCAGTCAAGGTCCAGTTAAGGTGAAAAAGCTTAATTGCGAGCACTTGCGAGCACTTGCGGACACTTTTCTGTCGTTCCTCAAGGCGTTGGGAATTCGTAAGTTACTTATAATCAATGGGCTTGCGACAGGTCTTTGGCGGAGGGTGAGGGACTCGAAGGGCAATTCACAAGTCGTTTGATGTAAGCTATTTATGGTAACTTAGGATTCTCGGTTTG
>SLNJ01000139.1 GCA_007133065.1 Opitutales bacterium
CCAGGTAGAGCTGGGCCAGCGAGGGGGCGCGGAAACCGCGGTCGATGGAGGCGCGCACGAGAAGATCGTCGAGCGCGCGGACCTTGACGCCGAAGCGGGGCTTCGTGGTGTTGCCGAAGTCGCTGTAGTCCTCGAAGCGGACCGCTGCGTCGAACTCGACGCGCTCCACCACGGGGATCACGACTTCGGTATACGCCGAAACCAGGTGACGCCGACCGTCTGCCGATGTTCCCCCGGAGGCCACGACCTGACCGGAGGTCGTAAACGAGTCGGCGAGGTCTTCGACCTCTTCATGACGGTATTCGACCCCGGCCGCGATGCCGACGGAACCGGCGGGCACCTCGATGAGGTTTGCGTTGTCGACGAAGAAGTCGAGCGAGTGCATCCGGGAATCGCCGATGCGGATAGTCTCGATCGTCAGATCGTCGCGCAGATGCGGGTTCAGATCGAAGATATTCAGCGCGGTTTCCTCATCCGTAGAGGCGAGCGCATCGCGCACGGCCGGATCGGAGTGATAGTTACGCCCGACATTGGTCGTCTTGGACCGATTCCAAAGGGCACCGGTCTCCCAGTTCCAATCCTCGACCGATCCCTTCAGGCCTACGAGGATACGGGCGACATCGGTGTCGAGCTCCGTAACGCGGGAGCCGTGGTCGATGTAGCGATACCCGTAGGTCAATGGTACGTCGAAGGGATTGAACGGGTTGTCCGCCGCCATCGAGCGTCCGTCCAGGAAGGCGGTGTCGGGTGTTGGGGCGGCGTCCTGATTCGTCTCGATCTTCCTGTAAATGAGTTCCGAGAAGAATGTCAGGTTGTCGAACAGATCGTACTCCCCGATCCCCGCGAAGCTGTAGCGTTCGGTCCTCGGGATCAGATCGATCCAGGGCGCGTAGTTGAACGACGGCAGACCCGGTTCGCCGGCGAGCAGTTCAGCCTGAGTCGGACGTCCCTGCGTGGCGTACTCATCGGCTGGGCGCAACTGGTAGAAACTTCCCTCGTGGAAGATGAATCCGGGGTTGCCCCAGACGCTGCGGTAGTTGATGCCGTCCTCGCGGTCCGAGTGGTCGGCATCTTCGGAGAAGCTCCGATCGCTCGCCTGCAGATTGGACCGACGGTAGTAATCGACGGTGAGAATCAGGTTCCCGCGCGGACCGACGACGCCGGCCCCGACGCTCGAGGAGAACTGCGACATATCGGTCTTGGAGGTGTCCGAGTAGGTGGCGGAAGCGGTGACGCCTTCGAGGTCGCGCCGGGTGATGACGTTGATAACCCCCGCGATCGCATCCGAACCGTAAATCGCCGAAGCGCCGGTCTTCAGGATCTCGATGCGCTCGATGGCGCCGATCGGAATACTGTTTAGATCGACGAAGCTGTCCGTGATGTTCTGGGCGAACCCATACTGCGTCAGACGGCGTCCGTTGAGCAGAACCAGCGTGGCGTTCTGTCCCAATCCACGCAACGACACACCGGACGAGCCCGGGGCGAAGCTGTTTGTGAACTTTTCGTCAAATGCGAAGCCCGAGTGGTAGGGCAGGTTCCGCACGACATCCGATACCGTCTGATACCCGGTGCGGTCGATTGCCTCGCGATCGAAGGATACAACCGGCCCCGAGGTTTCAATATCGAGGCGAGAAATACGAGACCCGGTGACGGTATACGTCTCCAGCTCCTCATCCTGCTCCTGCGCGAAGGCGAAGCCCGGCGCCAAAAACAGGGCGGCGAGCGAAGAAATCAGGCTCAAGCGAGCCCAACGCCTAGATTTGTTGGTAAGCATTTCTGGTCCTTATTTGGTTTGTTTGAAGCGAGTTTCAGTTTGATCGACAGTTAGCATTGCACCGTTCGGAGGATCAGTGCAAGCATTTTGTGCGGGGTTTCCAAGCGGTTGCCGACGTCATTTATGGATACATAAGATCCTTATTGTCAATATAATACGATCGACAAACGGCCGGCCTAGCAAGAACTTCAACGAGCGCGGCGCTCCGGCTGTGTAACAAAAACTTAACAACGCTTACGACGGGGAGAGAGCGGCTCATTTCACCACCGATCGGGAATCCCCGGCGCGACCCAATCTTCGGGTCCGCGGGTCCGGCTTTGCGCACACGCCGGGCCGTCGGACGCAATCGGCGCCGGAATGGCAGTCGGCTACGAAGTTGCCGACCCGGGCTCGACCGTTCCAAGCTTCAGCTCATCAAAGCGATGCCTGGTGGGCGCTGCGCACGGCGTTGAGGTATTGCTCGACGTTGCGGCGCGGGCGCAGGCTCTGCGCCTCCTCGAGGAGTTCGACCGCCTTGCCGTAATTGCGCTGGGCGACACGCATACGCGCGTGCTGGATGAGCGCGTCAACCCGGTGCCGGTCCGAATTCTGGGCGCGCTCGTAATAGAACTCGGCCTCCTCGAAATCCTCCTGGCGCGTGTAGTAATCGCCGAGCAGAATGAGGGCCTCGCCATTGAGCGGGTCGACGCGCACGACCTCCTGGAGGATCCCTGCGGCCCGCTCATCATCGCCCTGCCCCAGGGCGATCTCAGCCTGCAGATTGTACAGCTCGGCCTGTTGTTCGTCCGTCAATGCGTCCGCGTGGACGGCAAACACCTGGTCGATAAACATGGAGGCCTGGTCGAACGCGCCAAAGCGCGTCATATTTCGGGCGGTACGGAGTGAAGCGGGGACAGGCAGGCGTCCGTCGTCGCGCAGCGCGGCGAGGTAGTTCTCGAGGGCGAGTTCCGGAAGCTGCGCATTCATGTAGATGTCGCCCAGCAAACGGAAGCTCTGGGCATCCGCCATATCCATCCGCTTGATGAACTCGAGGTGCGCGGCCGCCTCGCCCTCGCGTCCCAGCTCGATGAGGGCGTTTGCCCGGGTGAGCCAGAAGGGACGATGCTGGGGGCGCTCCTCGATCAGCTCCCTCAGGATCGCCGCGGACTCCCGATAGTTTCCGATCAGTCCGAGTGCGTGTGCTTTGCCGACCTTCCAGTCGCTGTTCTCCGGCCGCAGTACGTACGCGATCCGGTAGGCATCCAGGGCGGACTGTGGCCTGCCCTCGTTGAGGTAGGCATAGGCAAGCAGTCCGTAGGTATTTCCGTCACCGTCCCCCAGTTCGATGGCCTTCACCAAATGCGGGATCGCCTCGGCGAACTGGTTGAGTTGAAGGTGCGCGAGCCCGAGGTTCTTGTACGCCCGCATGAAATTTGGAAACTTTCGAATTGCGTTGCGGTAGTGCCGGACCGCCTGGTCATGCCGTCCCTGTTGCAACAGCAGGCTGGCCAGTGTATAATCGAGCGGCGCACTGCTCTCCGGCGTGATCCGTCCGCGAAGGCGCTCGATCGCCCCCTCGATATCCTCGTCGATGGTTTCGACGAGTTCCTCGAAGAACGCGTGTTCTTCACGGGTGATCTCCGGTTCGACGCGGGTGTGAACCCCGTAGCTCCCGAGGAAGCGTTTGACAAACTCCGGATTGTCCCAGCTGTTCTCGCTGAGCGGGTACACCTGGGCGCCAAGAGAGGGCGCCGAAACGGCGAGCCCCAGGAGCAGCGTGATTACCGCGAAACAGCGGCATCGGCCGGGCAGTGTAAACAGGTTCACGAGAGTGGATAGGATATTCATGGTATTCTAGCGGCGTTGCTCGCTGAAATCATATTCGATGGGTTGAATGTAGGTGGCGCGGACGCGTTCGCCACCGCGTTCGGGAGGTTCGAAACGCCATTGCGCCAATGCCTGGCGTACCGGCTGGATCGCTTCGCGGTGCGTTGCGCTGACAATCTCCATGATTCGGACCTCTCCATCCTCCGTAATGAGGATGCGGACCCGGACCTCGCCCAGAAACCCCCGAACCTGGAACTCCTGCGGGAATCTCGGCGGAACCGTGCGCGTGCGCCGGGGCCGCCGGTCGAGGTCGGAAATATCGAAGATCTGCATCTCGGCCGCGGCGTCGGGAGCGACTCCGAATGCGTCCAGGTCGACGGCCTGCCCAAAAGCGCCGCCGATCCCCGGGTTGAGCGCCGCTTCCAGCTGGCTGAGGCTGATCGGCGGCGGCGGGGTCTGCAGATCCTCGACATCCTGATCCCGGTCCTCCTCCTCCGGCGGCGGCGGATCGGGGGGCGGAGGAGGCGGGGGGGGCGGGGCCACATCGACGGAACGCACCCGGGTCAAATCCCGTGGATCGCCCGACAGGAACTGGGTGAAGGGAAGGATAAGAAAAACACCCAGGGTCATGATCACCGTGGCGAAGACCATTCGAATCACGAACTTCCGGGATCCGGGCTTCTGAAACCTCTCTCTGTGCTTAAGGGGCACGGGTCACTGTTCGGTGGAGATGTTGACTGAGGTGGCGCCGGCCAGCTTCGACTCATCGATGACCTGGACGAGCAGGCGCGTCGGCACCGCCTCGTCGGCCTGGATGATCACCGGCATGTTCTTATCCTGAAGGAGCCGGCGTACAAGCGGGCGGACACCGCCGACCCCGACATCGCGCCCCCCGTAGACAACATTGCCGCTGTCCGTGATCGCGATCAGGATGCTCTCGCGCTCGAGGTCGATCGCGGAGGTCGCCTGCGGTTTCGTCACCTCGACCCCGGTTTCCTCGACAAAGACGGTTGTCACAATGAAGAAGATCAGCAGAATGAAGACCATGTCAATGAGCGGGGAAATATTCATTTCCGCGCTCTGCGGCCCTCCTGCGAATACACGGCGACGTTTCATGATTCTCCGGCTCGGCCGGCTCCTTTCGGGTTTGACTTTACATACAGTTGAGTCGTCATCGTCTCCAACGCCGAGAGGCATGCGTGCATCTCGTTGCGGCGTTTCTGGATCGCCCAGGCGATCACGTAACCGGGGATCGCGATGATAAGCCCCGTCTGGGTCGTAATCAGTGCTTCGGAGATGCCACCGGCGATCTGGTCGATCGTGTCGCCGCCGCGGCTCGCCGCAAGGCCGGCGAACGTGGTCAACATACCGGTTACCGTGCCCAACAAGCCCATCAGCGGGGCGACCGTGACAAGCGAGAGGAGCAGGCGGTGCATCTGGTCCGGGAAGGTGAGATACTCATGATTCACATCCGCGAAGCGCGCTTGGAGGACGTTGATCGACTCCACTTCCTCCTGCGTGTAATCGATGATCTGACGTATCTCACCGTCGGCGAGAACCGGGTTCATCACCCATTTCGCCCAGTTCTCCCGTTTTGAGCGATAGAATGGGTGCTGCGAAAAGTAGAAGAACAACCGAAACGCCACGCCGTAGATCAACAGTGCCAACAGCGCGAGCGGGATCATCAGCCATCCTCCATCGAGAAGGATGGTGACGGTGTCCTCTGTGAGCCGGTCCCACATCAGCACTAGCTGTTCTCGGTATCGGAACCCGAGGCTTCCGCGCCCTTACCGTTGCTGTTGCGGGTGAGTCCGTTGACGAAAGCTACGGCCATCCGCTCCATGTCCGCCATCACCCCCTGTGCGCGGCGGCTGAGCAGCGCGTGCAAAATCAACGACGGAATCGCGACGATCAGTCCGAATTCAGTCGTCACCAGCGCCTCCGAGATCCCCGAGGAGAGTGCCTTGGCATCACCCGTCCCGAAAATAGTGATCAACTTGAACGTGTTGATCATCCCCGTGACGGTACCCAGGAGGCCCATGAGGGGGGCTGTCGCAGCCGTTACGGCAATGAACGGCAGCAGCCGTTCGAGCTTCGGCTGGACCTCGAGCATCCGCTCGTAGAGAACTTCTTCAACCAGCTCCTTGCTCTCGTCCGCATGAGCCGCTCCGTCGGCGAGCATCCTGCCGACCGGACCGGGAATCGACTCGGCGAACTGCAACGCTTCGCGATCCTTCCCCTGCTCGAGCAGCGTGAGAACTTCGTGGAGGGAGCCGGGCCGCGGCATCTTGACCCGGTAAATCTCGAATATTTTGAAGAGTGAAGTCCCGAATGCGAGAACGGCGAAAGTCAGGATCGGCCAGATCCAGATCCCCCCCTTCTGGATGTGTTCCCAGAATGTCTCCTTGGTCTCCGCGATCGCAAAGGCGTCGCCCAGGGTTGGATCGAGTGGCGCGAATCCTCGGCCCTCACGGACCAGTTCGTTGATCTGGGCGTCAAAAGGATCGCCGAGCGGAGCGTAGTTTGGGTCGGCGGCGCCGAGAGGAAGCGCGAGGCCGCTGCCGCCGGTCTCGCTGGCGAAGAAAACAGTGGGGCCGAGCACCACGTAGGTTCCCGGTTCCACCATTCCCGAGGGTGCGACCGCCCGGCCCGGGAAGGTGTAGCCCCCGACCAGCTGCGTCATGCGGGAGACGCCCATTTCGGTTACATCGACCATACGAAGGAGACGCTCAGTCCGGGAAATCTCGGGCTCCTCGGCGGCCTCGGTCATACGCTGCAGGAAGTCCGCGTGGTACTGTTGCTCCGCGAGATCCATGCGAATCTCGAGCACGCGGGCGTACTCCGCGACCAGGTTTGATACGTAATCGATTTCATCCTGCCGCTGCTCAACATTCTGGCGCAACTGGTTGAGATCCATATCATGGGTGTCGCGCCGCCGTTCGGCGCGTTCCACGGCCCGACGTTTCTCGCGCAACGCTGCTTGGAGGGTGTTCATCTCCCGCGAGAGTGGAACCTTCTGTTCCTTGATCTCATCGCGCAGCGCTGAAAGGCGCTCAAGGGCGTCGCGCAAGTCGGCTTCCGCGCTGGAACGGGCGCGATCGAAGGAGGAGGTGTCGGCCGAGAGTCCGGCCACAGCGGCGACGATTCCAAGAAATAGAGCAATGCTTTTCACGATACCAAACAATCAGAAGTTAATCCGGGAGCTCCGTAAGCTCGGCCGGAAGTGAAACGTAGGTGGCATGATCCGACTTGCGGTAGATTCGAACCAGCCGGGAGATGGAATGGGCCAGTTCCTGATTCGGCTCCCAGCGCCACGCCCCGCGGGCGGGGTACCCCACCCCGGCGTGGTCGCCGGAACCGTCGACGTAGTAGGCGATTCCAAGCCCGAAGTAGAGGGTGTCGACCGCAATGGTTCCATTTTCAAACTCCCGGGTCTCCGACACCGGTGTCACCGCGTTGTTGAAACTGTCCGCCTGACCGAGAATGCCAACGATATTCTGCATACGCTGCGAGAGGGAGAGTCGCGTTTCCTCCCCCTCCCGGGGAATCCGGTTGATCAAGGGTTGCAGTTCCTGGCGCAGAGGACGCGGGAAAAACTCCACCAATCGCCGCAAACGCGCCTCCTCGTTCTCCACCCGGGTGCGGATAGTCTGCTGGATTTCACGCAGTTCCTCCTGAACATCCAGGAGATCTCCCCGTTCGCGATCCGTCGCCGAGACGGCGGCTTCAGCCCGTTCAATACGACCTTCCAGCAACGCCAGCTCCTCCTCGTAGATCGCAATCAGGTCCTGGATCGTGGCGTGTTCGCTCTCCCAGTCGGCCCGCTCCCTGGAGATGATCCGCTCCGTCTCGACCCATTGTTCCAGGGTGTTGAACGACTCATCCAGGGATGCGGCCGTGAGGGGGGGGCTCACGGTGGTGGCGCATAAGCACGTCACCACCGCCGCATACACAATACTTTTCTTGACCATATATCTCGTAGATGCAAGTGGGCCGGAGCGGGCACAAGCTTTTTCCGAGCCGCCCGCTCGAGCAGCGGCAACCCCACGGGGATTCCCTGCGTGTCGAATCGGGCCGGAGCGAAGCGTGCCGATTGCTCGCCGAGCCGGTTGATCACAGCGTCGGCGCGGACGTGCTCGAGCGCGTACCGGCCGATCGCTTCGCACCCGGGACGGCCGATTAGCTTGAGCGACGGCACGCCCTCCTCGGTCTGCCGGTGCTCGATCCCGGCGTCAAGATCGTCCTGGTTCTCGTATCCGCGTTCATCGGATTGGGCCTTGCGTCATCGGGCGGTTTGTATAATCTGCCACCATCACGTCAATTCTCGACGATTCCGCCGAGAAAGGCAATTCCCAACAAACAAAATCCGAAACCTTATTGCTATGCGCGATTCCGCCAAACGCTTAATCCTCTGCCTCGCGGCGGCGCTCTTTGCCGCGACTGCGACCGTATCGGCCTCGAGCCTGACCGTTTCCATCGTCCGCACGACCATGGACCAGGCAGAGTGGAACCAGATGCGCGACAGCCTGAAGCATGCGATCGAGGCCTACGAGGACCACATCTTCAACGCCTACGGGATATTCGGATTCAATATCGCAGTAGGGGACGACGCCGTCCACTTCCACTACTACGTTCCATACCATGAGTACTATAAATTCTACGAGTTCTGGCAACCGGTCATCGACCAGGTGAACGCCGAGCTCGCCGAAATCGGAATCCGCTACGAGATCCACTGGGACGAGGAGTACCCGGAACGATTCGGGCAGATCGTCGAGACGTTTCCGGGGACCGTTGAGCTGGGTGATTATTACGGATGGGCTCCGGGAATGTCGTACTTCTACGCCAGATTCTTCCCCTACGTGTACTACTACGGGCTCGACGGAGGAAACTGGGCGTATGTCTGGGGAGGGGCCGGCAGCTACTATATCTACGTCTTCGGGCGCGGCTGGGTCTGGACCCCGGGATCTTTCGACGACCTGCAGGACCTCTAGCAAGCTTTTGAAGAACTGGGACGAGCGTTGATGAGCATGCCACACCGGTTGCGGGCAAGGACCGGGCACGAGCGTTCTCGGCGGGCGTGTTTCAATCGGCCTTCAAAACGTGACGGCTCGCGCAGCCCCCTCGCTTCCCCATCTCTCCCGCTCACCGCTGCCCCGTATCCAGCAACGCACCCATCAGAGCCTCGAACTTGATTTCGGTCTCCTTGCGCTCACGCTCCGGATCCGAGCCGCGAACGATACCCGCCCCGGAGAAAACGCGCGCCCGCACGCCGCGTACCAATGCGGAGCGAATGCCGACCAACCCCTCGCCCGCACCGCGTGCGTCACACCATCCGACAACCCCGGCATAAGGACCTCGCGCAAAAGGCTCCAGTCTCGAGATATCGGCGAGTGCGGGTTCGCGTGGCGTCCCCCCCACCGCGGGAGTCGGATGCAAGACTCCGAGAATCGCGAGGATGTGGTGCGCCGGTCCCGCCGCCGCGCTCAACGGCGAGCGCAGATGCTGAACATTGGCCAGTTGCAGGAGCTCCGGCGGGCGCTCGGACCCGGCACGGATACCGAGCGATTCCAGACGGCGAATGATCGACTCGACGACGTGGCGGTGCTCGCGGAGGTCTTTCTCACTCGAAAGCAACTCACGGGCCCGAGTCGCATCGGTCCGCGCACTCGCTCCGCGGGGCGCGGAACCGGCGACGGCCTCAGTCTCCACCCGACCATCCCGCACGCGGGCGAGCCGCTCGGGGGTCGCGCCGATAAACCCGGCACCCGCCCCGTTTCCGATCGAAAACGACCAGCACCCGGGAAAGCGTTCGCGCAGGCGGTTGACGCACCGCAGGGGTTCCCACGGGAGCTCCGCGGTCAGATCGAGGGCGCGGGCCAGGACGATTTTCTCGTAGGCCCCAGCATCAATTCGCCCAAGCGCCCGGCACACCGCTTCTACGAAGTGGGTCTCCCCCCCGCACTCGACCCGCTCCGAAACACGGGCCGCGGGCGCCGGTTCCGCCTGCGTGTACGGGAACGCCTGGAATCGTCCATGAGCCGCGAGCACCCGGTCGGCAAGCGGCTCGACGGGAGCGTCCGGATCGACCGGAATGTTCGCGGTAGCACTGTACCCGCCCGCCGCGTGCGCCACCTGCCACCGCGGCAGGAAGATAGTCGCGGGAGGGAATTCGTCCGACTCCTCCGCATCGGAAAATCCGAATGCGAACAGAAAGTGCGGTCCCGCAAACGGCGCATTCAGGTCGCCGGTAACAATGGAATCCGCGGCGATCCCCTCTGCGAACGCCCGGGCCCGCGCAAACCGATCGGCTCCCGCAACACGGCACGAGGCGATCGCCTCGGCGCCCGCAATCGCCTCGCCGGCGAAGGGTTGCTCGAAGTACGCGTGCAACTGATCGTGTTCGTAAATCGACTCGAGCACCGCGAGCGGATCGATGTGCCGGACTGCGAGCGTGATACTCGCGTACTTGCGCCGGTTCGCATTGCGCGCCTCGGCGCGGCAGTGCTCGAGAAACTCAAGCAGCCCCGCACGATCGCGTGCGGAGAACCGTTCGGCGGGAATGGTTTTCATCCGGAATCCAGGAGTTTCAGGTCCGTGTACCCGATCATCACGAACGCGTCATCGCCACCACGGATTCGAGGTCGCCAATCCACGCCGATCACGGTTGGGGCTTGGGGAAGAGAATCGCCTTCTCCCCGGGACGCCGGCCGTCCAGGCGGGTCGACCAGGCCAGTTCATCCTTCCAAAGACCGGGTTCGCCGAGCCCGAGCAACCCGTAGATCCGCGAAGCCGTTTCTGGCATCACGGGAACCAGCAACGCAGTGGCGAGGCGCAACCCCTCCCCCATCATCGCGTAGACAGTCCGCATGCGCTCCGCGTCCGCAGGATCCTGCGATTTCGCCAGCTTCCAGGGCGCGCGAATCTCCGCGTAGCGATTGATCCCCGTGATGAACGCAAACGTCTTCTCGAGGGCGGTGTGAAACTGAAACCCCTCGTACAGCCGCAACGCTTCCTCGCAGGTCCGGTCCCAATGCTCCCGCAAATCGCGTTCCGGCTGCTCCAGGGCACCGGCCGGAGGGAAACCGTCCGGGCAGTGGCGGGAGGTGAGATTCAGCAGGCGGCTGACCAGGTTTCCCAGGTCGTTGGCCAGGTCGCTGTTATAGCGGCTGAGGAAGAGCTCCGGACTGAAATCGCTGTCCTGACCGACGCTCATCTCGCGCGTCACAAAGTAGCGGAATGCATCCGCACCAAAGCGGTCCGCCAGCTCGAGGGGATCGATGGTAATGCCCGTGCTTTTGGACAGCTTCTGTCCGGAGATGTGCCACCAACCGTGGACCAGAAGGGACTGCGGCGGCTCCAGGCCGATCGCCTTGAGCATGATCGGCCAGTAGACCGAGTGCGAGGGAACGAGGATGTCCTTTCCGATCACGTGGTAGTCGACCGGCCAATACGAATCGAACGACTCCGTCCCGTACCCGACCGCCGAGATATAGTTGATGAGCGCGTCGAACCAGACGTAGCAGACGTAATCCGGATCGAAAGGAAGGCTGATCCCCCAGTTCAGCCGCTCGCGAGGCCGCGAGATGCAGAGATCGTTCAACGGCTCCTTGAGGAACTCGAGGATCTGCTTCTGGCGGAAGCGGGGAAAGACAAAATCGTGGGTCTGCAAGTACTCCACAAGCCAGTCCTGGTACTTCGCCAAACGGAAAAAGTAGTTGGATTCGGACAGCTCCGTCACCTCTCCGTAAATCTCCGGCCAGGCGCCGTCCACTTTCTCGCGTTCAAACACAAACTGCTCCTGCCGGACGCTGTAGAAGCCCTTGTACTCCGCAAGGTAGATGTCGCCGCGGTCGTACAGATCCTGGAGGATCTGTTGGACAACACCCTTGTGCCGCTCCTCCGTGGTCCGGATGAAGTCGTCATTTGAGATGTTGAGGCGCGCACACAGGTCGCGGAACTGTACCGCGATCCGGTCGACGAACTCCTGTTCGTCGAAATCCTCCTTCCGGACCGCCTGCTGGACCTTCTGTCCGTGCTCGTCCAGGCCGGTTACAAAATGCACCTCATAACCCATCGCGCGCCGGTAGCGCGCGACCACGTCGGTCAGCACCTTCTCATAGGCGTGCCCCAAGTGCGGCGGGCCGTTCGCGTAATCGATGGCGGTCGTGATGTAGAATCGCGTCATGCTGCAAATCTGTTCGCTCCTTACCTCCTGGAGCTGTGTGATTACAAACCCCGATCCTACCGGGACTGATTTCCGGATAACAATCAAAATAATAGCCTCCAACCAAAAGCTTTACACGCGATGGGTTCCCCTTCTTCATGGGAGGTTTTCACCGTCGCCGTGGACGCCGTCCGCGGCGTCCGCGTTTTACCGAAATCCATCCGTCTCACCAAACCATGCAAACCGGAATCGTCGGGCTGCCCAACGTGGGCAAGAGCACGCTGTTCAACGCCCTAACGCGCACGCGTAAGGCGGAGATGGAGAACTATCCCTTCTGCACGATCGAGCCGAATGTGGGCATCGTCACGGTTCCGGATGCGCGTCTGGAACCGCTGGCACGGATCGTAAAAACCGATACGTTGATCCCGGCTGCGATCGAAATCGTCGATATCGCGGGACTCGTCGGGGGCGCCAGCACCGGGGAAGGTCTTGGCAACCAGTTCCTCGCTAACATCCGCGAAGTCGATGCCATTATCCATGTCGTGCGATGCTTCGAGGACGATGACGTCATCCACCATATGGGCAAGGTGGATCCGCTTCGGGATATCGAGATCATCTCAACCGAGCTGATCCTCGCCGACCTGCAATCCTGCGAATCCCAACTGGAACGGAACCAGCGCAAGGCCAAAGGACATGAGAAGGAGGCCATCGCCAATGCCGCGCTTCTCGAACGGGTCATTGCCCACCTGAACCAGGGCCGGCCGGGCTTTACGATGGATCTCCCCGACGACGCGTGGCCGCGCCTGCGCTCGTTCTGCCTGCTCAGCACAAAACCGGTGCTCTACGCCTGCAACGTGCTCGATTCGGACATCGCCGATCCCTCGCAAAACCCCCACGTGGCGCGCGTCGAACAATATGCCAGGGAACACCACGGGGCAGGATCATGCGCCATCTCTTCGAAGCTCGAAGCGGAGCTGGCCGAACTCAGCTCCGCCGAAGCCACCGAGTTCATGCAAGACCTGGGCGTCTCCGACTCAGGAGTCTCCCGCCTGATCCGAGCCACGTACGACCTTCTCGGACTCGCTTCGTTTCTCACCGCAGGCGAAAAGGAGGTGCGTGCCTGGACATTCCGCAAGGGCATGACCGCGCAACAATGCGCCGGCATCATCCACACCGATTTCGCACGGAGGTTCATCAAGGCGGAGGTCGTCGCCTACGACGATCTCATCTCGGCCGGGTCCTACGCGGCCGCACGCGAAGCGGGCCGGTACCGCATCGAGGGCAAGGAATACCGGATGCAGGACGGTGACGTCGTGCTCTTCCGATTCAACTGATCCGACATTCACGCTCATCCCGAATCCAACACCTATGGCCAAACAGACATACGATCACGTCTCCGCAATCACGTTCGACGCCGGATGGACTCTCATTTATCCCCACCCTTCCGTCGGCGAGATCTACGCCGACGGCCTGGCGCGCCATGGCGGGCACGCCGATCCCGATGTGCTGAACGAACGGTTTCGCGAGGTCTACCGCGAGATCGCCGGACAACACCGCGACGACATCAGCCCCGAAGCCGAGCGGCGTATCTGGCGCCGCATCGTGGAAAGCACCCTCGCCAGGGACTGTCCGGCGGAAAAACTCGATACCGTGTTCAATGACATCTACAATCGTTTCGCCACCGCCGAATGCTGGCGAATCTTCGACGGCGCCTGCGAGACCGTGCAGGCGCTTAAATCCCGAGGCTACCCGGTCTACCTGCTGAGCAACGCCGATCCCCGCTTCCGCAGTGTCTTCCAGGACCTCGGCATCGATCGTCTATTCCAGGCGATGTTCATCTCCAGCGAGATCGGGTTCGAGAAACCGCACCCGGGAATTTTTGAACACGTCGAGAATACCACCGGACACCGACCCGGAGAATTGCTCCACATCGGGGACAGTGACTTTCACGACGGTGGCGCTCGCACACGCGGATGGTCGGTTTGCATCCTCGGACAGGAAATCGATTGCCTCAACGACCTCCTCGACCTCCTGCCGTAATTGGAATTGTCATCCTGAACCCGACGGGTTAACCTCCCCCAGAACCCTTCGAATTCAGGATTGGATGATGAAGCAGAACCGCCGCGCACAGAGGATCCTCGCCGCGTTCTACGGCGTCCCGCAACATGCGATCCACGATCCATGGGCCGGGAAGCCCCCCCTCCCGGCGGATTCCATTATGGAGGTGCTGCTCGAAAAACACCGCATCGGGAAACCCCGAACCGAAGAGGTCATCATGGAACACTGGAGCCACCTTGTCGGCTCCGTCGCCGCACATCGGTGCAGCCCGCACCGCATCGACCCAGCGGGAGTCCTTCACGTCGTCGTCGCCAACCCCATCCTCCGCCGTGAACTCCTCTTCCAGAAACGGCAAATCCTCGCGCGCCTGAGCTCCCTCCAAGGGTGCGAATCGATTCGCGAGATCTCATTTCAGGCCGGGTAAGCGCACGGACGGAGAGCGGGCGGCTGCCGCTCTCTTAATCGTAATCCTAACCTCAATCGGGAGTCGCCGCCGCAGCGGGATTCCCCGGGCGACGCAATCGCTCCCCGGCTCCCGCCTCTCAACTCCCTCCTTATGCACGCAGCATCCAACGGATGCCCGCCCTGCTCGCTCGCAACTCACTCCGTTCGTTCCCCTGCCGATCGGCGCAACGCATCGCCGCCTGCCCCGCCCCGTCATCATTTCAAGCTTTCAGAATCTCAGCATTTCAAGCAGGCATTGCACCTCAATACCCCTCCTCCAGGAAGTGTTGCAGCGCCCCCTGAAAATAGCCGTTCGGGCAAGGCGGCCGCCGGGGTCCAAGCATCTGGGTCTGGCGCAGGAAGTGACGCAAGGCGTCGGGATAGTCGCCCGGAACTCCCAGAAACCACCGGCCGAAGAAATCGCGCCGGTGCACCACCGCAAGCAGCGGCCAGAAGGCATCGCACCAGAGCGTGTGCCGGCGCGGGCCACCGATGCAGCCGCCAAAGAGCTCCGCGTCCACCGCCTTCGACCATGCGCGCACCCACCGAATCCGCCCCGAAACCCCATCCCCAGATAACACCTCGTCCAACTGAAGCCGATCCTGCGGCAACGCCGCCGCATCCCGCAGTAATGCGTCCGGCCACCTCGGAGACCGACGTACGACCTCCCTGTATTGCCGCAACCGGGTAACCGGGTGATTCGCCGGGCGTATTCCAGAATGTCTCCATCCGGTGACGTTCTTGTGCAGTTTTTCCGGGCTCAACCTGGGATCCACGAAGGTCTCAAGCGGAAACCGGTATCCGAGGTTACTCATCGGCCCCCGGTTTCGGCGGTATCCCATCACTTCCAGACACGCGCGATGAAGGACTTCGGAAGCGCTCCCTTCGTGCAGCCGTGTCTCAGCGTACCGCAGCTTCTGCCTCCAACGCCGGTGTCCCAGGTCAATCAATCGCCGCGACCGGATGGACGGCTGTTGTGCGAGCCACGGCGCGGCGCGGTCGAAGAGATCGCGAACCCCGCGCTCCCACTCCCGGCTTGCGTGCGCCTCGATATCGTCGTGGAGGTGGGCGAGCAGTACGATCGTCGGCAGCCGCGTCCCATCGGAACGGCGTGCCTGCGGTTCGGAATGGCCGGGCGGAAACAGGACGACGTGCAGGATCACCCGTCCAAAAGCCGGGTTGCGATGGTGGCCGTGCGCATGCCAATCACGCTGGTAGAAATGGACCTCGACGTCGCCGCACAACCGTTCGCCTCCCACCTCCACCTCCGCCCCGAGAAAGTCAGGTCCTTCGAGGCGGTTCCAATCCCCGACCCTGCGGACGCGCAACCTCTGTCCGTCCACGGTGCGCAACCGCGCGTCCGAGAAATCCTGCCGCAGCCAGATTTTCTGGAGCAGGAGTTCGGAAATGGTCACCGGACCGTACAACCCCTGAATCTCGGCCACCGCGTTTGTTTTCATCAAGGTCCATCATAAAGACGGGTTCGGCGAGAGCACGAAAAAACAGCACATTTTTACAAACTTCTAACTTTTACCCGCCGTTGGGCGGCCAATCCATCCTTCGGTCTTTCGCACGTGCAACGCGTTCCGGTAGAATCCGATCCATTCCCCTGGGCAAGCGGAAAATCTGATCGCTAACCTTGCTTTCACAAGGAAGTCCTGCCACCCTCTGCACGATCTATGCCGAAGCCCCCG
>SLNJ01000049.1 GCA_007133065.1 Opitutales bacterium
CAAACGGGCTTACGAAATCGAATGAGAATACCAGGACCTCCTCCACGACCCGGCTCCGAATCCATTGGGCCGCCTGAAGAATCCCGAGGCTGGAGGAGACGCAGGCGTGGGAAATGAGCGTGGGGGGTCCAGACCACCCCAGGAGTTCCGCCACCCGCTCGGCGCTGGTATGTGGCAGCGCTACAGCGAGCCGCCGCGCGTCCTCGTCCCGGGTGTAGGCGAGAAGCTGATCGATGCCGAAATTGCTGCTGGTAACAATGACCGGCCGCTTGCTCGTCCCCCATTCACCGGCTGGAAGCTTGTCCGGCAGCGAAGCGATTGTCCGTTCCCAACCCGACGGCCGCTGGTCGTCCATCGGATGAATCAGCGCCAAGGGAATTTGATCTTCCTCGGGATCCGACCCCTGGATCGCACGCGCCTTGAGCGCTACGGTTTTATCTGCCAGGGCGCGGCGGGTCGCCGTAGCGTCTCCAAAGGGAGTCCGGCATCCATGGGCGCTCAACCAGACCCCCGGCTCCCAACTCCAGTGAAACGCCTTCATCGCGGAGCCATCAATCACCCGACGGCGAACGAATGTGCGCGTCCTCCACAAACGCAACGAATGCGCCGAAACTCGAAAATGCTTTTCTTGCCGCCTCGCTACTCTCGATTTTCACCCCGAACTCCTTCTCGACCTGGACTATCAGCTCGAGCGCATCGATGGAATCCAGCCCCAATCCGTTATCCATCAACGGCATGTCCGCTCCAATCTCGTTCAATTGACCTTCATCGAGATCCAGCGTTTTGGCCATCATGGCTTTGATTTTGTTCGCGAGAGCCTCATTCATATCATGCTTTGTGTGTCTTCCCGTATTTCGCTCCAGCCAAACCACGAAGCGAGCGCCACGCAAGCGTGATCCATCACGGTCCCGAATACCGGGGGAATGCCGGGGAACCATGGTTTACGGTTCGGCTTTGACCCCTGAAAACGCGCTGAAAATGCCGAACTCGCGGTCGTTGCGACACGCGCTGAACCCGCTCCGATTCATCGAAGCCAGGATGGCTTCGCGGCTCGCACACGCATCGATGGAATCCCAGAAGTAACGCATCATCCGCCGGGCATCGCGGTCCCGGCACAGGAGCAGTACCATGTTCGGCACCATGTGTTTGAGAAACAGTTTCGTCGCCAGGTAACCCGCGCTCGAAGCGGGACGCGAGATTTCAAGGACCAAGACCCGTCCACCGGGCTTGAGCACGCGATGGAATACAGCAGCCGAGGCACAGGGTAAACCGAAAAAATCAATCTCTCCGTCGCAACACCCACAGTTCCAGCAGTGCCCATTCCTCGCCGGGGTAGTTTTCCTGCTCCAACGGAGACAAGCGGCGGTGGCGGGTGGCGGTACTGCCGACAAATTCCAGTTTCTCCAGAAGCAGGCGTTTGGTGGCATCCGCCGAATCGAGGGCAAAAGGGTTCAGGAAGTTGACAAGCATATAGCCCTCCTTCTCGTTTCGGGCAAAGGAATCGCACAACGTGGCGATTGCCGCGAGTTCGAGATAGACGAACGCAGCGGTTGATACGACGACGTCGGCCTCTTGCAGTGCTTGATCCACCGCCGCCTTTGCCTCCGGCTCAGGCGCGTTCAAGTCGGATTCGATGACTTCGTCGAAAAGCCCGGCGCGCTTCCCGTAGGCCAGGGCGTTCCCGGAGATATCGATCCCGATGGTCCGGAACGGGAGGCGACGGGGACGGGCGATCGTCTTGCAGGATTCATGATCGGCCCAATTCCGCCGAATGGCATCCACCTCCATCCCGTGCACAACGGCCATCGTGGTATTCCCGAAGCAGCAGCATAGGTCGACATAGTTCAGCGACTTACCCATGCGCGCCTGCTCCTCGCACCACGGAAGGATCAAGCGGTCGAAGATACGTTTGTTGAAGCTGCATGAAACATACTCGAACGCATCGATAATCCGCTCTTTGAACGGAACCGGATCCTCGGCGACATAGATATCGTCGAAGTGTTGTTTTTTCTCGTCGGTCCGAATGGCGATCTCGCGGGGCCCGGGCTTGTTTTCGCTCATACAGCAAAAGCAACGCAACGAGCCGTGCAGGTCAAGGATTCGATTTCCGGGCGAACACCGCTCAGCTGCGCTCGCCTTCCCGCGCCCACTCGAAAGCATGCTCGACGGCTGTCGGCGAGTCCTTCCGTCCTCCACCTGATGCCGCTCATGATTGGGGATAGAGGGCTGAAGGAAGGCTCTCCTTTTGGAACTCGGACAATACGAGCGCTGGATGCTCCCGATCCATTCGTGCAGCAGCGTCGCTATTGCTTCGCTTCCCGGAATTCGGTGAGGTGCACAAATCCGATCTTTATCGCGTACTGGATCAGCTCCACGGTCGAGTGAACGCCCAGCTTTTTCATGATGCGCGCGCGGTGATTCTGCACGCTGACCGGGCGCAGGTTAAGCTTTTCGGCGATTGTTTCGTTCGAAGATCCGACTCCGAAGTGGCACATCAGTTCCTGCTCGCGTTCGGAGAGTAGCTGGGAGAACGCCTTCGGATCGGAACGCTGCAAAAGGTTGTTCTGCTGCACGACCGCGGAATAGTAACAGTTGCCCTCCGCGAGATGGCTGATCGCGGTTCGCAGCTCGTCGATACTCTCGGTGTTCTTGTCGACGAATCCAAAGAATCCAGTTACAAATATCCGGTAGAGCGTGTACTCGTCCGTCTTTGCCGACACGCCCAGGATCTTGACCTTCTGGCTCGCCTCCAGCATCCGTGTGGCAAGATCGAGACCGCTGCCGTCGGGCAACTCGATATCGAGTATGGCCGCGTCCGGGTCGTGCTTGCGAAAGGCTTTCCACCCGTCAGCCATGGTTTGAACCGATGCACAGACCTCGAACCGGTCATCCAGGCATCCCCGGAGCAAGTCGATGCCCAATCGCTGGTCCTCGACAATGAGCGTTTTCAGTTTTTGTTCCATTTTCGCACGTCCAGCAGTATTTGTTGCACCCGATCCACATCACCGCCCTCGGCAAATTCCTGCAGATCGCGACACATCCGTTGCAGTTGCCGATTGCCGGCCATAAGCGCCAGGGTCGTCAGTTGATGCGCGACCCGCCGAACCCCCTCGAGATCCGATTGTTCGCCCGACCGCACGAGCGCCTCGACCTTTTCCTCGATCGCGCTCTCGATGCGACCGCTATCGACATGGTCCCTGGCGGATTCGCGCGGCGCCTGCTTCCAATGCCCCTGGATGCTTGCGAGCGTGTAGGCGAGCCGCTGCGCGGTCAACGGCTTCGCGAGGTATCCATGCATCCCGGAATCCCGGCTCTCCCGCTTTTTCTCCGCGTCGGTGTACGCCGTCAAGGCGATCAGAATGACGTCCGACCCCGGTTTTTCACGACCAAACCTCCTGGAGATCTGCGGTCCGGTGAGTCCGGGCAGATCCCAATCGAGCATCGCGAGATAGTATGATCGGCTTTTCAGCAGCTCCAACGCTTCGCCCCCATGCCCGCATGATTCCACGATGCACCCCCATCTCTGGAAGAAACGTACCATCGCGTTGCGGTTGTACTCCAGATCCTCGACGACGAGGACCGATTTACCACGGAGCGTCTCGAGGATTCCATTCCGATCGATTTCCTGATCGCCGTCGGCCTTCTCGAACCGACAGGTGATCGTAAATGCCGTGCCGCCGGGTTCGTTGTCGCTCACGAGCAGTTCACCCCCCATTGCACGGATCGCATCATTGCAAATAGCCAAGCCCAGACCCGTACCGTGACGTCCGCTTTCGACGCCGGTTTCCCCGCGATAAAAGCGTTCGAACACCATCGACTTCTCGGAGTCCGGAATCCCCACGCCCCAGTCCTTCACAAACAGCTCCAAGACCACAGTCGTCACGCCGGAATGCCGGAGAATCGCACCCACCTCGATACGCTCGGTCTGAGAATAGTCGACGGCGTTGACAATCAGGTTCGACAACACCTGAATCAGCCAGCTCCGGTCCGCCTCGATCGAGAGCGCGTGCACCTCCTCTGGAATCCGCGTCGTCACGTTGATCAGGGATCGCTCGATCGCCCACTGATTCTGTTGAATCGCGCTCTGAATGATGTCTGCAACACGGACCGGCACCGGGACAAGAGCGATGGAAGAGCGATCGATCACGGAGAAATCGAGCACCTCACCGAGCATCTGGTCCACGACCATCCCAAGGTCGCGGATGTCGTCCAGCCGTGGGTCGGCGGGCGTTGCCGGAGGATCACTGGAGAGCGATTCCGATATCAGAAGGATTCCGTTCAACGGATTGCGGATGTCGTGCGAGATCCCCGCCAGGAAATTCGTCCGCGCCGCCGTCGCCGCCTCCAACTCACGGGTCTGCCGCTTCACCTCGTCCCGCAAACGGCGGTTCGTGCGCTGGACGTTGATGTGACGCAGGTAAAAAATCAGCCAGGTCAGCCCGATCACCAGCACGACCATTCCCCCGTGCGCAAAAGGATTCAGATACCACGGAGGGGCGATCGCAAACTCCAGGTTGCGCACCTCCCCGGCGATCCCGTTTGGGAAAACCGGACGCACCTCAACGCGGAAACGACCATGCCCGCCCACCTGCAAAGGCAGAACACCGGGGCTGACCGTCTGCCAGTCTCCCTCGTTCAGACGGTACGCGATCTGTACCGGAACGCCGGGGGATCCGGTCGCCGTTTCGAGCGCGATCCGCCGGGCGCCGTAGGGGAACCGTCTCGCTTCCGCCAATTCTCCTTCATACGTGATCCGGGCACGCACCTGCGGAACAGAAACCGTTGTGAGATTGTCGCGCGACTCCAACAGCACTCCATCC
The DNA here is from genome assembly GCA_007133065.1 of Opitutales bacterium. Taxonomy (GTDB): domain Bacteria; phylum Verrucomicrobiota; class Verrucomicrobiia; order Opitutales; family Oceanipulchritudinaceae; genus SLNJ01. Next base: position 4,821 of record SLNJ01000049.1, read on the forward strand.
GAACCGACAAATCCGATCATCTCCTCCCCGACCATCAACGCCAGCGGCTCGCCAATCCGATCGAGATCGTCGACGCGGACCATCGCAACACTGCCGTCATTCCCCCAGCGCGACAGGGCAACCCCGACGGACTCATGGTGCAACAATCCATAGGCTGCACTTCCGTGCGCCGCAAGTCCGCGGGCCGACCATCCGGAGCCCAGAGGCACCTGTTCCGCACGGTCTTTTCGAACCTGGTACAACCCGGACTCAAACACGAGGAACAGGGACTGCGGCAGCGACGCGCTTGAAAGGAAGCGCCCCGACAATTCGACACCCATCCGCTCCTGCTCCCATGCCGCCCCGCGGAACACAAATCGCGTCAGCCGATTCTCGTGGTCCATACCGATCACCGAAGAGTCGAATGCGCCGACCAGTTGATAATCGGTCCGGAGCGGGTAGACCAGTTCCAGATCGGGTTTTCCGGACACAGTATGAAGCCCATTCGGGCCAGTCGCAAATCCTCCATCCAGAGTAAACAACACAGAACGAGCCGGCGTCCCCAATTCACTGATGCGCCATTCGCCCTCGTCCCAGCGCAAAAACCGGTGCAGGGCACCATAGACAATGGAATTGGTTGAATCCACGCCGGCCCACGAAACAGCGTGCTCGAGTCGACGCCTTTCAACCCCCCTTTCATTGAATCGGAACCAGTTGTTTTCTCCGAATACGATGCCGTCACCACCATGGAAGAACGCCTCCCTCGGAGGCTCATCAGAAAGCATTTCATCCTTGGGGAAAAACCGCCTCCTATCATCCATTCGCACCACGGCACAACCTTCGGTACCCATTACAAAAACGACGTCGTCGGGACCTTGGGCAACTTTCTGAACAATGCCAACGTCCAGCCCGCTAGAACGGCCGACATAACCTGCAACCGACTCGCGTCCCGCGTCCCAGATCACAACACCGTCAGGGTGGTCGACTATCGCAACCTGCCTTCCATAAGCAACCGCGTTGTTGATTCCGCGACCAAAATACCGCTCATAATCCGAACGGATCTTCCGAGGGGAATCCGCCCCGTCGCCGCTCCATCGATACACAGCGCGGTTCGTTCCAAGGTAATAGCCTCCCTGCGACGATGCAATAGCCCATGACACAATCCTGGCATCGACATCCTCGGGCAGAACCACCTTGGTGAGTCCGTCCAATTCCAGCTCCCAAAGGCCGTGCAACGAACCGACAAAAACCCGGTTTTCCTCGCCTCCCGGAACGATCAAAAAAGGTCGGGGACTCAGATCGATTTCCCAGTGTTCGCCGACGGTTGCCGAGTCAGGATCGATCCAGCCGATCACCGTCGATGCAACGTACCAGATCCGATCCTTCCAATACCAGACATTCCAAACATAACCAGGAACGCCTGCTTCGACGCGCCGGACTTCACCGTCTCGGATCGAGAGATACCCAATTCCTTCAGAATCGGCGAACCACAGTTGCTCGGCGCTGCCCCGATAGGCCAGCGAGTTGAACCGGCCATCATCAATAACAGACTCCCACTGCCCATCAGCGGAACGATAGAGACTCGATCCCGCAATCCAGATCGCGCCGTCTGTTGCGACCATATCCCGAATGTCATCGTGCGGAACACCCTCCATTGCGGCCGGTAGCAAGTGCGCCGGCCCCGATTGATCACCGAAGACCTCCGGATTGATTAAAATTAATCCAAGACCGCACAAAAACTGAGGCAAAAAAAAGTAATGCGTTCCCTTCATTCTCGGGTAGAATGACAACCCTATGAAAAAAACATATCGTATGATCATTCTCATCACAGCAACCATCCTCGCTACCGCCGGTCTCTCGGCCCAGGCGGATATGCTCTCGCAGAAGGCGGTCCCTGACATGAACGCCAAGGATATCGGCCCGATCGCACAGTCGATCTACTGCACGAACTAATCCTGCAGCGGACATTCGATCCATCGCACATAATCGATCATCCAACCACGCGGAGGCGTTCCATGTCAATCCTAACCCACTCCTCGGCAATCCCGCTCCCCTATGATGGGGAGCGGGCGCCGGACTGGTTCGCGCGCAAGACGCGCACCGCACGGCGTATCATCCTGAACCTGGCTCCGGTCCGCTATGCCTTTATCGCCGAATCCGGCGGCCCGATCGAGAAGATCGAGTATGGGCATGACGAATACCTGGGGCAGACCTGGCACCTGAGCCGGGCCACCCTCCGGGAGGACTATCGCCACCCGCTCGGGAGCAGCTTCCGGGTGTTTCACCCGGCCGATGGATCGGGGGTCGGATCGACGCGGCTCGAAGCGCGCGCGAAGGCGATCTCCGAAGCGCTCGAACGCTGGGCCTATCACGAGACTTCAGCGGGTTCGGACCACATTATGTACGGTTACCAGTACGCGGGCGGGACCAAAGGCATGGCCGCGTTCCCCGGGGTCATCTCCCGGCAGGCTCGTCGGCTCGCCATGTCGGAAGCCTTCGAGTACTTCACACTCGACGCGTGGTGGAACGGCGCGCTGCCGCATTGGGCGGTCGAGCGGGACAACGGCACCACGGTCTTCATCGACCAGCCCCATTTCAAGGGCTTCATCGCATTGGTTCTCCGGCACCTCGACCTCGAGGATTACGGAGTGGCCTACGGCATTGGTTCCGGAGGTACTCCCGCGCAAGCCGAGCTGAAGGCGCACACCGAAGCGGCGCGGATGCAGGTCGTTCTCGAACAGCGCGACGCCTCGCCCAACCGTAAAGCACCCGTGCTTGAAGAGGAACAACTTATTCTCTCCCGCGCATCTCGGGAGGGTCTTGCGATAATCCACGACCGATTGCAGAGCCGTCCGTGGCGCTCCGCGCCCCGGCCGACCGTCATCTATGATGGTCCCGTCGACGGCCCCTGGAACCGGTATGCTCATGTTTGGCGTTATGCTTTGGAACCACTCACTCTGGACAACAAGCTCGGCCGCTTTGCCGCCTGAGCTCGTATCCGTCTTCGACCAGATCGACACCGCGCTGCACAATCGGGAGCACATGCTCTTCGACGGCGGTACGGACGCTGATGTCGTCGCTTGCGCGTGCCGCGCGGCAAACGCCCGCGGCTGGCAGGTCTCGACCCCGCGCGCGGCGGGTCGGGCAACGGGGGTCGACCGGAACCACATCTTCCTGATTCGGAAGCCACTGCAACTCGAATGGGTCCCGAGGTGGCTCTTCAAACAGAGGGCTTACGGGTACATCGGGTTTGCGATTCACCTGACATCACAGTTTCCAGAGGCACTGTACCGCCCTCGTCTGGAACTCGACGGACACCGCTATCGGGTCATTTCCCTCCCGCGGACACACTCCGTATCCGCTTCCATTTCCTATGCCGTCTGAACTGCAACACCGCGCCGCCGCCGAGCTCAAACCGGTGGTCCTGTGCCTTGATGATGACCCGGTTTCGCAAAAGCTGGTTCAGCTCTACCTGCGCGACGAGTACCACGTCCTCACCTGCGGAAGGCTGGACGAAGCAATGCTGCATGCGAGAGCGACCCGAGTCGACTACCTGGTGGCGGACTACAACTTGGGGGACGGAATAACGGGCGTCCATGCGTTGGAATCCTTGCAGCAGGAGCCGGGGTTCCACCCGACTGCATCGGTACTGATCACCGCGAACCTGTCCACCGAGGTCGAGCACGATGCTCGCCAGGCAGGTTTTCTCCGCATGTTTGAGAAACCACTCAGAGAAACGTTTCGATCCTACTTCGCGCGAACGCGATCGCAGGCACCGCTTGCGTACGCCCCTGCGGTATCCCGCTCGCCACGATGGTATTCCTCCCGTTCAACCGCTTCCATTTGAGACAAAGATCCATTTAAACCCATTTCCGTACGGCCTCCATGGAGTGATCCCGGATTGCGATGAATCCTCCATCACAAGGTGACAGGCTGTTATTGCACACATCGCAATAACGATGCGTGCGAAAGCGAGAGGCTGACCCTCTAGAGAGCGGTTTCACGAAACCGCCTCGGAGGGTCAGCTTTTTTCGGCTCTTCCGGGAATTCTGTGGCGATCTTGAGCGAGCCGAGTAACGCCGCGCGAACACGATACGGCGATCCGAACCCATAACGGACGTTGACGGGCGAGCCGGCCTCGACCATACTGCTTGCATGCGCATTGCAGTTATCGGGATGGGATGGGCCGGGCGGCGGCATGTTGAGGCGATCCGCGAGCTTGGACCCGAGGTCTGCGTCGCATGCGTGGCCGACAGCGACGCAGAGCACCTGGCGCGCACGGCTGACGAGCTCGGCGTCGCCGGGCGCTTCACCGACTATCGTTCGGTATTGGACGATTCCACCGTGGATGCCGTATCGATTTGCACACCCCATTCCCTCCACCACACGATCGCGCTCGACGCCGCATCGGCGGGCAAGCACATCCTTTGCGAGAAGCCGCTCGCCCTCACCGTAGACGATGGACGGGTGATGCTCCGCGCGGCCAACCAGCACGGCGTAAAACTGTACGTCGCCGAGAGCGCGGCATATACGGATGAGGCGCTCTGCCTGCGCGCCCTGCTCGCCGGCGATTCGGCTGTCGGGTCGCCCGTTTTCGCAAAATTGTTTCACGGATTCCACACGAACCGCTACGGCTACCCCGGCCGCAGGGAATGGCTCGGGCGAACCGATCTCGGGGGGACGGGCACGTGGATGTTGCACGGCATCCACCTTGTCGGCCAGGCGCGATTTGTTCTCGGTGAGGTCCGCAGCGTTTACATGGTGGAACGGAGAACGGAGGCATTCGAAACTCAGGAGGTCGAGGGGTCCGTGTGTGGAACGCTGGTGATGGAATCCTCCGTGCCGCTCTTTGTCGTGCAGAGCTGCGAGAACAGGATGCCGGCCAACACCGGTGGATGGACCGTATTCGGCAATAAAGGAACGCTTCGCGCAAGCGGCGAGGGGATCGAGATCTTCGATGCGGACGGAACGATGATCGAAACCGGCCAAGGCGTGGAGAGCCGGGGCAGAATTCCCGAACCGCCCGATCAATACTCACCGTTTGCCCGTGAGATCGCAGCCTTCCGCCGATTCGTGGACGGTTCAGAAGGGCCGACGGACGGCATGAGCGAATTGCGCTCACTCGCCGTGATCGAAGCCGGGTACGACTCCATTCAAACGGGCTTGCCTATCGTACTAGCCGAGCGATACCCCGATCTCTTTCAACCGACGGAATCATGAATGTGCCCACCTGAACGGCCGGACCACCGTGCCAAGGCGCGCCTGACAACGTCTCATCCGAGCTCCTCTGCTATCCACTATCGCGATCGCAACGTCATGCCGGCGCCATGGTCGAGTGTCACCGGCTCCCCGCGGATCTCCGGTGCGAGTTCGTACGTGGACTCCGAACCGTCGGGCCAGCGAACATTGAGCTGCTCTATGTACGCCTCGGGTCCCAGTCCGAAAGAGATCAGGCTTGTCGACTGCGACATGTAGCTTTGCCCCGCATGCACCTGCGCGCTGCGGGCCGTCCCGTCGCTCAGCACCGCATCCACCCGTGCTCCCACCGCATCCGGATTGCCTGCTCGGTACCGCAACCGGATCGGCTGCACCGCGTTCGACTCAATCCCCCTGTTGAGGTACATCTGCAGGTGATCGTCGTTGACCCCGAACACCAGATCGAGCCACCCGTTGTCGTTCAGATCCGCCGCAGCCAGGCCCATGGCGTCTCCCGATACGACAATTCCACTTTCGTCCGCCTCGACCAGGTCAAACGTTCCGTCGCCTCGCCCCAGAAGCAACTGGCTTACGCCGCCGGCCAGCCACCCGGTTTCCGGTTCCGGCGAGTAGAAGTTCTGCCCGAGCACCAGATCGAGATTCCCGTTTCCCGTGATATCGGCCAGCGTGACCCCGTACACCGGCGCCACCTGTGCCAGGCGCGGCAGCGGCACGAATTCGAAACGCCCGGCACCGTCGTTGAGAAAGACTCCCGAACGCAGCTCCGTCATCTCCCTCCGCTCCGCATCCTCGAGCACCTCGGGCGTGTAGATGTCCACAAGCGTCGACGAAGCAAACTCGTGAAACGTCGGGAAGCGCTCGCGCAGGATCGGCATCGCATCACTGCTGCATCCCAATCCGCGTACCGGGTAAATCGTATCGCCCTCCCACTTCGCCTCGATCACCTGGCGCTCGCCCGTGCCAGTATAATCCGCGTAGTAGAGCATCATCGGCTTCTCCGGCGAAGCCTTATACTTCGAATTCAACCCGAGGTTGCCCGCCACGATATCGAGGTGCCCGTTGTTGTTGACATCGCCCACGGCCAGACCGGTCCACCAACCGCTTAACCCCGCGAGTCCGGCCTCCTCCGTGCGATCGACCAGCCCGCCATTCTCATTGCGCCACACCCGGATCGGTCCCCATTCGTACGCCACGATCAGGTCCTGCCATCCGCTGTTGTCGGTGTCCGCCCATACCGCCGTCGTCACCATTCCCGCTTCGCGAAGGCCGGGCGCCACCGAGTCGGTCACCTCGACGAATCGCCCGCCTTCGTTGCGCAAGAGCCGACTCTCCGGAATTGCCGGATAGTCTCCCGGTACCGACCGGCTCCCCACGAACAGATCCAGCAACCCGTTCCGGTTGAAGTCCGCGGCGGTCACCACGCTCCCGCTGTCGCGCAGGTCCGGCAGCACCCCATCCTCCGCACGCTCGAATCGACCGTCGCCGCGATTCCAGTACAACCGATCGCGCAGCAGTGCATTCCCGAGTTCGACCCGGACGCTGCCGCTGACGACATACAGATCCTTCAAACCGTTCGCATTCGCATCGAAAAAGAGAACCCCCATATCGTAGTAATCCGAATCTGCTGCAATGGTCTCCGGAGTATCGATCCCGGGACCGCCATCGGTCGCACCGGTACGAAAGAGGAGCCCGTGCTCGCCGGCCGGTCCCCCGAGGAAAAAGTCGTCGCGTCCGTCGCCATCAATGTCTCCCACCGCAACGGCCGGGCCCATCTGCGAGAGTTTGAACGGCAAGAGCGGCTGCTGCTGAAAGTCGTCGAATGGCGTCTCGGCAAGCCGCGGCCCCACCCCCCGCGAAAACATCGTTTCCGGTGGCTCGGGTTCGTCGCGTTCCGGGGCGACTCCCGCCGGCTCGCGGATCGTGTAAACCCGGTTCACCGCCAGGTCGCCGAATTCCTGTACGCGGCCGCTCGGCCACTCAACCGTGAGAAGATCGATCGCGTCCACGGTTCCGAGTCCGAAGTGCACAATCGGTTCGTCCGAACCCATGTACCCGGTCTGCGGGGCGAGGTAGCGCACCTGTTTCCCATCGGCGGTCTCGATACGGACGGTCGCTCCGTACCCAAAGGTGTTGCTCTCGGTCCCGCGCAACCGCACGACAACACGGTGGTTTCCGGTCGCGCGGTTCCGATAGATGCCGACCGGTTCTTCGAAGTTGTTCACCACGAGATCGAGATACCCGCTGCCGTCGAGGTCCGCGACAGCCGCTCCGAAACTCACACCGTAGTGGTCGAGTCCCCACTCGGCGGCGATTTTCTCAAATCGCCAGTCCCCGTGATTGCGAAACGCGTGATTGGGTTCGCGCAACTGCGGCTGTTCCGCCCAGAAGGCGCCGGGATCGGGGTGCTTGAGCGATTCGGCGAGCAGATCCGAGTTGATGAAGTCGCGGATCATTCCGTTTGTGAAATAGGCGTCCATCCAACCCGTCGCATCGAAGTCGGCCAGCTTCACAGCCCACGTCCAGTCGGTCGCGGCCAAACCCGCGAGGTGGGCCACCTCCTGGAACCGCGGGGTTCCGGAATTGCGAAAGACCGCGTTGCGCATGTACTGGGGCGGGCGCGAGATCTGCAGGAACAGCGTGGCGTCACCCATCTCGCCCATTCCGATTTTCTGTTTGTAATGGGAGGTGAACGCCATGTCGGTCGCCACAAAATCGAGGCGCCCGTCATTGTCCAAATCCCCTGCGGCGGATCCCATCGAAAACCACGGTATATTGGGGAGCGCCTGGTTGATCACGTTCTCAAAGGTGCCGTTGCCCTGGTTGAGATACAGGCGATCAGTCCCGTAGAAGTCGTTGGCGACGTACAGGTCGGGCAACCCGTTGCCGTTCGAGTCCCACCAGGTCGCCGACAATGCGTAGTTCCTGCCGTAGATTCCGGCCTCCTCGGAGACGTCCGTGAAGGTCCCATCGCCGTTGTTGCGAAAGAGGATATCCTTCTGAGCGCGCTGGCCGTACACTTCCATCCCGCGCTCGTCAAATGCCAGCTGCAGCTCTCCCTCGGTCGCCTCGTCGGCGAGACGGACCACTGCGTCACCGGAACCGGTCCCGGGCCCCTCGCCGGACTCCCCGTGATCGCCGCGCGCGTACGAGATCGCGTAGTGGTTCGTGGCGAGGTAGATGTCCAGGTGGCCGTTGCCGTTGTAGTCAATCAGCGACATCATCACCGGCGCCCCCTTGAAATCCAGTCCCGCCGCTTCGGCCCCTTCAACGAATGTCCCGTCCCCCTGGTTGATCCAGAGCCGGCACGGTGTATCGTATCCGCATACGAACAAGTCAAGGTGGCCGCTGCCGTTGATGTCGGCGAATGCGGCGCCGCCGCCCCAGCTGTCGTCGACGATACCGGCTGCCTCGGTGACATCCTCGAACTCGAAGTTTCCACGGTTGCGGTAGAGGCGGTTTCCCCCGGAGGGCCGGGTCAAAAAGATGTCCGGCAGCCCGGACCCGTCGTAGTCGCCGATCGCAACCCCGCCGCCGACCAGCGCATTGCTCGGCAGTTGTTGATTGAGGAGGTTCCGATACTTTGGTTCCGGATTCGTCTGGTGCACGAAGTCGACGCCGACCGCCGCCGGATCCATGCGCTCGAAGAGTCGCCCGGGTTCGGCCGCGCGCTCGAGCAGCGGCGCGGAGGCGATCGCATCCGCGCCTTCGGAGGCGGTCGCGACCGGAGCTGGGAGGCCGAGCGCCAGGAGAGCGACCAACACGAACCCTCCTAAACTGCCCGCACCCCTCGACCCGGACGGCGGACACGCCGCGGGCCGGATTGAGCGGATACAGAATTCCAGGGTATTTTCAAACAGTGTGGGGTATAAGGATTGCATGCTGTTCACGTAATATTTTCTTATCACCCAGTCAAGCCGGTTGCAGCATACCAGAACCCGCGAACCCGCGGGGCATGATCAAAACCGGCGGGAACCATCGAACCCGTACGCCCACCCAGCCCGGAAGCGGCCCACGAATGCACAGGCACGCACTGCCCGAACACCACCAGCTGCGATCACACCCGTGCCACGCACTGGCCGGGCAATCGGTGCGCCCGGCCGTCAGCGGCGGTACTCAAACGTTTCCACCGCGATCTCTGAAAACCCTTCTTCGTCCTCCACGATCCGGATCATCTGATTGCGTTCCACATCCTCGAACCGCTGGGTCTTGCCGGTGGTCGGCCAGTCGATCTCAATCGCGCGGATCCGATCGGCCTTCCCGAGTCCGATGGTCTGGCGCAGGGGATTCCCCCCGAAACTCCCGCCGCTGTTCACATGACGGTACACCGGGCGAACCGATCCACTCTCCTCGATCTCCAAGCGAATCCGTGCACCGATCGCGGATCGGTTGGATTCGGTCCCGACAAGTTGGATGGTGATCCAATGGTTGCCGAAGCCGGGATTTTCGAAAAACGCATCCTGGAACCGGTCACCCGCGAAAGCACCGCCCATCTGGATGAAGACATCGGAGTTGCCGTTGTTGTTGAAATCCGCAAACGCGACGCCGTGGCCCTTTTGCAGATGCCCGAATCCGCCGGCCATCGTCACGTTCCGGAATTTCCGGCCCCCGCTGTTCAGGAACATGACGTTGGGCATCAGGCTGTAGAACTGCGTGTCGCCGGTTCCAAGGTAGAAATCCAGGTACCCATCGTTGTCGAGGTCGCCGAAGTTCGACCCCATCGGCATGGTCGGATAGTCCAGTCCCACCTCCATCGCGACATCCGTGAACCCGCCCTCCCCGTCACCCAGGTAGAGGCTGTCCATATCGTGTTGGTGTGGAAGCCCGAGATAATACGCCGCGAGGTGGCCGATGCCGAGCGAGTAACTGGAGACGTACAGATCGAGAATCCCGTTGTTGTTGAAATCCCAGAACCACGCCGGGAAGCTTCCGATCGGTCCCGTCACCTCGAGTTCCGGCGCCACGTCGACGAACGTCCCGTCTCCCTGATTGCGGTAGAGCCGGTTCTCGCTTCCGAGGTTGGAGACGTACAGATCCGGCAATCCGTTTCCGTTGAAATCGCCCGACGCCACCGACTTGGCCATTCGGTTGTTCTCCACCCCGGCTTCGGAGGCGATATCGGTGAACGTACCGTCGCCGTTGTTGCGGAAGAGCTGCCCCGGGGCGTCGACTCCCGGGGTTGTCTCGTTGCCGATGTACAGGTCGAGCCAACCGTTGTTGTTGAAATCGGCCCATGCGGCGGTTTGCGTCGGATAGTGTACCTCGGCGAGTCCCGCCTCGATCGTCACATCGGTGAACGTGCCGTCGCCATCGTTGCGAAGCAATGAATTCGGGTGGCGGCCCGCTTCGCCGAGCCATGCCCCGCGCAGGACGAGGACATCAAGGTGCCCGCTGTTGTTGTAGTCAGCATGCATAAGGTTGAGCCCGCCCAGAATTCCCGTGAGCCCGGCCTCGTCGGTCCTCTCGGTAAACGTGCCGTCGCCGTTGTTGACGAAGAACCGGATCTGGCCGAGTTCTTCGCGCGTGTCCCAGGTCGAGACCACGATGTCGAGGTACCCGTCACCGGTGAAATCGTCCGCGATCGCACCCCCGGCGAGACTGAAGGTGTCCAGGCCGAGATCGGGTGCGATATTCCTGAACTTCGGAAAATCGCGTTCCGGCTGAAACCGGTCCGGGGGAAGCCGGTAGCGCGCGGGGACTTCGTCCGGGTAGGTGTCCAGCGTCATATGGGCGATATTCAGCAACCACATTGCCGCAAGGTGCCAGTAGTCGTTCGGGGGGTTCTTAAGGAATGCAATGAAATACTCCGCGGCGTTGGAGGACCCTTCCGGACGGCCGTGGAGACCCCCGCCCCGGATCGGAAGAATACAGCTTTCCGCAGTATGGGCCTCACAGCAATTCTCGGTCTCGCCCAGACGCATGTACGCGACCCCCAATGAGAAACGGATCTCGCTGAGCGTCGCCGGATCGCCCTGGATCGACCCCGCTTCAATCCCGCGCTCCGCCGCTTCGAGTAACGCAATCGCTTCCCGTTCGTTCCCGAGGTAGAGCTCTGCCATCCCCGCGCTCAGGTGCAGACGCGCCGGCGCCCGATCTCCGAGACGCGCCAATTCCTGGCGGTGCTGCCGCTGGAACTGCGTTCCCAAATACGGATGCTCGTCGGGTGTCCGGGCCGCGATATCCGCCAGCAGCTCGAGCATTCTGTCGTGTCCGGAGGGGCCGGAGGCCTCGACGGCGCTGTCGGCTTCCGCGTCCGGACGCTTCGAACCGCTCGGATTACCGCTCGTATCCGTTTCGCCCTCGGATGCCATAAACGGCAACCGGCAACTGCAACCGGCCTCGCAGAAGTAAGGTTCGCGTTCGGCGGCCTCTTGCGCAAGTGCGAACGGGAACAAGCAAGCACACGATCCAAGGACGAGGGCGACACGTCTCCCGCGGATCGCCGAAATAATCGAAAAGGTGATCATGGGACTATGGGGGTCTTGCGAACAGGGCGCTGATTTCCCGGAACTCCATTCTATTCGATTGCTCCGGTGAAGCCGCCGGTCTCGCTTCGACCATCAAACAAAATCGGATAATATTATCTAATATATTTGTCAAGCGCCGCTCATTATCCGGAAGGAGTCCAAAACTCGGAAGTTGAAAAAACCGCATCCTCAGTTACGATTCGCCGCAGTTTTTCAACATCCTGCCTGCTGGAAGCAATCCCGCAAATCGAAATACACTCCTACCATGCTCATCCCCCGCGAGTCCCGATACCCCGGACGATGCACAGGCACAATTCGCACTGGTCACAGGACTCGCTATACACGGCGAACGCTCCCCGTTCTGGCTTTGCTGATTGTCCCCGGCGCACTCATTGCAGCTGGCGCGACCGAAAATGACGTCGAGGAGCCCCAGCTCAACCGCCTCGCAGAAGAGAAGTCGCCCTACCTCCTTCAGCACGCGGACAATCCCGTGGATTGGTACCCCTGGGGCGAGGAGGCGTTTGAGAAGGCCCGGGAGACGGGAAAACCGATCTTTCTCTCGATCGGGTACTCCACCTGCCACTGGTGCCATGTCATGGCGCGCGAGTCGTTCGCGGATCCGGAGACGGGCGCGCTCATGAACGAACACTTTGTCAACATCAAGGTCGACCGCGAGGAACGCCCGGACATCGACACAGTGTACATGACCTATGTGCAGGCGACGACGGGGACGGGCGGATGGCCGCTGAGCGTGTGGCTGACCCCCGACCTGAAACCATTCATCGGCGGCACGTACTTCCCCCCCGAGGACACCCGCGAACGACCCGGATTTCGAACGGTCCTGCGGCGGGTCGCCACGGCGTGGGAACGCGACGCCGACGCGATCCGCAACCAGGCGGACCGGGTTCTGGAACAATTGCGGGAGGCCACGCGCCCGGCCCCGGCGGGCGACGCGGAACTCCCCGACCGGGCATTGATCGAATCGGCTCTACGGGCGTTCGCGGAGGCGTATGACTCCGAGCATGGGGGATTCGGCACACCTCCGAAATTCCCGCGACCGGCCGCGCATCAGCTTCTTCACGCGACCGCCCGGCAACCGGCGTTCGATGCGGAACTGCGAGAGCGCGCGGCGGAGATGAGCTTGGAAACGCTCCGAAAAATGGCGAATAGCGGGATCCACGACCGGGTCGGCGGCGGGTTCCACCGCTACGCCGTCGACCGGGAATGGCTGGTGCCCCATTTCGAGAAGATGCTCTACGACCAGGGGCAGCTCGCAGTGTTGTATCTGAACGCCTATCGGATGACCGGGAATTCATTTTTCGCGGACGTGGCGCGCAACATCCTGGAATACGTGTCGCGCGACCTGAGCCATCCCGAGGGCGGATTCTACTCCGCCGAGGATGCGGAGAGTTATCCGACCCCCGACTCGCAGATCCGTATCGAAGGGGCGTTCTATACCTGGACGGAGGAGGAGATCTCCGACCTGCTCGATGAGGATGCCGCAGTGGTCCGGTACGTCTACGGGATCAACAGCGCGGGGAATATCCCCTCCGAACACGACCCCCGGGACCAGTTCCGGGGAGCGAACGTACTCCACATGCACCACAGCATCGCCGATGCCGCCGAACGGTTCAACCTCCCCGAGGAGCAGGTGCGCGTCCGCCTCGCTGACGCCGCCGCCGTGTTGCACGGCTACCGCACGAAGGAACGGCCGCGCCCCCACCTGGATGATAAGATCCTGACCGAGTGGAACGGACTGATGATTTCCGCCTATGCCATCGCCTACCAATTGCTCGGCGACGCGGACTACCGCGAGCGGGCGACGCGTGCCGCGCGATTTATCCGGGAGCGGCTGTACGACGCGGAGACAGGCGAACTCCGGCGCAGTTACCGTGAGGGGCCGGCGGATATTCGCGGGTTCGCGTCGGACTACGCGATGCTCATCCAGGGTCTGATCGACCTCTACGAGGCGGACTTCGATACCGAATGGCTCGCATGGGCCAAGCGATTACAGGAGCGCCAGAACAACCGCTTCCAGGACGCCGAGGAGGGCGGGTTTTTCGCAACTGCCCGTGATCACGACCGCGTCCTCCTCCGCATGAAGAAGGATTACGACAACGCCATTCCCTCTGAAAACTCGGTCGCCGCGCGCAACCTGCAACGCCTCGCATCGATGCTCGACCGGCCGGAGTGGCGCGTGATGGCCGACGCAACCATCCGGAGCGTCGCATCCAATCTGGCACGGCAGCCCGATGCGATGCCGCAGATGCTCGTCGCGCTGGACGCCGCGCAAACCAAGCCCGCGCAAGTGGTCATCGCGGGAGAGATCGACGCATCCGATACGCGCGCGTTGCTCGACATCGCACGGCGCCACGCCCGTCCCCACCAGATTGTCCTGCTGGCCGACGGGGGAGAGGGCCAACGCTTCCTGGCCGGCCACGCGGAATTCATCACTGCGGTACGCCGCATTGACGACAAGGCCACCGCCTACGTGTGCGAGGATTTCGTCTGCCAGTTGCCGACCACCGACCCGGAGGAGGTGCGCACCCTGCTGCGCGCAGGAACCCGATCCGACGATGGCAGCGTCAGGTGAGACGATTGATGCGCTTGAGCGGCGGACCGTGTTGCTCTAACGCATCAATCGCTCTCATCACGATCGTCCGAGTGTTTCAACAGCCTGTTCAAGCGCTGCTTCAGACTGGTTTCGGCCCTGGCGGGTGCCCGTGCCGCCTCCAAAATTGCATTGCCTTATGGACCCTGCTGAACCGACAATGCCGATGACCGGAATCCTATGTCCTATTGTTTTCCAACGCTTCTCACGCGCACCGTCGCCCTCGTACCCCTGCTTTTCAGCATGACCCTCACAGCGGATGTACTTCCCACCGATCTGCTCGATCGGTACACTGGAAAATGGGAGGGCTACCTTCGGATCTACACCACCGACGACGAACTGCTGGAGGAGTGGACGGTATCCCAGCACTACTGGTGGGAGGGGACGATACAGCGGGCTCTCGCGGTGTTTGCACGCAAGGGACGGCTCCACTATTCAGAGTCCCGGATCGCCGTGAACGACGGGCGCCTCGTCAGCCGCACCTATTTCAGCGACGAGCGCGTGCGCGACTACGTGGGGAGCATTCTGCCGCCGCACAGCATCGTCTGGAATCCTGCCGATCCCAACGAATTCGGCCAATGGCAACTGGTTGAGTCGATTCGTGAGGAAGAGGACGGCACCGTCCTGCACCTTGAGGGTCACGAGAATGCCGTTATCGATCACCGGCCCACGACGCTACGACTCGCGGGAGCGCTCTCGCGGGAAAGCCACGAGGATACTTCGCCCGAACCATGACCACCCCCTCGCAACCCTCCCCTGAGAACATGCAGCTAATCGGCGCCGAACTCGCCCTGCGTTGGCCGGACGGGACCGAGCATTATATCCCGGTCGAGCAATTGCGGGCGGCCTCGCCCAGCGCCGAAAACGTGGGAGAGTCGGATCTATTCGGTCGAATCCGGGGTGCCGATCCCCGTACCCGCTTCCCGGGGGTCGCCGTGGAGGACTGGGAGGTCGTCGGCAACTACGCGATCCGCTTCCGGTTCAGCGACGGTCACCAGACCGGACTCTATTCCTATGCCTACCTTTTCCAGCTCGGCGAGGAACTGTCTGGCCGCTGATCGTTGTTTGCAGCCTCCCGCAGCCGGAGCAGATTGGGGTTGCGGTTTCTACAGCAAGACCGCAAGAATCGATGGATATGAGCCAGGATATTCAAATCCTTCCGAATAGCGGCGCCGAGCGGATGCCGTTCGACTGGGGCGAGTTGACTTGGTACGCGAACGGCGCATTGGGGAACTCAGAAGGGCTCACGGTTGGGCGCTGCGTTCTCAAACCGGGACGGAGCAACCCGCGCCACTATCACCCGAACTGCACCGAGGTACTCACCGTCCTCAAAGGCCGCATCCGACACACCGGTCCCGGCGGGAATGCGGTCGAACTCAGCGAGGGCGACACCGTTACCGTGCCGCCAAACATCTGGCACAACGCGGAGAACACCGGCGACTCCGAAGCGGTGCTCTCCATCGTATTCAACTCGCCCGACCGTCAAACCATCGGGGAATAAGCGGGATTCCACCATGAACAAATCGGTCTACGCAATCGCCACCATGGACACCAAGGGCGGGGAGCTGCTTTATATCGCGGACCGCATCCGCGCCGCCGGAGCACCCTGCACGATCGTCGACACCGGTACCGCAGCGGACCCTGTCGGCGCACCCGACATCTCCCGTGAAACCGTCGCCGCCTGCCATCCGGAGGGCGCCCGGGCGGTGCTCGAGCACACCGACCGGGGCCGGGCGGTGACCGCCATGTCCCAGGCGCTGGTACACTTTCTCCTCGCCGAGTTCCATGCCGGCAAAGTCGGGGGCGCTATCGGCATCGGCGGCACCGGAGGCACCGCCCTCGTGGCGCCCGCCCTGCGCGCGCTGCCGGTCGGCGTTCCGAAGGTGCTGGTTTCGACCGTGGCGAGCGGCAACACCCTCCCGTACGTCGGCACCTCGGACTTCGCGATGCTGAACTCGGTGGTAGATGTCGCCGGGCTCAATCGGGTCTCGCGGCAGGTCCTGGGGAACGCCGCCCATGCGATCGCCGGAATGACCCTGAACACCCCGCCCGCCGGCGACGACAAACCGACCGCCGGGATGACGATGTTCGGGGTGACCACCCCGTGCATCAACCAGGTGCGCGAACCGCTCGAATCGGCCGGTTGGGATTGTCTCGTTTTTCATGCGACCGGGACCGGCGGCCAGTCCATGGAGAAGCTGGCATACAGCGGAATGATTCAGGGGCTCCTTGACCTGACAACCACGGAAGTCGCCGACCAGGTCGTCGGGGGTGTCTTCCCGGCCGGTCCCGATCGCTTCCGGGTTCTGGGCGAACGCGAGATTCCGTGCGTCGTGAGCCTCGGTGCCCTCGACATGGTGAATTTCGGAGCCCGGGACACCGTCCCAGAGCAATTCCGGTCGCGCATCCTGCACGTGCATAACGAACAGGTGACCCTCATGCGCACCACCGCCGATGAGAACCGGGAGTTTGCGCGCTGGATGGCGCCGCGCCTGAACGCGGCCAAGGGACCACTAACCCTCCTGATCCCGGAAGGCGGCGTTTCGCTGATCGACGCCCCGGGGCAACCGTTTCACGATCCCGAAGCCGATGCCGCCCTCTTCGAGGAGATCACCCGATTGTTCGAGGCGTGCAACGAGCGCCGAATTATCCGGGTTCCCCATCACATCAACGATCCGGAGTTCGCCGAGGCCGCGCTGCAGGCATTCAACGCGATCGCCGTGCGCTGAACCGCGCGCCGAGACGATTCCGGTAACACTGAAACGGACCGCGTTCGCAGATCTCCCGATCAAACCCTTCAACCGACCGATTGACATGCCCTCCCCATTAAACAAGAGACAGGAAATCCTAACCACCCTGCGCGCGAAAATCGATCGCGGCGAGCCGATCATCGGCGGCGGTGCCGGCACCGGTATTTCCGCCAAGTGTGAAGAAGCCGGCGGCATCGACCTCATCGTCATCTACAACTCGGGACGCTACCGGATGGCCGGCCGCGGCTCCCTCTCCGGGCTGATGGCCTACGGGAACGCCAACCAGGTGGTCAAGGAGATGGCCTTCGAAGTCCTGACCGCGGTGCGCCACACGCCGGTACTGGCGGGTGTCAACGGAACCGATCCGTTCATGATCGCACCCCACTTCCTCAATGAACTCAAGGAACTCGGATTCGCCGGAATCCAGAACTTCCCTACGGTCGGGCTCTGCGACGGGCTTTTCCGCGCCAACCTGGAAGAGACTGGGATGAGTTACAAACAGGAAGTCGAGGTGATCGCCCTCGCCCGCGAGATGGATCTGCTCACCACCCCGTATGCCTTCAACATCGACGAGGCCAGGCAAATGGCCAATGCCGGCGCCGACATCGTCGTCGCCCATATGGGGTTGACGACAAGCGGAAGCATCGGCGCCCAGACTGCGAAGAGCCTCGACGATTCGGTCGAAAACGTCCAGGCGATCGCCGACGCCTGTCACGCGGTTCGCGAGGATATCATCGTACTCTGTCATGGAGGACCAATCGCCATGCCCGAAGATGCCGCCTATGTCCTGCAGCGCTGCCGCAACGTCCACGGATTCTACGGTGCCAGCTCGATGGAACGCCTTCCCACCGAACGCGCGATCACCGAGCAGATCAAAGCCTTTACCGCGATATCGATGTCAGGCTGACGCCCTCGCACCACCCCGGCATCCTGTCGGCGATCGTTCGCCGATATCCGGAAAGACTCGCCGCCGCACCTCAACACGCTCGCCCCTTTTCAACTCAGTCAAATACACGTATGAACGACATTCCACTGATTAACCGGCTCGTCGGCAGTCCCTGCTGTCTTGGCAAGATGCCGATCGACGAATTGTTTCCGGCCTACCAGAAACTCGGCTTCCGCAAATATGAAGCGTTTTCCCAGGCCATGGCCTGCCGGCATCCGTGGACCGGGGATCCGGTCGCCGATCGCGAGTACGCCGCCTCCTTCGGGCTGCAAATCACCTCCTATCACCTCCCGATGATCGGCGAAGAGATCGACGCCGGTGTGGCGGACGCCCTGGCGGCCGCCCGGTATGCCGCGCGCGTCGGCGACAATGTCGCAGTGCTCTTCAAAGCGGCGAGCCGGGATATCTTCGCCCAGGTCGGCAAGCCCTTTCTTGATGCGATCGAATCCGAAGGACTCGACGTCGTCCCTGTTGTTCAGAACCACAAAGGAACCGCCATCACCACGTTGGACGACTACCGCGAGGTCCTCGATCGCATCGACGATTCCCGCCTCAAAGGAATCCTCGAGGTCGGGCACTTCCAGCGAGTCGGCGTTTCCTGGAAAGAGGGTTGGGAGATGCTCGGCGAGAGGCTGGCCCTTATCCACGTCAATGAAATCCGGGGCGACGAGTCGGTTCACTACGGCACCGGCGAAGTCGATTTCCCGGGACTCATGAAACAGATCAAGACCTCGGGGTACGACGGGAACATCGTCGTCGAACTCGAACTCGCCAATCGCACCGAAGCCCCACAGGAAACCCTGGAGGGACTCGCCAACGCCATCGACCTGCTCTGCAGACTCTATTCGGAAGCCTGAGCGGGAGACCGGAAGTCACGCCTCAAGAACCCGTTGACCAACATGACACAGACACCACCGCATCCATCCGAACCGCGTATCTGCGTCGTCGGCGCAGGGAATCTCTCCTCCAAGCGTATCTATCCCTACCTCGTCCCTGCCGGCGGCGAGCTGGCAGGGGCCTGCGACCTCGACG
The DNA here is from genome assembly GCA_007133065.1 of Opitutales bacterium. GTDB lineage: Bacteria > Verrucomicrobiota > Verrucomicrobiia > Opitutales > Oceanipulchritudinaceae > SLNJ01. The sequence goes on from SLNJ01000049.1 coordinate 23,820, forward strand.
CCGAAAAGGCCGAGCGCAACGCCCGCCTGTATGGAGGACGTCCATACACGGATATGGATGCGATGCTCGCCGAAGAGAAACCCGACGGAGTCATCGTCTGCGTCGGACCGAGCGCCCATCCAAAGCTGGCCATCCAGGCGATGCGGCAGGGGTACCCCGTGTACACCGAGAAGCCTCCGGCCGGATCGGTGGCGGACGCCCTCGAAGTCGCCCGGGTCGCACGCCAGACCGGGTTGCTGTGCGTCACCGCGTTCAAGAAACGTTACACAGCGGCCGCCGATCGCGCCACCGCATGGCTCGCGCAGTTCCCACCCGAAGACCTCTACTCCCTGTCGATCGACTACTGTTCCGCGCAGTACCCGAACGATCCGGCCAATCCGAATCGCACGTTCCTGCTCGACTTCACCGTCCACATTCTCGATCTGACCCATTATCTCTTCGGCGATGTCGCCGAGGTGTTCGCATTCTCGAAAGGACTCGACGCCTACGCCGTCTCCCTCCGTTTTGCCAACGGCGCGGTAGGATCGCTCAACCTCAACTGCGGGCGCGCGTTCCACATCCCGACCGAGGAGATCGAGCTCACCGCTAAAGGCGGCAACTACATGACGATCCACAACTCCTCGTCGTGGCGCATCACGGAGGGCAACAAACCGTGTGAATGGCGCGAACCGCCGACATTTACCAGCGCCGGCGACAGCGGCAGGGATACGGGGCACCTCAGCGAACTCGAGGACTTCGTGACCGCGCTAAAGGAAAAACGTAACACAAGCCGGTCCGCGATCTACGAGAGCTACAAGACAATGGTCCTTTACGAGGCAATTCGAGACTCCGCGGAAACCGGAAAAATCGTGCCTACGGTCTTTGAGACTCCATAGCGTTATTTGAGCGAACAACACGCCCCGCCGTGCCGTTCTAAGCGACCCCTCGCCCGCTGTCGCGAACGAATGCGATGAGCCGCCGGAGGATCGGATCACCGGCTTCGGGGAGGGCCTCGAGCCGGGCGAGCGCCTGCGAATGATTCAGCCCGTCGCGGTAGAGAATTCGATACGCAAGACGCACGATGCGCAGCTGCTCCGGGGTAAACCCGTTCCGTTCGAGTCCCACCTTGTTCACCGTGCGCACGGCGGCGGGGTTACCGTCCGCGATCATATAGGGCGGGACGTCCTGCACCACCTTCGAGCATCCGCCAATAAAAGCGTGCACTCCCAGGCGGCAGAACTGGTGTACCCCGGCGAGGCCGCTGATGATGACATGGTCCTCCATCCGCACGTGCCCTGCCAGAGTCCCATTGTTGCTGAGGATGCAATGATTTCCGACCACGCTGTCGTGGCCGACGTGCGCATAGGCGAGAATGCAGTTGTGCGATCCGATGATGGTGCGATCGCCGTCGCCCGTCGCGGTATGCACGGTACAGAACTCGCGGAAGACATTTCGGTCTCCAATCTTGAGTCCAGGCCGGCCACCGCGGAACTTCAGGTCCTGGGTCTGGAATCCAACACATGCATACGGGTATACCGTGTTGTGCTCTCCCATCTCGGTCCAACCGTCGACGCATGCGTGATGGCGAATATCACACCCGGATCCGATTTTCACATCAGACCCCACATACGCGTAGGCGCCGACGCAGACGTTATCCGCGAGATCAGCGCCCGTCTCAACGATTGCCGTGGGATGAATGGCCGCACGAGTCATCACGAACCTCACTCAACCTTCACTCGACGCATCGTAAATCGTGAACATCAACTCGGCCGACGAAACCTTCTTTCCCGCCACGGTGCACTCCCCCATCGCCGTCGCGAGCTTGTTCCCGCGGGTCTTGGTCAATTTGACGTGAATCTCCAGCTGGTCTCCCGGAGTCACCGCGCGCCGGAACTTGACCTTGTCCGCACTCATGAAGAAGGCCACTTTCCCCTCGGAGGAAATCTTCCTCAACATCAACACCCCGGCGGCCTGGGCCATCGCCTCGACCTGCAGAACTCCGGGCATCACCGGTTGCCCAGGAAAATGACCCTGGAAGTATGGTTCATTGATTGTGACATTCTTGATCGCGCGAAGCTCCTCTTCGCTGATGAACTCCGTCACCCGATCGATCATTACAAACGGATAGGCGTGCGGAAGAATGTCGAGGATTCGGCGCGTGTCGAGGGAGGTCTCCGTCGCTGCAACCACCTTCGCACCCGTGGTCCGCGGCCTCTCCGGGACGCGTTCATCAGGTTTCGTTCCCCGCTGCATCTGTTCGAACAGCTTTGCGGTAAGCCGGGCGTTCAGAGCGTGCCTCGAACGCACTGCGACGATATGGGCGCGGAGCGGCCGGCCAAGCAGCAGAATATCCCCGACAATATCCAGGATCTTATGACGTACAAACTCGTCCGGGAACCGCAACGGTTCCTTCGAGAGAATCTTGTCACCCTTGATCACGATCGCGGAGTCGAGGCTCCCCCCCTGGATTTTGCCCAGTTTGAGCAGCGGCTCGATATCCTCATAAATCGTGAAGGTGCGTGCAGGCGCAATCTCCGAGATATAGGTTTCAGGATCGATATCGATCGAGAGGTGCTGCAGGTGGATACCCCGGTCATCCGCGGACGTGCAGGTGATTTTCAGGCCGTCGTAAGGAACCGCGATCAGGCTCTTGTTCCCTTCCGTGAGCGATATCGGCTCCCGAAGGACGTACGGCTCCCGTTCCGCCTCCTGCTCGACCGGCTCCGCCTCCTGAATGAGGTTCACAAAATGCTTGGCGCTTCCGTCCATAATGGGCGGCTCGCTGGCATCCATTTCCACCACAACGTTGTCCACCCCGCAACCGTGCAGCGCGCTGAGGACGTGCTCCACGGTGTGAATCTTGGTGTGGCCGCTGGACAGGTCGGTGCTGCGCACCAGTTCCGCAACGAGTTCGATCGACGCCTTCACCTCCGGTTTTCCGTAGAGGTCGACCCGCCGAAACACGATGCCGTGGTTCTCCGCCGCCGGTTTCAATGTGAGTTTGACCTCCTGACCCGTGTGCAGGCTTTTACCGGAGAGGCTGGCTTCCCGCAATATGCTTCGTTGTCTCATGTTCGTGTGCCGGCAAACGCTACCCTTCCCAACCGGGATGTAAAGGCAGGAAAATCGCCGCGCAATGAGCTCCACCCCCTGAACTCTTGACAGACTGCAGGAGGCCTTGCAGCGTGAAGCCTTTCTCACTCATGTTCAACACATTTGTCCCCCTCGCATAGATGGCCTCTCCCACCGACATCCGCAAAGGCAAAGTCATCCTGTTCAACGGCTCGCCCCATATCGTACTCGACGCGCAGCATCGCACGCAGGGACGCCAGGCCGGCTTCATGCAGGTGACCCTGCGCAATCTTGCCACAGGAAGCAGTACCAACACGAAATTCCGCTCCACGGATAACGTGGAAATCATGATGACGACAACCCGGAAGATGGAATTCAGCTACGTCGACCAGGACGGCTTCCACTTTCTCAACCCGGAGACATTCGAAGATATCGCACTCTCTGCGGATTTGATCGGAGACGACAAGGTTTTCCTGAGCGAAGGCAATCTGGTGGACATTCTCTATGTTGAAGACGATCCGGTGCAGCTCCAGCTGCCCGCGGCCGTGGAACTGGAGGTCACCGAAGCGCCGGACGCCGTCCGCGGCGACACATCCGGCACTGCCCTCAAGCCGGTCAAGACCGCCACCGGTCTCACCGTGCAGACCCCGCTCTTCGTCAAAACCGGCGATATCATCAAGGTGCGCACAGAAGACCGCACGTACCTCGGCCGGGCGTAATCGGGTCCAGGGCGACTTCTCACCAGGCGGCGCCCCCTCCTTAGGCTCCAAACCCCAAAACTCGAATATCCATGACCGCTCTACCCCGTAACTCCAAATCACCGTTCCCCCAGCGCATCCAATCGCTCGGGACGACACGGGTCGCCTTGCTTCTGCTTCCCCTCTTCCTGACGGTCAGCCCGGTCATGCACGCCGCAGAATCGTACGGAGCCTTGGTCAGCACTCATGAGGAGAGCTCCTGGATCTTCGAACAAGACCTGGGATGGCTCTACCTGACCGATGCTGGAGGCGACAGCTATTGGATCTACTCGCCATCGCTCGGCTGGGCATGGCACTCCGAGCACTACGCCGACTGGTTCTTCAGCTGGGGCTTCGCCCAGCCGCAATGGACACGAAAGAGCGACCTCGCCCGCGCCGTCCGATACGAGGCCATCGCACATCCGCAGGGATTTTCTGAACCGGCAAGCGATCCGGTCGATGTGCTCGAATACAGGATTGCAGAGGGCCGACTGCACGCCACCGTCGCCTTCCCTGGCCCGGCCTCAAACAGCCGATTTTTCCTCTTTGTTGAAGAGTCCCTGGATTCATCCGACCCGGCCCTTGCGCGGGCGTGGATCTCCCGAAGCGGTCCCGCTGGCTCCGACACGGAGTCGGTCGAGCACCGGCTGACCTTCGACCTGGCGCCCATGGAGGCGGATTGGGAGCGATCCCCGCTGCACCGTTTCACGCTGCAGTTGAGCCACGACATCGCCGTGCGGGAGGTTGCCGTGCACTCCGCGACACACGACACCGCGAAGATTTCGGCGACCACAACGGGGCCCGGCGCCATTCAGGTCGAATACGGCCTCGCCGAGGACGAACTCATGCACGTGACCGAGTCGATCGACGAAGCGGATACGCAGCACATGGTCAGCCTGTACAACCTGCAGGAGGATACAACCTACTATTTCAGGGCGCGGGTCACGGACGCCTTGGGCAATACCTCCGTCGGCGATGTGACGAGCTTTCAGACGGCGTCATTACGAACGGCGTCCGAAGTAACCCAATACGGGATCACATGGCATTTCGACGGGGAGTATACCGTCGGGCAGTTTGTCAACGGAGACTGGTGGGTGGTCGGCCCGGTGAACGTGCTCAACACCACACCCGCTCCGAGCACGGCGCACCCCGACGAAGACATGCGGATCTCAGGTAACCCGTGGGGCGACACCGCACTCCAGATCAACGACGATATGCGCAACGGCTCAATGGTTGTGATGGCAGCCAAGGGCCGGCAGGGATATGACTCCCGCAATCAGAGCTACCTCTCAAGCGACTCCATTTCCTTTCCCTACCGGCTCGCCGCCAATCGCTCTCTGATCTCCTCGATCAGCCGCATCAAAATCGGCACCGGCGGGAACCAGAACGTGATGCGAACCGCAGCGGTGCTCACCAGCCTCGAGGAAGTCCCTCCGGGCGATGCGATGCGCCCGTCCTACGCCGGCGGCGACAAGCGCATGTACCTCATGCGCGACCTGCGTTGGGACCGCCTCTTCCGACTCGACCCGCCCCACCCGCCCCACTCGTGGTCGGATTACGAACGCCGGTTCCAGCGCGTCTGGATCGATCACCTCAACGGGTCGTGGCACGGCCAGTGGCTGCTCCCGATCGAAAACCAGCCCGATTACGGCTACGACTTCGTCCGGAATGTCGGACGAGCCTCACTCATGCTCCATCTCAACGTGCCACGGGAGCGAAAGGAACCGCTCCTGATCGGGCTTCTCCAGTATGGCATCGACCTGCGCGGCATCGTGTCGGTCGGCGGTCGTTGGAACGTCGGCGGCGGCCACACGAGCGGGAGGAAGTGGCCGATCCTCTTTGCAGGGTTGATGTTCGACGATGAACACTTCTTCGACATGCCCGCGTCAGCCATCTTTCACGAGGACACCCAGACCTACTGGGGCGAAGGTTTCTACGGCAACCGGGCGCTCTGGCAGATGGTCACGCACCACGGCAGCCGTCTCCCCTACCAGCACCTGCACCCGATGGAATGGGCCGATCACGACAACGGGTGGGCCTTGACTTCCGAGAGCTACCGCACCTGCTGCAACGCCAACGGATGGGGAGGCCAGACGCTCGCCGCCCTCCTGATGGAAGCCAAATCGCTCTGGGACCACGACGCCTACTTCGAGAATGTCCAGGACTGGATGCGGGAGGAGGATATCTACACCGGGCAACGGGGCGGGCGACGCGGTCGGCCTCGGCCGGATCAGGAGGGGAGCGCCTCCTCACCTTTCGTCACGGAAATGTGGCGCGCCTATCGCCCCTACGCCACGTCACAACCCCACGGCGACACGCACCGCAAGTGGCGCGCCCGCGGCGGTCATTGGATGCCGAATTTCATGCCTCCCGCGCCCGAGGGCATGGAGCCGTGGTAAGCTGCGCGCGAAGGACGGAATTGTCTGCTTCAGAGTGGCAAGGATGCTGCCCCTCCAGGACCGCACACGGCTCTGTCATCTGAGGGGTCTGCTCCCGGCCTGTTCCCAGGTTGTTTCGTCCTAGGAGAGGTCGACCCCTCGGGGCGGCAATCGACCGGGTGACACCGCCGCCATCCTGAGTTGACGCACCGGGATGCACCCGCCACGCTCTCTGGTTTTCACAATGGCAACAAACGCAACGGACTACGATCCCGCACAAATTGAAGCGGCTTGGCAGCGCTACTGGGAGGAGAACAAAACCTTTCGCGCAATCGATCCCCAAACCGACGCCACCGCGGCTCGACGCGATGACGATCGGTCGAAGTACTATGTGCTCGATATGTTTCCATACCCTTCGGGGACCGGGCTGCATATCGGCCACCCGGAAGGATACACGGCAAGCGACATCGTCGCCCGCTACCGGCGCGCACGCGGATACAATGTGCTTCACCCGATGGGTTGGGACGCCTTCGGACTGCCCGCCGAACAATACGCCGTCAAAACCGGAACCCATCCGCGCGAAACAACCGCGCGAAATATCGAGAATTTCCGCTCCCAGATCAAACGCTTCGGCTTCTCCATCGACTGGGACAGGGAGATCAACACCACCGATCCGGATTATTTTCGGTGGACCCAATGGATCTTCCTCCAACTCTTTCGCCACGGCCTGGCCTACGTCGACGACCGGCCCGTCTGGTTCTGTCCCGCGCTCGGCACCGTCCTGGCCAACGAGGAAGTAATCGACGGAAAATCGGAGGTCGGCGGACACCCCGTCGAACGCCGGGCTCTGCGCCAATGGGTGCTTCGCATCACTCGCTACGCCGATCGACTGCTCGCAGGATTGAAGAACGTCGACTGGCCGGAATCCACGAAAACCCAGCAGATCAACTGGATCGGCCGCAGCGAGGGGGCCTCCATTGTGTTTGCTCTCGCGGACCGGGACGAGGCGTTGGACGTCTATACCACCCGGCCCGATACCCTGTTCGGCGCCACGTACATGGTTCTCGCTCCCGAGCACCCGCTGGTGCCGCACCTCACGAAACCCGAATATCGGGATGCGGTTGAGGGGTACGTGCGGGAAGCCGCGGGCAAGAGCGATCTCGATCGGACCGACCTCGCCAAGGAGAAATCCGGCGTCTTCAGCGGCAGCTACGCGATCAATCCGGCCACGAACGAGAAAATCCCCGTCTGGATCGCCGACTACGTGCTGATGAGCTACGGTTCCGGAGCAATCATGGCCGTGCCCGCGCACGACGAGCGGGATTATGAGTTCGCGATCGAGTTCGGTCTGACCGTGCGTCGGGTCATCCATAAAGAAGACTCCAACGGCGCGGACCATCCGCTCCCGTACACCGGCGAGGGAACCATGATCCACTCCGGCGCCTACGACGGGATCGCCTCGCAGGAGGGAAGAAAGCGGATCATCGCCGACCTGGAAAAACGGGGCATCGGACGCGCCTCCGTCAATTTTCGGCTGCGGGACTGGCTCTTCTCCCGCCAGCGCTACTGGGGTGAACCATTCCCGATCGTGTGGGTCGCCGACACGGATTACGAGCGCATCGGCGGCAACGTGGCGACCGGGCTGCCCAAGGATCCGGTCTGTGCGGAATTTAACGGTGAGAAGCGGTACGCCGTACCGATCCCAACCTCCCGCCTGCCCGTTGAACTGCCGGAACTCGACCGCTTTCAGCCGTCGGAGTCCGGCGAAAGCCCGCTCGCCAACTCCCGGGACTGGCTCCACGTCTGGCTCCATTCCGAGTCCGGCGAGACGCGTCCGCGCATGGATGAGAACCGGCCGGGAGACGCCTGGATTGCCGGGGTCCGGGAGACCAACACCATGCCGCAGTGGGCCGGATCGTGCTGGTATTATCTCCGCTATTGCGACCCGCACAACAACCGGGAAGTGATCGGCTCCGACCGCGAGAGATACTGGGGCGTACCCGACCTCTATATCGGCGGAGCGGAGCATGCGGTGCTGCACCTGCTGTACGCACGCTTCTGGCACCTGTTTCTCCACGACATCGGAGTGGTATCCACCGAAGAGCCGTTCACCCGCCTTTTTCACCAGGGCATCATCCTCGGCGAGGATGGCGAAAAGATGTCGAAGAGCCGCGGCAATGTCGTGAACCCGGATGCGATCATCGAAGAGTACGGAGCCGACGCATTGCGAATGTACCTGATGTTCCTGGGGCCGCTGGAGGACGCCAAGCCATGGAACCCCAAAGGAATCGACGGACCGTTTCGCTTCCTCCGGCGAACATGGCGGGCACTCATCGACAAGGATGGAAAACCATCTACGAAAATCGAAACCGATTCCGGGGACGACCCCGAACTGCAGCGATCGCTTCACGAGACGATCAAGAAGGTGGGCGAGGACATCGACCGCCTGCGGTTTAACACCGCGATCTCGCAGATGATGATTTTGCTCAACCAGCTGCAGAAAACCGATCGGATTTCACTCGAATCCGCCAAAACATTCGTGCAACTCCTGGCCCCCTTTGCACCGCATATCGCGGAGGAACTCTGGGAACGCCTCGGAGGGGAGCCGTCGGTCAGCGATGCTCCCTGGCCGGAATTCGACAAGAACCTGCTCGAAGTTCGGGAGGTGACAATCGGGGTCCTCGTCAACGGCCGCCCGCGCGGCGAACTGCGCACCACCCCCGACGCCCCGGAAAGCGAAGTCCTGGAAGCCGCCAGGAAAAGCGAGCGCGTCGCCGCCCACCTCGCGGACAAAACCGTACGCAAGGTCGTCTACGTGCCTGGAAAGATCCTGAACCTCGTGGTCTCCTGATCCGATCGAACCGAAAAGGGCGTTGATTCAATCCCGAACATTCCTGCCCGAATCCTTCGATCCCGCACGGCCGGTTGCCGTGATCGCGGGTCGCGGACTCTACCCGGAGCTCAGTGTACAGGCGCTCCGGCAGCGCGGCATTCCCACACGGCTGATCGCATTCGAAGGAGAAACCGAATCCCGGCTCGTCTCATCCCTCCCCGAACGGGAGTGCGCCGTGATCAAGGTCGGACAACTGGGCAGGATGCTGAAGGGCCTGCAGCGCCTGGGAGCCGGCTACGCTCTGATGGCGGGCCAGATATCGCCCGGCCGCCTGTTTCGGGAGCTTCATCCAGACCTCAAAGCGCTCCGCATCCTCCGCGGTCTGCGCGAACGCAACGCCGCGACCATATTCGGAGCAATCTGCCGGGAGATCGAACGGGTCGGCGTGTCGGTGCTCGACGCCCGGGCGTTTCTCGAAGACCAGCTCGCGACAAACGGCTGCATGACCGGCGGACGGCTCCGCGTCGATTCCGCGTACATCGATCACGGCATACGGATCGCCAGAGAAATTGCCGCCCTCGACATCGGCCAGGGCGTCGTCGTCCGCAAGGGCACCGTCCTCGCCGTCGAAGCTTTCGAGGGCACCGACGATATGCTGCGCCGCGCGAACAAGCACCGCACGGACCAGCTCATATTCGTAAAAACAGCCAAAGCCGATCAGGATTTCCGCTATGACGTGCCCGTTTTCGGCATGCGCACGCTCGAGATCATGCATGAGAGAGGGATCGCCCTCGCCTGCCTCGAGTCCGAACGCACCCTCATCCTCGAGAAGGGGAAAGTGCTCACCCAGGCGCGAAATTGGAAGATTCAGATCTGCGGATACTCGTAAAGGTTTCCTTGAGCGCCCGTGCGCTCGCCTGCAGCCCCTGGATCTCCTTCGGCCACAGGTCGACCTCAACGTGATCCAGAACGCCCGCGCGTCCCACCACCGTAGGTACGGAGATCGAGATATCCCGGATCCCGTACGCCTTCCCGGTCTGGACACTGGACACGGGAAGCAGCGATTGCTGATCGTGCACCACCGCGCGAACCACCTCCGCGATGGTCGCGCCCACGGCCCAACCGGCGCCGCCCTTCCGCCGAATCACTTCCGCGCCACTCCCCTGGGTCCGTTCAAAAAGCTTCTTCTGCAGTGCCGGATTGACCCCCTTCAACCCCTCGAGAGGCAGTCCCCCGACACACGCGCTCGACCAGATCGGCACCATCGAATCACCGTGCTCGCCAAGGATCAGTGCTTTCACCTGCGTCGGGGCGAGGCCGAGTTCATCCGCAATCAACGACCGGAACCGCGCCGTGTCCAACATCGTTCCAAGGCCGTACACCTGTTCCTTTGGCACCTGCAGTGCCTGCGCCGCGAGGTGGGTCAGGATATCGACCGGGTTGGATACGATGAAAAACTGCGCTGCCGCCGAATACCCAGCCTCTTCGATGCTGTTGAGAATCTGACGAAACAGGCCGACATTGCGGTTGATGAGATCGAGTCGGGACTCGTCCGGTTTACGCCGGAGACCTGCTGTGATCACAAAAATATCGGAATCCCGCGCACGCGTGTAATCGCCCGAGTAGATGCGCTGATCCGCCAACACCGATGCCCCGTGTAACAGGTCGAGCGCCTCGCCCTCCGCCATCTCCGTGTTTGCATCGAGGATCTGGATCTCGGATACGACACCCTGGCACTGCAGAGCGAACGCCGCGTTCGAGCCGACCCGGCCGCCGCCTCCAATAATCGTCACCTTCATTTCAGCGTTCCTCCAGTTTCTTCATGATCGTGTCGGTAATACGCTGCACGGCCGCCTCCGCAGCGAACGGGTCCGGCTGTTCGTCGCTCTGCCCGTCCCCTCGGCGGCCGGAGCGCGAGGATGCGTCGACGGAACAGACAACCCCCGTCTCAAAGTCGGAGTTGTCGCACAGTTCGCACTCCTTCCAATCCGCACGCTTGTCGTCCATCCCCAGCGACTTGCGGAGTTCGATCAGATCCCTGGCCTGGTGCGGGCTGATCGTGGACAGATTCGGGCTCAAGTGCATGGCGATCCATATGGTCTGGCAATACGCATCGGTGTTCTCCATCTTCCAATACGCGTCCTCGACATGATCGCCCCATGTGATCACCCCGTGGTTCGCCATGAGGATCGCATGGTGGTCGCACGCCAGCTCGCCGACCGCCTTCGCGTTCTCGGGAGTACCGGGGGTCTGGTATTCAGCGATACCAATCTGACCGAGAAAGACTTCAGCCTCGGGGATCATGCAGGTCGGCGGTTGCACCTTCGCGACGGCGAATGCCGTCGCGTGCGGCGGGTGCGCATGGCAGGTCGCCCGCGCTTTCGGCTGCGCCCGGAACACCGCAAGATGCGTGAGCACTTCGCTGGTCCGCTTGTACCGTCCGGCGACTTGCTTCCCATCCCCGTCGACCAAACAAATGCTTTCCGGAGTCATGTACCCCTTGCTGATCAACGTTTGCGTGCACAGATAGAGATTCCGTCCAACACGGATCACCAGGTTGCCGCCGTTGCCGTCGGTGTACCCCTTTTCCCACATCCGACGGCCCATGTCGCAGATACGGGTTTTCAATGTTTCGATCTCGGGACTCGCGAAGAAGCGTCGGATCTCTGCCGGCGTGGCAGGGTCCTCGTGCTCTTCCCAGCGGTACGTATAGTCGGGAAGGATGGGCTCCGCCGGCACCGCCGGGTCGGAGTCTCCCTTGCGGGGCGCCCGCTCGCGCAGCAGATCCTTCGCGGATGGCGTCAGGATCGCGTCGCGTTCGATCGCATCGGTCCCGCCTCGCCCTTGCAGGAGCGCTTCCACATCTTTTGCAGTATAGACTTTTTTGGCCATGAAAGTGGTCAGGTAATGGCTTGTCCCGCCGGCACACAATTGGAACGAAGGGGCCGGTACAGGCACGTATCCAGGATTGCGCAGTTGTAGGCGTCCACCGGAGTCGGATCGGCAAACGCGGCCGCCGCCTCGCCGCTTTCGCTGTAGCCGATGATATCGCCGACCCCGGCGCCGAGGTCGTCGTAGACTACCATGCTGTTTCCAGCGGGCAATGGGCTGGATGCAGCCACCGGGTTCTCCCCTTCCGGCGGCAGCCACGGCAGCACCACGAGAAAACGCCCGCCCCTGTAAGAGGGATCATACGGGCTCAGGGTCACGCGGCCGATGACTTGTCCGAATCGCATACGTCTCAGGCCGGTTGAAGGTTCTTCTGCGAGGAATCGACCGGGTCGAGGATCCCGATGATCATAAAGCGCACCGGCGATCGGTCGTGCCCCATCCGTTGCCGGATGCTCTTCCCGTCGGTGGTAACGATGACCCGCTCGTGCAGTCCCGCGCCAAGGTTGTCCACCGCGAGCAGCGGATCGCCCTCGTCTGCTCCCTCGGCATCGATCGGCTGACACAACACCAGGCGCCACCCGTTCAGGCTGGGGTGCCGGATCGTGCTGACTGCGCTTCCTTCGACGCGACAATGCAACATGGGTCAATAAATACGAAGGTTGTCCACCATCACGCAGCGACGCGTCCGGGTGAATGTAAGGGGTGTCGTGATCCCCTCGCCCGTGGTGGTTGCGATGGAGAAGCTGGCGTATCCCTCGCCTCCGTTCCCGAGTCCGGCGAGACATGAGCCGTTCTTGATGAAGAGCGTCGAATCGAGGGCGCGGGCCATCTCCGTCATTCGCTCGACATTCAACGAGTGAATCATCGAGGAGTGCTTGTACCCGTGCTCCGACTTGCGGGCCGCTTCGATCCCCTCCGACGCATCGCGTACCCGAATTACCGGCACCATCGGCATCATCTGCTCCTCCTGCACAAAGAGGTGATCGGCATCCGTTTCCGCGAACAACAGCTCGGTTTTCTCGGGCACCGTGGCCCCCGCCTCCCGAGCCAGGACCGAAGCATCCGCCCCGACCAGATCACGATTGAGCACCGCGTGCATCGCCCCGCTTTTCTCCTCACGGGTGAATGCCGCATTGGTGAGGCGATCCAGCTGCGCCGCGTTAAGCCGGCGGGCGCCGGCTGCTTCCAGCTCCTTGAGAAACGCCTGGTAAATCGCCTCCACCACAAAGATCTGTTTCTCCCCGATGCAGAGCAGGTTGTTGTCGTACGCACCGCCGTAGATGATCGCGCGGGCCGCCCGGTCGAGACGCGCGGTCTCATCGACCACCACCGGAGGGTTGCCCGGACCGGCGCAGATGGCGCGCTTTCCGCTCTTCATCGACGCGCTTACGACGCCCGGCCCACCCGTGACACAGAGCAGACGCACGTGCTCATTCGAGCAGATGGCGTTGAACGAATCGAGCGTCGGTTCCTCCACGATCGTGACCAGATTCTCGATCCCCAATTCAGCCCGGATCGCGTCGTTGAAGGCGGCGATCGCAGTCGCCGCACACCGCGCGCCCCCGGGGTGTGCGTTGCAGACCACCGAATTGCCGGCCGCCACCATGTTCACGATGTTACACGCCAGCGTCGGGATGGAATGCGTGACCGGCGAGACCGCTCCGATCACCCCAAACGGCGTAAACTCCTCCATAGAAATCCCGTGGTCGCCGCTCATCCCGAATGGACGCAACCACTCGGTGCCGGGAATCGATGCGATCGACTGGAGCTTCTCCACCTTGTGTTCGAGACGGCCGATCCGGGTCTCGTCGAGTTCCAGCTTCCCCCACTCCCGAGCCTTCTCCGCGCAGAGCGTCTTGACGATCTCCACAACCTTCGCCCGTCCCCGGATTCCCAGGGGCCGCAGCCGAAGAAATGCTTCGTTCGCGGCGGCACTCGCTTCGTCGGCGCAAGCGAACACGCCGCTCTTGCCTTGCCCGCGCCCGTTGCCGCGCTGCGGGGACGGAGCACGATTCCCCGTCGTGGCGGGCTGCTCCTTCAAACGTCCCAGGACTTCCTCCACAACATTGCGTATGACGGCTTCATCCAATTTCATCGTTCTCAATCCTTATCTTTTTCTCCGGAGCAATAGATCTTGGCCCCGAGGACGTCGACGGTGTCGACGATTCCAACCACCGCCGCATCGACCGGCAGGCTCTTCATTCCGGCGCCCATGCGCGCGGAGCTGCCCTGGCAGAACAGCACCATTTCACCGATTCCCGCGCCGAGTCCGTCGACCGCCACGATTGTATTCTGGCCGGGACGGAATGATGCCGGCTTCTCCTCGTCGATGAGCACCGGCCGAAGCAACAACAGCTTGCGGCCGCTCATCGCGTCGTCCTTTTTTGTCGAGACGACCGATCCGATTACGCGTGCGAGAAACATGCGAGGAATCCGGTTACTTCGCGCTCTTGCCCGCCGGGGCGGACGGAAGCACAACGGCGACGTCGTCGTGCGGCCGGGCGATCACCTGGACGCTGACCACTTCGCCGACCTGCGCAGCAGCGTGCGCTCCGGCATCGACCGCCGCCTTAACCGCGGCGACATCACCGGTGACAACCGCCGTGACCAGCGCGCTGCCCACCTGTTTCATAGGACCGGCCAACTCCACGTTGGCGGCCTTGAGCATGGCGTCCGTGCCTTGCACGAGCGCGACGAGTCCCCGGGTTTCGAGGAGTCCAATGGCTTTTTGTGACATGATTCGTATTGCGTTGATGTTGAGACAAACCTGAAAGAAAAATATATAACAAGAGGATCAACCGGCGATCCGCGACTGCTCCAGAAAACGGTGCGTTTCGCGCGCCACCACCAGTTCTTCATTTGTGGGGATCACCAGCGCCGAGATCGGGGAATCCGCTGCGCTGATCGTTCCCTCTCCACCCCGGACCTCCTCATTCGCATGCGGGTCGAGCCGGAGTCCCACCCCTTCCATGCCGCGACAGACCGCCTCGCGAATATCCGGATTGTTCTCGCCAATCCCGGCCGTGAATACCACGGCATCGCACCCGCCCATCTGCCAGAGAAAGCCGCCCGCCCATTGGCGGATGCCGTGCACGAACGCATCGATCGCCAGCGCCGCCCGCGCGTCGCCCCCCGTCGCCGCCGCTTTGATGTCGCGCAGGTCGTTGCTCACCCCCGAAATTCCCGCCAGCCCCCCCTCTTTCGAAAGCTGGCGCTCCGCCTCCGATACATCGATGCCGAGGTGCTTGACCGCAAACGGAACCGCCATCGCGTCGAGGTCGCCCACCCGGTTGTTTTGTGGAAGACCGCTCTGCGGCGAAAATCCCATACTCGTTCCAATCGCCACTCCGCTCGCAATTCCCGTCACGGAACTGCTCCCCCCCAGGTGACAGGAAACCACCCGCAACGGCTTCTCAGGAGGATTGCCGGGACCGTCGACATACATCCGGCGTACCCGGTCGGCAACGTCGGGACGATCCAGCAACTCGGCGCTGCGCTCGGCGATGTACTTGTGGCTCGCCCCGTGAAACCCGTACCGCCGGATCCCCGCGTCGTGCCAGCTTCGCGGGACCGCGTAGATGCCCGCTGCTTCCGGCATCCACCGGTAGAACGAGGTCTCGAACAGGGCCACCAATCGCGCGCCCGGTGCCGCCCGGCGAAACTGGCGAATCGCCTCAGCATACGCCGGGTTGTGGGCCGGGGCCACGTCCCGGAACCCCTCAAGCGCCGCGATCACCCGGTCGTCCGCCTCGACACACCCCGAGAGATCCTTCCCGAGTACGGTCTTGAATCCGACCGCGTCCAGGTCCTCGAGCGATTGCAGGTGCCCCTGCTCCCGCAACGCCTCCAGACACTGTTCGATGACCGCGCCAAAATCGATGACGCGTTCGTAGCCGCCGTCCGCAATCGACTCCTCGACTCCGTCATCGAAACGGAAGAGCCGGTACTTGAACGAGGTCGAACCGAGATTGGAGACAAGGACCTTCAACTCAAATCCACTTTCCGAGTTTGCCGAGATCGTCGTGGGGACGCGGGATCACCTGTACGCTCACAACCTCTCCGAGTTGTCGGGCGGCGTCCGCTCCGGCGTCCACCGCCGCCTTGACCGCCGCGACATCCCCCCGGAAGAAGGCGCTGACCAGGCCGCTTCCGACCTTCTCCCAACCGGTGAGCGTGACGTTTGCCGATTTCAGCGCCGCGTCCGAGGCTTCGAGAAGGGTAACCAGACCCTTCGTTTCAATCATTCCCAGTGCTTGCTGTGCCATGATGTGTGATGTGTCGTTGATTTGTTGTGACAATACGGCGCCCCTCACACATCGAAGTGTTTGAGCAGGTCCGCGTGGGGACGGGGAATGACGTGCGAGCTGACCAGCTCGCCGACCTTCCCGGCCGCCTCCGTTCCGGCGTCCACAGCTGCTTTCACGCTGCCGACGTCGCCCTTGACGAGTGCGGTGATGAAACCGCCGCCGATCTGCACCGTTTTCACGAGCGTCACGTTGGCGGCCTTGACCATGGCGTCGCTGGCGTCAATCGCACCAACATAACCCTTGGTTTCTACCATTCCGAGTGATTCATTCATTTCGTTGTCCGCATTTTGATGTATCTGATGTTCAGGAAATCTTCATGAGCTCCACAGGGGAGTCCGGACCGAGGGCGCAGGCATTGCCCTCGTCCGTGTCGATGTGCACCTCGAGCTTGAACGACGGATCGACGCGCACGAGCATCCGTTCGAAACTCACGCCAAGCTCGCCGCCGACCCACATCCGCATATAATCCCCGTTCTCCACGCCGTAGTAATCCGCGTCCTCCGGGTGCATGTGCACGTGCGGAGCCGCACGGATCACCCCTTCCTCCATGGAGAAGAATCCCGCCGGCCCCATCAGCATGCACCCGGGAGTCCCGGCAATCTTCCCGCTCAGCCGTACCGGAACCCGGAATCCCAGCGCCACCGCGTCCGTGAACGCCAGCTCCACCTGGTTCAGAGTACGACACGGCCCCAGGATCCGCAAATTCGAAATCACCCGGCTGCGCGGGCCGACCAGCGTCACCGTCTCCTTCGCCGCGTATTGCCCCTCCTGGTACAGCCACTTCATAGGGGTCAACTGATGCCCCTCGCCGAACAGCACTTCCACCGCCTCCTCCGTCAGATGGCAGTGGCGTGCGCTCACGTTCACCACCAGCGGATTCGGCGCTCCCGAGGCACCGGTCGCCGGGACGCCCAGCTGCCTGTACACGCTCTCACGCACCAGCTTCTCCACTGCCGATCGGGATATTTCTGCTGTCGCCATACCGTTGAGCACCCTTTAATTACCAATCCATTTTGAAAGGTTTTGATAGATACCTTTCAAAACCTTTCAAAACTGTCAAGCCTTTGAACATAAATATTTCACCGAATAATCCGCGCAAAAACGGCCGTCGAGCGTCGGCACGCGGTTGAACGGGTTGAACGGACCTCACCAGCTTGTGAAGCCTCTCGATCCGTCGCAATCGAAATCGCATCGGATTGGCCCTTGCGGCCGCAACCCGCGATTTTCCAAAAAAATGTGCTTGGCAATCCGAAAGAGAATCCCACCATGGGCCTTTTGCAGTGGTGGGATATCCAAGTGGCTAAAGGACGCGGACTGTAAATCCGTTCGGGTTACCCGTTCGCAGGTTCGAATCCTGCTCCCACCACCATTTTCCCTTTTTGACTGGTTGTGCCAGCCAGGGACTGGAGTAGTCGATCCAGCTTGATTTCA
>SLNJ01000131.1 GCA_007133065.1 Opitutales bacterium
TCAGGGTGCGCGACAATGGACGGTGGATCCGGAGTCGGCACGGGAGGTTCGACGTCCGCAGCAGAGGTGCTGACGGGACCGAATCCTCCGAGTATGGAATAGGTGGTGGACGACGCGATACCGCCGATCGGCACGAGCGATGCTCCCCCTGAATAGGAGGCACTCTGTACGAATCCGCCGGTATCGAACGACTCCGTCACCAGCTGGTATGACTCGCTGCCGCGCTGTCCGAAGACAGCGGTTGCAGCGGCCAGAATACCAGCGAGCATGAGAAATGTCGTTTTCACGGAATAATTCAATTTGTTAATTCTCGATTAAGGATACGAAGTTCTGTTTCTATTTGATTCGCGTCGAGGACGACGGTCAATCGGGCTCGACCACCGTGACGGTGAGGGTAACCGGATCCGCCGTCTTCGGGTTGATGAACGCCGTGTCCACCGTGACGTAGTAATCGCCGGCACGGGTTGGCGTCGCGGGGTCAACCGTCAACTGCGACCGGAAGAGGAAGCGAGTGTCGCCCCCTGCGTCAACTTCACCGCTGGCGTTGTAGGTATTCGCCGACTCATGGACGGTCGTGGCCGTGCTGTACGGCGCCTGGGTCGTGATGACCGTGTCGGAGGAAGGATCCGGATCGTCGCCGAGCTGACGGTACCATGTGATCACCGGCTGCCGGGTCGGGTTCGGGCTTCCATCGCTTTCGGTGTAGAGGCTGTTCGCCCCGAGGAGCACGACATCATACGAGAGCGTGGCCGCTTCGGTTTCCACCGGCGAGGATTGGTATTCCACGTCGTCACCTTCTGAAGCTTCAACCGTGAAGTCCGGGTTGACCGTCAGCGTGCTCGTGCTCGAGTCGAGCACGGAGTACTGCGTGTTCACGCGTACCTTGTACTGGCCGGCCTGGTCTTCGTGCACCTGAGCCCAGAGAATCTCGGACTCGTCCGCGCCGGAAATCCCGGTGAAATCATCATCTGCATCTTCGCGGGAGTACCAGCTGTAGCTCAGTGCGGCGTCGTCCTGTGCTTCCGCGCGGAGGCTCGCCACGACAAACAGGGCCGCGGCACGGCTCGCGAGGACGGTGACATCGCCGGTGAGGTCGGTGTCAAGCGTGAAGTCCGGCTCGACGGTGACGGCGTTGGTGGCCGACGTCGTGTTCGCATACGGGGAAGAGACCCGTGCGCGGTAGGACCGCGTGGTATTGCCCGACGGGTTGGTATCCGTGATGCTGGCGACCGTCAGGGTGTTTCCGGTCTGGCCGGAGATGTTCACCCAGTTCCCGCTGACCGACTGCTGCCACTGACGGCTGACCGTCTGGGAGTAGCCGGACTCGAGCGTCACCGCGATGGTGGCCGTGTGTTCGTCCCCTGCAACGACGGTGTCCGCGGCGGCGGGCTGCCCGGTAATGTTGAAGCCGCGGTTGTAGTCCAGGACTCCCGTAGCAGCTCCATCGATGGTCGTTCCAAGGTCGAAAATCGCCTTGACGCTGTAGTCAGCCGTTCCGCTTGCGGCGCTTCCCATCTCGAACGCGGGGGTCATGACCGTGGGAGTGGTCGTCTCCGCGAACTGGGACCCACCTTTGAACCAGCGATACCGAACGTTGCTGTCGAGTGCCTCGCCGACGTTGGCGTAGGTCGTCAACTCGCGCGCGCTGCCGTCGAATGCGGCGCCATCGGGATCGGCGTCGATCTGCAAACCCGCTTCGCCGTCATCATCCGTGAACACGAAGCTGTCGACAATGAAAGAGACATTGTCTTCAACCGTGCCGGCATTGTTTGTCGCGATCAGCGTAATCGGAAAGGTTCCGGAAGCTTCGTCGTCGATGTCATCGCCGAGGGTGTTGTTCGTGATGGCCAGGTCGGGCGGGAGCGCACCGGAGTGGGTGACGCTGAACGGCGCACGATTGGCTTGGTAGAGGGCCACCAGGTCCTGATTTATTGACCCGTCTGCGGGAAGCACGTAGGTGTCCTGACCGGTGTAAACCGGGAGGCTCATCTGCTGGAACTGCCCGGCCGATTCGAGCGAAGCCGCGGCGTCACCGGTCAGACCGGAAGCGCGGAATGCATAGGCTACGGACTGGACGGTCTGGTCGGGCGAGAGCTGTTCGAAGCCCGTTTCGCCGTCGTTGAACCAGACGCGGAGGACGACGCCCGCTTCCTCGAAGATCTCGGGTGTGAGGGGGTTGTCTCCGGAGCCGAGGGTGACAGAGAACGATCCGAGGCTCACGTCAACGCTGACCGCATCCGCGGGCTCGGGACCTTCACTGCCGTCGTTTGTCCAGAGGACTTCGCCCTCGCTGTCGAGGAAGGCGAATTTGAGCTGGCCTTCCCCATCGAACGGTGCGCCTTCGACGGCGATATTCCCCTGGTACTGCATCGCACCGGGAACCTGTGCCGAGAGGCCCAAATTGAAAAGGAGCAATGCGGAGAGCATCGCGCCAAGAGTTATGTAGCTGAACCTTTTTCTTTTCATAGTAGTGGGTTGTTGAGACATTATGGATTGGGAGTCAGGATGAAGCGAATATGATTTTTTCTTGTTTGGTCAATCATGGAATACAAGCATTTTACGCGAAACCGCGGCTGCCGGATGCAGGAAACCTGAGTTTTCGATCTCGGCGGAACCGATGTCGTGAGGTGCCGCTTGCAGCGAACATTTCCCCCGGCTGATCCACGCTTCCGCGTAAGACATGAAGTGATTCTGTTTCAGTGCTGGGTTGATTTACAGTAGTTTGGTCGCAAAAAAGATGTGAATGAAATCCACATCACGGTCAATCTTAAAGCGATAAACAACGATGAATGCAACTTTTTTTTCGAAATCCGGTTGGAAATTCCGCCCGCAAACCCGGTGTTTCGCGGACGTTTGCCGGGAATCGTTATGCAATATCATTCAGGCCGCGGCGAACGTGCGTTATGTCAATAGCCCCTGACTCCGGAAATCCTTCGCGAAACGCGCAGGATTTTCATCCCTTTTTCCATGAGTTCCGGAGGATTTGTTCTTCCGGGAACCGTGTCTTACTCGTTGCTGTTACGGGCACATGAGTCCGTGTATCCCGATTCGTCTCCATGAGCAACGCGGGGTTGCCATACGGGGAGGGGATCGCCCACAGTGTCGCGATCAACCCCGACATAAGATGAAGAACGCTGAATCGAGTCCGGACATCGACGCGGTCCGCCGCTATCTCGTAGAACTCCAGGAGCGCATTGAGGTATTTCTGATGGAGCGGGACGCCACTCTGTCGGTGCGCCACGATGCGTGGGAACACCGGGATGGTGGCGGTGGCGAGACGCGGGTGCTCTCGGAGGGCGCGCTCTTCGAGAAAGCCGGGGTAAATTTCTCGGAGATCCGGGGATCGGAACTGCCGGAAAGCGCCTCCGCCCGGCACCCGCACCTGGCGGGGTCCCCCTACCGCGCGCTCGGAGTGTCGGTTATTGTCCATCCGCGCAACCCGTACGTCCCGGCGGCACATTTGAACGTACGGTGCTTTCACGCCTTCGGGGGTTCGGCCGAAACGTGGTGGTTCGGCGGCGGGTTCGATCTGACGCCCTGCTATGCGTTTCTGGAAGACGCGGTCCACTGGCACCGGGCTGCCCGGGATGCCTGCACCCCGTTCGACCCGGCGTACTACCCACGTTTCAAGGCGGCGTGCGACGCCTACTTCCACCTTCCGCATCGAAACGAGGGGCGCGGGATCGGCGGGGTGTTCTTCGACGACTTCGCCGAGGGCGGATTCGCGCGCGCGTTCGCATTCGCCCGGAGCGTCGGCGATCACTTTCTGAAAGGCTATGCGCCGATCGTCGATCGGCGAAAGGGTCGCTCGTATGGGAAGCGCGAGCGTACATTTCAGGCGTACCGGCGCGGACGATACGCTGAGTTCAATCTCGCCTGGGACCGGGGAACCCGCTTCGGGCTGCAGTCCGGCGGGCGGATCGAATCGATCCTCGCCTCGCTCCCGCCGCTCGCCCGCTGGGATTACGACTACCGTCCCGAACCGGGATCGCCCGAGGCGGAACTCGACGCGTTTCTGCAGCCACGGGAGTGGATTGGCCGTGGCGGTTGACCGCCCGACCCAACCGCGTAAACGCGGCACTCCAACAGCGCGCCGCACTCCTCACGCTCGCGTTCGCCCCGCGAGCCGTTGGAGCCCCGGCGGGACCGTACGACGCCCGACCCAACCGCGTAAACGCGGCACTCCAACAGCGCGCCGCACTCCTCACGCTCGCGTTCGCCCCGCGAGCCGTTGGAGCCCCGGCGGGACCGTACGACGCCCGACCCGACCGCGTAAACGCGGCACTCCAACAGCGCGCCGCACTCCTCACGCTCGCGTTCGCCCCGCGAGCCGTTGGAGCCCCGGCGGGACCGTACGACGCCCGACCCAACCGCGTAA
>SLNJ01000067.1 GCA_007133065.1 Opitutales bacterium
ATGTATTGTTTTGCATACCAACACATTGTGGATCCCAGCGTCTTTGGCGAGCCCTTTTCCATAAAATGGAAAAATAAACACCAGAAAATCCCTGAAAACCGCCTTAACTTAGCGCCATTGGGGTCAGACTCCGTCCTGACCCAATCCAATCCGGAGGTTGTACACCCGCCTGCAACACGGACAGGCGAGGACGCTGTCCCTCCAGATTTGCGATTGCATTCGTACCGACCGATTGGAGGAGGACCAGGATCGGGGGGCGATATGAGCGCCAACGGCGCGTGCTCACCGTAGCCTGAGGCAGCGCCTCAGGAATTGGTATCGTCCATCGGCAGGCTGAATGCCTGCCTCACACCGCGCCGCACGGGAGACGCAGGCACCTTCCCCGTCTTTGCGATCTTGGCGCTCTTTGCGGTTAATTATCCAACCGCCCGCTTCCGGCCCGTAGGCTCTCCGAGGCGTAGGTCTCGTCAGGTAGGTTCGATTCTTCAACTCGTCTCTACGAGCCGGAGGCCTCCAGGCCGGAGGCCTCCAGGCCGGAGGCGCTCGCTCCGTCAGCATTTCCTCGTCTCTCGATCCCCGGTCCCCGTCTCCCGATCCCCCCGGCTCCCGCCTTACGCGCGGCGCAGCCGCTACTCAGGCATGAACAGCCCTTTCGCGGTCTCCCGAAACAACGCGCGGCGCTCGTTCAGACTGAGCGAGGCGGTCAGCTCGTGGAGCGCGCAGACCCACCGGCGCCACGAGGTCGCCCGCAGCATCACCGGCCAATCGCTTCCGAAACAGCACCGGGCGGGTCCGAACGACTCGAGGACGCAGTCGATGAACGGCCGCAGATCCTCAGCGGTCCATCCGTCACGAGACGCCTGCGTCGCGGCGCCCGAGACCTTGCACCAGACGTTTGGAAGCGTGGCCAACTCCGCGATATGCCCACGCCACGGATCGAGGGTGCCGGCCGCGATATCGGGCACGCCGAGGTGATCCAGGACGAACCGGACCTCCGGACACTGCCGGCAAAGCGTCACCGCAGCCGCGTACTGCCGGCGGTTGATCCCGAGTTCGCAGATCAGGTTCCGGCGAGCCAGGTGCCGGACTCCGGCGACATACCCGGGGCGCAACGCGAAATCCGCGTCTTCCTCGCCCTGCAGCAGTCGGCGAACGCCACGGACCATCGGAATCTCCGCCAGGCGATCCAGGTCCGCTTGGACGGCATCGCCCCGCTCGAGCGCAGCGAATGCAACAATCGCTCCGATCATCGGATCCTCGCGGGCCAATTGCGCAATCCAGACCGCTTCGTCGTACGATTGCTCGCGCGCACACTCCGCCTGGACGAATACCACGCGTTCGACCGGGATCCCGTCCGCCGCAGCACGGTAGTCCTCCGGTCGATACGGACGTTGCACCAGTTCCGATCCCTTGAACAAGGGATAATCCAGGACCGAGGAATCGATAAAGTGGACGTGGCAATCGACGATTGGAACCCCGGGGCCCAGGTTCCCCTTAAGCTCGCATTCCATGGCGCGAACTCGTCACCCCTCAACCGCCTTGCGCCCCTGCGGGTTCTCAGGAGCCCAATAGTCGAGCATTTCAGCAAAGGTCTCGAAGGCCGGACGGGTAAACCCATAAGGCGCCTCCAGGTGAAGGCTGATCGGAAATCCGAGATCCTGGACACCGTCGACCACCCGTTTGTAGAGATCCAGCAGAAGTCGTTTCTTTTCCTTGAGCTTCGTCTCCCCAAGGCGGGCGACAAACGCGCGCTCCTCGTCGACCAGTGGATTTCCGTGATCCTGGATCAACCATTGGATCAGGTTGAGCCGTCGTTCCATCTTCGGAACAAAACCGAACGAGAGGAGCACCTCGGGCCGATGCGGGTGCTTCTCAGCAAAGTCCCGAAGAAAGCGAACGATGTAGTCGGAATAAAGCAACTGGGTCAGCGCGAAATTCGCCCCCTGTTCACACTTGAAGTTGAAACGGCCATCCTCCGCGTCGCGCGTCGGGATCAGAATCACACCACGCTGGGGAACCTGCTGCTGGAATTGAGCGAGCGCGTCCGTTGGCGCCACGCCGTCCCCTTCCCCATCGGCCATCGTTCGGGGAACGCCAACGAAAATAATCCCTTCAATCCCAGCTCCAAGCAGATCGCCGAAACGCTGCGACAGGGCGGGTGCGTCCAAAAACGCCGTCACCTGCGTACAGAGGCCACGGATTCCCGGAAGCTCAGGGGCGGCCGCCGTCCAGACATCGAGCGGGTCCATCTTCGGCCGCATCGCAACGGGCCGGTCGTCGTCCTCCGCGATCATTCCGGGAATCATCAACGTGTCGATCCGGTCTCCAATTCCGTGTTCATGCGAGAGGTCGCGCACCTTGTTCGCGTCCTCAATCGCCCGTTCCTTGCCGTGTGCCGTGTCCGGCGGTACAAATTCCAGTGCTATTCGTGTCATAATATTCGGTATTGTCAGTTGGTAAGCCGCACCGGAGCGCGGTGAGCCAAACCTACCAATCGTTGCCAGTTTCAAGCCCGAGTAAACCAAAAAATCTGAATATTGAATGCA
This sequence comes from Opitutales bacterium, assembly GCA_007133065.1. GTDB lineage: Bacteria > Verrucomicrobiota > Verrucomicrobiia > Opitutales > Oceanipulchritudinaceae > SLNJ01. The sequence continues at coordinate 2,547 of SLNJ01000067.1, forward strand.
AGCCATAGGGATTGAACAAGATACACACTTGGATTCGTGCCCCGGCGGACACCCGCGAAGCCCTAATTGACGACCCCAACGCCGCCGGAACCAGCCGCCGGCATATTATTCAACAGTGCGACGCCAGCTTGAAGCGGCTTCAGACTGATTGGATTGACCTATACCAATTGCACCGGCCCCACAGCGAGATCGCCATCGACGAGACCCTGCGCGCCCTGGAATTCGCCGAGTCGCGGATCACCCGATCGCGACGCGAAGAGGGGTGCAGCGTCAGTGCCGATATCGCGCGTGGTGCGCGCTCCACCGTTCGATCCTCCTCAGCACGCGTCGCATCGTCGGCCAGGAGAACAGAATGCTGATGTGACCGTGGGCCGTCCAATGGATCGGGGGACGTCCCCACGCCTCCCAGAGCTCCTCCACCGTCTCCTGCGGCGCGAATAGATCGTGTCGGCCGGCAACCAGGAGTATATTCTCCTTCGGAATCCGGGGTTGGTAATCCGGCAGGTTCAGGCGCTGGAACTGGATTTTCGCGCCCCGCAGGCCTCTCCGAATCGGGGCACAGAACGGGAGCGTTTCGATCGCCCGGTCCATGCGTGTGATCGGAACCATCAGCACCGCGCTCGCGATCCGGGGGTCATGACAGGCGAGCAATCCCGCGATCCAGGCGCCGAGCGAGATACCCCACAGGTGCACCGAAGGCACGCCGCGTCCCCTGAGCCATCCAACAAGCATGCGGGTGTCCTGGATCGCCTGGCGCGTCGCCATCACCGTCCGCACGAGATTCGGCGAGATGAAGTCGCTTTCAGGCCCGGTCCCCACCTCCCTGCGGCGCCCATGGCACGGCAGCTCGAATGCGAGCAGGTTCATGCCGCGCCGGTTCGCCGAACCCGCGAGCCGCGGGAAAAGCCAGCGATGGCAGTTTTCCCCGTTCCATCCATGCAACATGACGATCGTCGGCCGGGACCAGGCGTCCCCGGATGCCCGATACAGCCTGCCGAATACGCGATCGCTTTCGGGGACGGGCGACGGTACCGCTGACGCGCAGCGAAACGTTCCGTCGTCGGCGACCTCCATGTCGTTCGGGAGACATCTCTCGTCGCCGAAAAAACCGGGATCATCAAGACATGCTTGTGCCTCCTCCACGCGACTTTCGCAATCCGGAACGCGAGCGAGCCGTTCCGCTGCGAACCGGATCACCCCCCGGTCGATCGCCTGAACAAACGGCCGCCGCATCACCGCTCCGGTGCCGCTTGCGATTCCTCCAAGACCTGTTCCCTGAGCTTGCGGTTGCGTGCCAGGGCATCCGGCCCGCGCTCCAGCTCCAGCTCGTCGACCATCGCGTCAATCGGCTTCTCAGGATCGTTCGACCAGAAAACGCCGCCGTCCTCCCGCGGAGAATAACGGTACCCCGCCCGGTCGCCATAGTGTTCGTCAAAGATCGCCCCGTTTCGCAGACGGCTCTGCCAACTGATAACCTCGAAATCCAGGTCGATCTGCTCGACCATCACTTCCGACGCTTCGGAAGTGGAGCCCCCCGCCTCAATCTGCCGAACAATCATCCCGAGTGGATCGAAAATCGTGGCGTTGTTGCGCGGCGTGGAGGTGACCAGGTAAGCGTGCAAATCCAGGGCGCGTCCGGCAGGCGCAATCGTCTGCGGCGACGCGGAGGGCCATACAACGAGTTCCGGACCCTGCTCTGCCAGTACATCCCAGCCGTCGTCAAAGCTCATGTCGTAACAGATCTGGATCCCGAGCCGACCGAAATCACACGCGAACACCGGAGCCTCCGTCCCCGGAGTAAGCCCCCCCTCCAGCACGGTTTCGTCCGGCGCGGCAACGGGAAAGAGTTTGCGGTACTTGCCGACAACCTCGCCGGTACGATCGAACAGTACGGCGGTGTTCGTGAAGATGCCCCGCTCACGGTCCTCCGCGAGGATCATCGGGACTACGATGTACGTGCTGTGCTCACGCGCCTTGTCGGAGAAATAGTCGCGCACCGGCCCGTCCAGGTCGAGGGCCACCGCGGCGGCATCTCCGGGACGCCCGGCCGTCACCGCGTACTCCGTCAGGACCGCCAGGTCAAGGCCGGCCCCGTAGCGCTCGCCGGCTTGCTCAGCCATCCGATCCACCAGGTCTCCCAACTCGGCCAGGCGCTCCTCCAGCCCAGACCAGCCTTTAAAGATACTGTACACCGTGGTTCCGACCACCACCTTGCGTGGACCGGGATCGTACTCCACCGCGGCGACGCCGCCGGCCAGGCAGAGCCCCGCCACAACCAGAGCGGCCACGCTGCCGGTTTGTTTCCATCCACTGCCACCCGTGTCACCCGGATTGTCGTTATCTGTGCTCATGCCCGAAAATTTAGAATCGATCGCTGCGCGGCGCAAGCTCGTTGCCAGAACCAACGCATTTTGCGTTGCCACACGTCCGGGGATTTCCAAGGCTTCGAGGTGTGACTGCCCTGCCTGAAACCCCGCTCTCGCATCGGGAGTGCCTCCTGATGGGAACCTGCCTCTGCGACGCGTTCTTCGACGATGCCGCCCGCGCCACGGTCGAAGTCCTGGAATATCTCGGTTGCACCGTTCACTTCCCGGAAGCACAGACCTGCTGCGCTCAACCCGCATTCAACGCGGGCGACTGGGCCGCCGCCCGTCGCGTCATCCGGCACACCGTCGGGGTTTTCGACGGTGAGCTGCCTATCGTGATACCGAGCGGCTCCTGCGCCCACATGGTGTATCACGGCTACGATCTCGCCCTTGAAGGAGAAGCGGACGCCGATGCCGCACCCCGTTTTGCACGACGGACCTGGGAGCTCTGCGATTACATCGTGAACGGCCTCGAGGTGCGCGAATGGCCCGGGACCTACCGCAAGAAGATCGCGTTTCATCGTTCCTGCCATACCCGCGGCACCCGTACCGCGGAGAGCGCGCTCGCCCTCCTCGGATCGATCGACGGTCTCGAACTATGCACGTTTGGTGAACAGGAACAGTGCTGCGGCTTCGGCGGAACCTTCTCGGTCGCCTTTCCGAATATTTCCGCAAAGATGGGCCGAATCAAACTGGAACACATGCGGGATGGAGATCCCGATGCGATCGCGGGGAGCGACATGGCCTGCCTGTTGCACCTGGGCGGCATCCTCGATCGCGAAGGCGTCGCCCTCCCCCGGGTCCATATCGCCCAGATCCTCCGCGACGCCCTGAAAAGCGAAGGACTCCTTTCATGAAATCCACCAAGGCATACCCAACCCGCCAGCCGGTCGACCGCTACGCAAGCGATCTCTCGCCTTCGGTCCAGGAGTCGGTCTACAACGCTTCAAAGCTCAAGACGGAGGCGCGCGTCGACGCGCTGCAACGGGACTTCGCGGATCCCGACGCCAACCGCCGACTCGCCGGCGCGATCAAGCAACACACCCTCGATCACCTGGACACCTACCTGGAACAGGCGGAGTCCAGCCTCCGCGAAAACGGCGCCGCCGTGCACTGGGCCTCCGACGCCGAATCCGCCAACCAGATCATTCTCGGAATCATGCAGCGCAACGATTGCCGGCGCATGGTCAAGTCGAAGAGTATGGTCAGCGAGGAGACCGAACTGGTGCCATTCCTCGAGAAGAACGGAATGGAGGCCGTCGAAACCGACCTGGGGGAGTACATCGTCCAGATCGATCACGACCATCCAAGCCACATCGTCACCCCCATCATTCACAAGAATCGCCAGGAGATCGCCCGCAGCTTCGAGCGCGAGGGCCTCGGAGCCTACGACGACGATCCAACCGTGATCACCCGCCGGGCACGCGACTACCTGCGGAGCAAGTACCTGGAGGCGGACGTCGGCCTGACAGGCGCGAATTTCGTCTCGGCCGAGAGCGGCAGAATCGTTCTCGTTACCAATGAAGGCAACGCACGGTTCAGCATGGCGGCTCCGCGCATTCATATCGCACTGGTTGGGATCGAAAAGCTCGTCCCGAAGGACCGCGACCTCTCGCTCTTCCTCAGCCTGCTCGCGCGCTCGGCCACGGCACAGTGCCTCACGGTGTACACCCAGTTTATCGGCGGCCCGCGCCACCGCACCCAGCGGGATGGCCCGGAAAAGATGCACGTCGTCTTCCTCGACAACCGGCGCACTGAAGTGCTCTCCGGCGATTGCCGGAAGATTTTGCGCTGCATCCGATGCGGAGCGTGCATGAACGTCTGCCCCGTCTATCGCCAGGCCAGCGGTCACGCGTACCGCGGCGTCTATCCCGGACCCGTCGGCGCCGTCCTCAGCCCGTTGCTCAAGGGGAAAGAATTCCCGGAACTAGCCGATCTCCCCAAGGCATCCAGCCTCTGCGGCGCATGCAACGAGGTCTGCCCGGTCGATATTCCAATCCCCGAACTGCTCCTGCGGCTGCGAAACCGCGCGAAGCACGAACACGTGTCGCTCGCCGCCCGCGGGACGCCGTCGATGGGAATCTGGGCGCGCGCCGCCTCCTCCCCCGGCGCCTGGAAGACTGCGCTCTCCGCCGGACGGCTCCTCAACGTCGTGCCGCACGGATTCCTTAATCTCTCATCCCCGGCACGGGCCTGGCAGTCCTCCCGCAAGCTGCCGCCCTTCCGCGGCGGAGCATTCCGCAAGTGGATGCGTGAACGCAATCCCCCCAAAAACGGCGTCCCATCGCCAGACCGGAAATCGGAGCCCGATTCATGAAAGACCGAGACACAATTCTCAAACGGGTACGGGATGGACTCGCAGAAACGCCCGAACGGACCCCCTATCCGGAATACGACCCGGCATGCGCCGTGATGCGCCAGCCTCACGAGTTCTCCTCTCTATGGGAGCTGTTCGCCTGGAGGATGAAAAGCGTGAACGGGGTTCCACTGCACGGCTGGAACGCCCTCGGGGATTTTCTCCGCGAGCGCGCGCTGAAATTCGGGTACTGTGATCCTGAATACACCGAGGCGATCGCGGCCGTCTGCGGAAGCCTCGACATCACGGAACGCTTCGACCGCAACGATCTGGACCGATACGAGTTCGGAATCACCGCCGCCGCCGGAGCAATCGCAGAGACCGGCACCATCGTGCTCACCGACGCCGCCACGCGTCCCCGCCTCGCAGCTCTGGCGCCCTGGATTCATATCGCGATCCTACAGGAAGACGACATCTGGCCTGACAGCCCCACCGCCCTCAAGCGGCTCGGAGATGATCCCAGCGTCATCTGGGTCACGGGCCCGTCCAAGACCGCCGATGTCGAAGGAATCCTCATCGAAGGCGTCCACGGCCCCGGCGTTCAGGTGTGTTGCGTGGTGTGAGCCGGGAGGGCGCGGTATCATTCCACCACCAGACTCGTTCCGGTCATGGCGGCGGGCTGCGGCAGGCCCATCAGATGGAGTAAGGTCGGAGCTATGTCGGCAAGGCACCCATCCGTCTCGCGTAATGTGAGATCGGCGCACCCGTTCCCGTAGAGAATGACCTCGACGGGATTCAGGGTATGTTGCGTGTGGGGGGCCTCCGCCTCCGGATTCCACATCTGGTCGGCATTGCCGTGGTCCGCGGTGATGATCGCTCGTCCATCCGCCTCCTCGACCGCCTCCAGGAGCTCCCCCACGCACGCGTCAACGACTTCGCACGCCCGGACCGTCGCCTTCAGCGAGCCTGTGTGCCCGACCATGTCCGGGTTTGCGAAATTGACCACGATCAGCCCGTATTCGCCGCTCAGGATCGCTTCCTTCGCCGCCGCGCAGACACCGGAGGCGGACATCTCGGGTTTCTGGTCGTAGGTTGAAACTTCCTGCGGGCTCGGTATCAGTGTTCGCTCCTCGCCCGCAAACGGTTCCTCCCGGTAGTCGTTGAAGAAGAATGTGACGTGGGGAAACTTCTCGGTTTCCGCGCAACGAAACTGCGCGATCCCGAGCTCGGCCAGGTACATGCCCAGGGTGCTCTCCATTTTCGGCGGCTTCCCAAACAGGAAGTTCGGACAGAGCCCCTCCTGATAATTGGTCATCGTGGCGTAATAGAGGTCGAGCTTCGCGCCCCGATCGAACTCCCGGAAGTCATCCTCGATAAAGGCACGTGTCAACTCCCGGGGCCGATCGCCGCGGAAGTTGAAGAAAACCACGCTGTCCCCGCTCCGCACCGGTGCGGTGGGTTCGCCCGAATCGTCGACGATCGCAGTCGGCGATATGAACTCGTCGCTGTCACGCGAGCTGTCGAGTGGATTGTCATAGTAGCTCTGGACGGCCTCCTCCGCCGATGCAGCGCTCCGCGCAATCGCACGACCCGTTATGCAGTCGTATGCGGTTTGCACCCGGTCCCACCGATTGTCCCGGTCCATGGACCAGTAACGTCCCGAAACGGTGGCGATCCGCCCGACTCCAACCTTCGCGCACTGCTCCTCAACCTCGCGAATGAACCGCAACCCGCTCTTCGGCGACGTATCACGCCCATCGGTGAAGGCGTGAATCGCAACACGCTCCAGTTCCGCGTCGGCAGCCAAACGCAGCAGACCGTAGAGATGCTCGAGCATCGAATGAACGCCCGCATCGGAAACCAGACCCATCAGGTGGAGCGTACCACCCCCCTCCCGTACGTTCGAGAGGGCCGCATTGAGGACCGAGTTGTCCCGCACCGTATCCTGCTCGAACGCCTGATCGATGCGGACGAGCTCCTGGTACACGACGCGCCCGGCACCGATGTTCTGGTGACCCACCTCGCTGTTGCCCATCACGCCCTCCGGCAACCCCACGGCAAGGCCGTCCGCCTTGATTTCCGTGCGAGGCCAGACGTCGTCCAGCGCGTCTGCAACCGGGGTCTGGGCGATCCTGATCGCGTTGAACGCATCGTGCTCGGGGTTGTGATTGGTCCCCCAGCCGTCGCGAATAATCAGCACTACGGGTTTGCGATATTTCATGTGGATCAAGTTTCAAGTGAAAGCGGAATTCGAGGATTGGGGCGCGCGGTGCGCAAGTCAAACCCTGTCGCGCTCCGTGCGAATGGCATGGCTTGGATTACACCGGCGACATGCTGGACTTTTCGGAAACTCACATCTACACCCGGATTCGCGTATGTTGTTGATCGATTACCTGAAACAGAATTCACGGTGGGGCATCGCCGCCCTCGGAACCGCCGTCGGCGTTCTTATCCTGTCCCTGTTTCTCAGGGAGATCCTTGTGATCGGCGAGACACCCACGCTGCCCGCTTTTGCGCTCGTCCACTTTTCCGGTTACCTCTTTTTCATCATTTCTCCGGTCGAACTCCTGTTTGTGCACACCATCGGACGTTCGCTCGACGCAACGACCCTCGTCTTCCTTGCAGTCGGCACGGCACTGCTCGCCCAGCTCATCGACTACGCCATAGGCTACGCATTCAGCCGGCCTGTCATCCACAATGTCATCGGCGAACGCAAATATCAACGCTACCTCAGACGCATCGAGCGCTACGGCGGGATCACCATCCTGATCTTCAATTTATTCCCGCTCTCCTCGCCCATCGTCGTCCTCGTGGCCGGCATGATCCGTTACCCGCTCCGCCGGATGCTGCTCTTCAGCGCATCCGGCCTCGCAGCCAAGTATTTGATCCTCGCATGGTGGTTCCTCTGAACCGGCAGGGGCGGTCGGACAGTCGGACGGTCGGACGGTCGGACAGTCGGACGGTCGGACGGTGAGACGGTCGGACAGTCGGACGGTCGGACGATCACCGTCAGCTCCTTTCAGCGTTTCAGCTTTTCAGGCTTTTCAGCGGAGCGTTACCCCATGGTTCGGGAGGCGATCTGGTAGGTCAGCCACGCGGCGGTGTAGGCAAGCGTTGACATGTAAGCGATCTGCGCAATCGGCCATTTCCAGGAACCGCTCTCCCTCCTGGTGACGATTTGAGTCGGCAGGCACTGCATGGCCAGGACAAAGAAGACGAGGAGGCTCAAACCGGCTGCCGGCGGCACGTTTGTGCGTAAGCGGGCGGCGACACTCTCCGTTTCGGCATCATCGCTCAGCCCATACAGAACAGCGAGCGTTGAAGCCACCACTTCGCGGGCGGCAAAAGAGGTGATGATTCCCACGGAGATCTGCCAGTCGAACCCGAGCGGAGCGAAAACCGGCTGGATCGCTTTTCCCATCCGCCCGACCATCGAGTACTCCAAACGCTCGCGGGCGAGTTCCGCCGAGCGATCGGCGTTTGGGCCAGGCGACTCCACCAAAGCGATATCGCCGGAACGGCGCTCTGAAACGGCGCTGTCGGAGTCCGGGAGACCTTCGTGGGAGAACCCGCTCGCACCGAACGAAGCGATCGTGTTCTCCGGGTATCGGTCTTCGGGCAACACCGGAAACTGCGCAAGACACCAGAGAACCACGATCACTGCGGTAATCACCGTGCCGGCCCGGATCAGAAACAGGCGACCCCGATCGATCATTGTAACCAACGCCGTGCGCAGACTTGGAATTCGGTAGTCGGGCAGCTCGATTAACAGGGGACTTGCCTCTCCCTTGAGGAGCGATCCTTTCAATACAAAGGCGGATCCGAACGCAGCCGCTATCCCCAGGAAATAGGCCCCCGTGAAGACGAGTCCCGCCTTTCCCGGCGAGTCCTGGAACAGCATCGCGGTCACCATCACGTACACCGGAATTCGAGCCGCACAGGTAAAAAGCGGCAACACGAGCATCGTTGCCAAGCGATCACGCGGGTTTTCGATCATCCGGGCGCTCATGATGGCGGGAATCGCGCACGCGTGTGCCGAGAGTATCGGAATAAAAGCCTTTCCGGGAAGCCCGACCATCGCCATCAAACGATCCGCGATGAACGCGGCCCGCGCGAGGTATCCGGTGTCTTCAAGCAGCGAAATCAGAAAAAACAGAATACAGATCTGCGGAAGAAAGATCAGCGCTCCGGCGATTCCCGCCAGCAGCCCGTCCACGAGAAACCGGTTCAGGATCCCTTCAGGGAGCAGGATTGCCATCGCTTCGCGCAGGTGCGTAAACCCGTTGTCGATCCATCCCATCGGCGCCTCGGCCAACCAAAAGAGCCCCTGAAAGAGGACCGCCATCACCGCGATGAATATGAACATCCCCGTCACCGGATGGGTCACCCACGCATCCATCCGATCCGTATTGCGCGTCCCACCCGAAGGAACGACGGTCCGACGACTGACACGGGCATTCAGATTCTCCGCCCACTGAAAGCGGGCCTGGTACGGGCATCCGCTGCATTGTTTGCAAGCGCGCAGGCACGGCGGTTCCTCATCCCCCGAAAGCCGCTCGCCGCGAAACCATCCCGTCAAGTACGCTTGAACCCGCAACACCCCGCCGCCGGTTCGGGCCGACACCTCGACAACCGGCGCCCCGATCTCCCTCGCAATTCCCTCCGTCTCGAATTCCAGCCCCCGGCGCTTCGCCAGGTCGGACATGTTGAGAACGACCAGCATCTCCGGGAATGCCTCACGCACGTCGCGGACAAGGCTGAGGTTGCGGGTCAGTCGCGTTGCATCCAGAACCACCACCGCCAGAGTCCGGATCGCAGGGTCCCGGGAGACATCTCTCAAATAACTCGCCGCAGCCGCCTCTTCCGGAGTGCCCCCCGCCAAACCATAAAGCCCAGGCAGGTCCACATACTCAACCAGAGCCCCTCCCTCCATCCGTACCGCACGCCGAAGCTCAACGGTCGTTCCCGGAAAATTGGCCGTCTTGGCCCGCATTCCGGTCAGACGATTGAACAGGGTGGTCTTGCCGCAATTCGGGTTCCCGACAAAAACCACGCGCCGGCCAACCTCCGCTTCACAATCCCGCGGCCGGCGTTCGATGTTCTGGTTGGATTGAAACAGCATGAGCCGGGTCCACATTCACGGCGATCGTTCACTCATGAGCAGTTCCACGGATCCCGCGCTGTCGCCGATGCATACCCGCAATCGCGCCGCAAGGTCGCGGTCGAGCCCAATCCGCGTGTCCATCGCCTCGACAATCATGCGCCGGCCGGCACGGATCACGCTGAGCCGCTGCCCCTCGCACAACCCCATCTGCCGAAGCCGGTGCGCCTGATCAACAGGCATGTCCAGCGCCACAAGCCTCCCTTCGCCCCCCGTGGACAACGTGCAAAGCGGCACCTCGGCAAACGACTCACACTGCCGACCTTCCAAATCCATAAGACGATAATAAGATTCAATCTCAATAACGGAAAGTAGAAAGACTGATGCCTTTGCGGTTATCACTCACAACAATGCTGCTCATTAGCCATGGTGATGCATTGGACCCGAAGGAATAACCCACCGCGAAGCCGCTCCGTGCGGTTCTCCCTTGACAGTCGCCCCACCCAATGCAAACGATCGTTTCAATCATACGACTGTTTTATGCCTGCGGAGACAAGAGATCGTGTTCTGGATGCAGCGGAAGGCTTGTTTGCCGAACGCGGTTTTGCGGCGGTCGGGGTACGGGAGATCACGCGTGCGGCGGGAGCGAATGCGGCGGCGGTGAACTATCATTTCGGCTCGAAACTGGAGTTGTACCGGGCGGTCCTGAAACGCCGGATTGATCCGATCAACGCGGAGCGGGTGCGGCGACTGGAGGCGGCCCGACGGGCGGCGGGAAGCGAGGGGTTATCTCCGGAGGCAGTGGTGCAAGCCCTGCTCCGGCCGGTGTTTGAGACAATGGCGCACCCTGACGGCCGGCCGAATCGGCGTATGATCGCACTCGGCTCGCGGGCGATTCTTGAGACGCCACAATTTTTCCAGCGGATGCACAGGGAGTTTTTCCAGGAGATCCGCGACCTCTTTTCGGCGGCGTTGCACGATTGCCTGCCGCACCTGGGACCGGAAGCGGTACAGGCGCGGTTTTTTTTCCTGATCAGCGTGATGACAGGCACGATTACCCAAACGGGAGCGATTGGTTTTGCGACCAAGGATTTGATTGCCGAGCAGGATTTTCTGGCGTTGACGGATCGGTTTCTGGCTTACGCGGCGGCGGCGGTTCAAATGGAGTTTCCGGAAGACAGGAGCACAAGCAAATGACACGTCTCCTGAGTACGCTCTGTGCCGCCCTCGCCTGCGCAATCGTCGGGTGTGTCACCGCGCCGCAAACGGAACGCCCGGCGAATCCCGTCGAGCCGCCGGATGCTTTCAGGGCCGCGGAAGCGGAAGCCGCGTGGGTCGCCCGAATCGGCACTCCGGAGTTGGCGGATCTGATTGTCGCGGTCTGGGAGAGCAACCCGAACCTTCGGCGGCTCGCCGCCCGCGTGGAACAGGCGCGCGCCGAGGCTCGAATCGCCGGCGCCACCCGGTATCCCCAAATGTCGGCAGGCGCGGAAGCCTCCCTGCAGGAAACTCACGTCGCGTTCCTGCCGGAGCGCCTTCGGGACGATCGTTACACGTTGAGCGGCACGCTCTCCTGGGAAGTCGACCTCTGGGGCCGCGTGCGGGATGCCCGGGCCTCGGCTGACGCCGCGTATGAAGCAACGGTGGCGGACTTTGGCGGCGCCCGACTCGCCGTAGCGGCCGCAGCGGCGAGCCTCTGGTACGATCTCGCTGAATCAGAGGCGCAGATACGTTTGGCTAGACGCACCCTCGAGAGCTTTCGCGCGAATCAACGCATCGTCGAACAGCGTTATGAGTCCGGTCTCGATACGGCCCTTCAGTTACGTCTGGCCCGATCGAACACCGCTGCGGCCGAAAGCGGACTGGCGGCCCGGCTGCGTCAACGCGACGGCTACGCGCGCGCCCTGGAGACGCTACTGGGCCGGTACCCGACCGGAGACTACGCTCCGGCCGATCAGCTCCCCGACTCGCCGGACCCCGTGGCGCCCGGTCTGCCCAGCGAACTCCTCGAACGGCGGCCGGACATTCGAGCAGCGGCGGCGCGGTTCGCTGCGGCGGCCCACGGGCACTCCGCGGCGCGCAAGGCGCGGCTCCCCGCGCTCCGGCTCACCGGAACCACCGGAGTGACCAGTGAAGCGTTGAGCGAGGTGCTCGCTTCTGACCGGTTTTTCTGGAGTCTTGTCGGAGGGCTGACCTCGCCGATTTTCGATGGCGGGCGCATATCCGCAGAAACGCGACGCGCGGTGGCGCAACGCCACGAGGCGGCATACGCCTACGCTGAAACCGTGCTCCAGGCTTTCCAGGAAGTGGAGACCGCCCTCGCGGCGGAAGGGCATTTGCGCGAGCAGGCGCGGGCGCTGGGCGAGGCGGCCGAAGACGCACGCGAGGCGGAACGGTTGGCAACCGACCGCTACGAACGCGGACTGATTCCGCTTACAACCCTGCTCGAAGCACAGCGCCGGTCCTTCGAGACGCAGAGCCACCACCTGAGCATCCGGGCGGCGCGTTTGAAAAACCACGTCGACCTCATTCTCGCTCTGGGCGGCGACTTCCTGACCGTTGATCCACCCCCCCACCCGCATCGCCCCGATCTGCCATGAAATACGTCTGGCCAATCCTCATTCTTCTGGTCGCTGCGACCGCAACGACTCTGCTATTCCTTCTGCGACCCGAACCGGACGTGGAGGAACCGGCGCGATATGTCCCTGCGGTGAACACCGTCACCGCGACGCCGGAATCCGTGCGATTGACCGTTCACACCCAGGGAACGGTCGAACCCCGGTCCGCAACGACGCTGACCGCCGAGGTCGGCGGACGGATACTCTGGGTTGCCGACTTTTTTGAAGCCGGCGGGTTCTTCTCCGAGGGAGATATCCTCCTGAGAATCGACCCGATTCCCTACGAGGCCGCCCTGGCGGAGGCGCAGGCGGCTCTCGCGGGCGCGCGCCTCGCGCTGGAACAGGAGCGCGTGATGGCGGAACAAGCCCGTCACGAATGGGAGGAACACGGCGGTCGCGAACCGACCCCCCTGGTCCTCCGACAGCCGCAACTGGAGAAGGCCCGCGCCGACCTGGCCGCGGCCGAAGCCCGGGTTCGGATCGCCGAACGCAACCTCGAGCACACCCGCATCCGGGCGCCGTATGACGGCCGCCTGCGCGAGCAGCTCGCGGACCTCGGCCAGGTCGTGGCTCCCAATTCCACTCCCCTCGCCCGCGTCTACGCCATCGATTACGCGGAAGTACGCCTGCCCATCTCCCTCCACCAGGCGGACAAACTCAACCTGCCTGAGAGCTCGGCCGCCGAGAACACCGAACGGGTTCCCGCTCGATTCCACACCCGCTTGAACAATTCCA
>SLNJ01000019.1 GCA_007133065.1 Opitutales bacterium
GGCCGGTTTCGCCGCCCAAAAAACCGGACAGGTTTGGGTTCGCACCCCATGTCCGCCCCGGAATCCCTAAATCATTGATAACACGCGACAATCAGGAGAGCGTGTCAGGAGATCTGAACTTGGCTCTCCCAGTGAAGCCGGGTCCTGCTGATGGGGTAATCTTTGTAGCGGGTGGTGGGCGAGAAATCCTTCTCTTCCTTCCGGAAGGTGACGAAGTGGAGGTAGGCTTTCATGTCCTTAAGGTGGACTACTCCCGTTCCCGTAGGGCCTGTTGTCTCAAGGTTCGCTTTTCCGAAGGCAGCGGTGATTTCCCGAAAACCATACGTAGCGTGAAGGCGGAGCGGACAGGGCATTCCGATATCGATCGCCCGCGTGGGAAATGGATGCTGGCTCAGGCGCCAGTTTGCGATTTCAATAAAATCGGCGGCGGCCGAGTGGTTCTGTTGCCAACGCCTGAAAGACTCTTCGTGCGTGGAAACGCCCAGTGCTTCTCCTCTTTGCGACCAGAATAGATAGTGAAGGGCGTTTGCTTCTTCTTCGGAGAGGCCATAGTCGGCTGGATCCTCGGCGACAGCCTCGGAGGAAACACGAATTGCTTTTTTCAGAAACTCGGGGTCGGTGCGGAGCACCAGGCGACGAAGGGCTCTGCGAGCATCGGCGAGGTGCGGGTCCTGAACGGTTTCCGTTCCATGGGCGAGGTCCTTCCATTCCGACCAGGTTCGATTGCTCAAGATTTCCAGCGGTGATAGCTGGGTATCGTGAATGAAGTTGCCAAATGTCAGCTCCTTTTTCGTCTCAGCTTCGAAGGTCTGAATCGCTTCCGGGATAAATGTTCTAAGGTTCCCCAAGCTTTGACGGATATTGGCAAGAACATGCTCGCGCGCAACTCGTTCCAGGTGAAGATTGCAGCCTGGAGGCAAGTTAGGGAAGTCTCGCTCGATTTCTTGGTCGATCCGGCGGCGCGTTGTTCGGAGTAAAGCGCTGAACTTCCGGTCGATGCGATACTTTGGGTGAGCCTGGCCAACGAAATCCAGCACCGTCAGACACTCCTTGCCGGGCGCGTGGCGCAGACCGCGTCCGAGTTGCTGAAGAAAGACGGTGAGGCTTTCCGTGGGTCGCAGAAAGAGAACGAGATTGATTTCCGGAATGTCCACGCCTTCGCTGAAAACGTCGACGGTAAACAGAAACGTTATCTTTCCGTCGCGAAAGTCTCGTATCCGTCTTGTTCGGACATGACGTGGCGTCGTCCCCAGAACCACTTCCGAAGTTTGTCCAGTGAGCCTGAAATTTTCCGCCATGTATTCAGCATGCCGAACACCGGCGCAGAAACCAACAGCACGGGTGTTGCTCAGGTCCGGCTGGTAACGTTCGATGCTGTTCCATATAGCGTCAAGTCGCAGTTTCGCCCGCACATCGTCGCCGCTGTAAACCTCCTCGAGGGCGTTTGCATCATACTTGCCGTTCTTCCAGAACCGTTCGTCGGCAACAGACACCGGATCAGTAACGCCGAAGTAGTGGAACGGGCAGAGAAGCTTTTCCTCCAGCGCTTCTGGTAAGCGTATTTCGGCGGAGAATTCGTTATCGAAATCCGGCAGAATCGAACTGCCGTCCATCCGCTCTGGAGTAGCGGTCAACCCGAGCAGGATTTTAGGTCTCAGGTGCTCGAAGAGAGGCCGATAACTACTGGCGGCGCCATGGTGTGCTTCGTCGACGATGGCAAAATCGAAATGCGTCGGACCGTATCGCTCCCACGGGGTTCGGCTATTCAGGCTTTGCACCGAGGCGAAGACGTGCTCCCAACGATCAGGTTCCTGTCCATCGACGAGCATTTCGCCAAAGTTAAAGTCCCGTAGTACCGCCCTGAAGCAGTCGCGTGCCTGTTGAAGGATTTCCTTTCGGTGAACGACAAAAAGCAGTCGGGACGCCTGCCGATTCTCACCGCGGAAGCGGGCATAGTCGAACGCTGCCATCACCGTCTTCCCAGTCCCGGTGGCAGCGACCACGAGATTACGGTTCGATCCAGCCATTCGAGCAGCGAGCAAGCTTTCAAGAATTCGCTCCTGAAAGGCGTGCGGCTTGATGTCTGCAAAAAAGTGCGGACTTTCCGCAGGCGTGGACTGCTTCGCATAGGCAATCGCCTCGCGGAACCGGTGCGCGTGTGCACCGTCAAACGGCACGAACTCCTCCCGTGCCCAATAGGTCTCAAATTCCGCCGTGAAGCGGGCAAGGATATGCGGCATGTCCTGAGCGGTAACCTTGACCGTCCACTCCAAACCACTCGTCATCGCTGGGCGGCTCATGTTAGCTGAGCCGATGTACGCCGTGGAATATCCACTTTTGCGAATGAAGTGGTAGGCCTTGGCGTGCAGCCGGGTTCGTTCGGTATCGTATGACACCCGGACCGAGAAGCACGGTTGAGCGGCCAGCCACTCGACGGCATGTGGATCGGAAGCTCCCATGTAGGAGGTCGTGATGATTCTTACCTCGACTCCTCGGTCAGCCAAAAACTCAAAGGCGGGCAACAACAGCTTGAGCCCGGACCATTTGATAAAGGAAACGAGGATGTCGACCCGGTCAGCCGTCATCATCTCAGTTCGGAGCTCCCGCTCGAGTTGGGGATCGTCGGCAGAGCCGGTCAGAAGGCTGCTCACACTCAGCGGAGTTGCCGGTTCGGGATATGTATTCGGCTGGTCCGGTGAGTTTATTTGCCGTAGAATGGTCTTCGGTTTCTCAAGGAGACGTTTTCGCTGTGTATAATCGAGACCGTCGATGCTGCTAAGCAACTCAATCAGACGGTTCATAATGGAGCGGCGTTGGTCTGCTTTTACGATCGGCAAGGCCTTAAGGAGCACTTGTCCCAGGAACTGACTAAACGCCTGTGGGGCGCTTTCGTCATCCAGCTTCTCAAAGATCGGCGACAGCTCCGGATGAGCCGAGAGCATTTCCTCTAAATCCTCATCGAGCAATCGATCGTATAAACCCTCAGGAAGCATAGAAACAGAAAGCGCCGTGTAAGCTCATTGCGGGTACGCTGAAAACCTGATACCCAGGCTCTTCTGTTGCAAGAGCGAAAGCAGCTCGGCGAGAATGGGTAGATCCGCGGGAGCCCATTCAAGGGAGGCTGCAACGCTCGCATTCACCCACCGGGCCGCGGAGTGTTCGACGAGGTGCAGGCTCGGTCGGGCGTCACAGCGCCCCAGAAACGGAATCAACCGAATGGAGCCGAAATCGTATCGATGGGTAACCGGAGTGAGAGGGAGAAGAGAATCAACGCAAAGATGCAGCTCTTCCCGCAACTCGCGTCGCAAGGCTTCCTCGGGAGATTCGTTGCCCTTGACCTTCCCGCCGGGAAATTCCCAGAGGTCGCCGAGGGGTTTGTCGGGGGGACGCTTTGTCGCGAGAAAGGTGTCTTGTGAATCGACCAGGATTAGGCAGGAAACTGTGATCATCAGGGAAGGGGTCGTGATTTATGGGACCCTCCCCACCATCGTCCCCAGGATCGGGTGGGCAATCTCATTTTTCGGGATGCGGACGGGTGGGTAGGCTTTGTTGTCCGACTTGAAGATCCAGTGGGTGGCGTCCTGGGTGAGGCGTTTGATGGCTTCGGTGCCTTCGGTGGCGGGGCCGAATTCGGGGAGATTGGCGCTGACGATTTCTCCGTCGTGGCGTGGGGAGCGGTGGTATTCGAAAACGACGAGGTCGCCCTGGGCGAGGGTCGGAGACATTGAGTCGCCGGCGACGCGGACGACGAAGCGGTTGGGCCGGGCGAGGCTGGGCGGGACCTCCACCCAGTCGAGATCTTCGGCGTCTGCGAGGTCGCCGGTCTGGAATCCGTGAAAGAAGGGCCCGGCTGCGAGCGAGCCGGCGAGCGGGAGGTGGTCGCTCTTCTTTGCGTTCACCTTCGGATCGACGGGAAAGAGGTTCCAGAGCTCGTTGTTGCGCCAGAGGGCGAATGGCATGGCGTGGTCGACGTCGAAGGCGCGGTCAAGGGACCGCTCCGTCCAGACGCAGACCCGGGAGGAGAGTGTGGCGAAGTGGCGCTTGGCGTCGGCTACATTGCGTTCCGCGTCGGGGACCTGCAGGAGACAGTCGATCACTTCGCTGGCCCGAATGCCGTCGTTAATCTGTTCGGTCAACTCGGCCCATCGCAGGAGGGTGGCGTCGTGGATCCAGTTTCCAGTGAGACAGTGCTCCCTCCATAACGGAGCCGGCATGGCGATCGCCTTTGACTCGCGATCGTATGCGAAAACGTCGTACTCGCCACCGCCTGCGTGACGGACCGGCATGGTCCAAATCGTTTGTTTGAATTTGGCCAGGGCCTTGCGAAACAGCTGGTCGATCTCCGGGCTGAAGCGGCCGCTCTTCCAATCGACGTAGAAGGCGGAAAGCCCGCCTACCTGCGCGTATTTCCGGATGAGTGCGTCGAGCGGGGGTCGGATGGCGACGTCGGTCCTGCTCGTCCCCTGCCGAATGGTTCGTTCAGACGCGAAGATTGGCCAGTAGTAGACGATCCACCGCTCCGCGACAGCGCTGACCGGGACCTGTACCGTGTCGTCATGGGTGAAGGTGGCGACGTGGTGTTGGGTCTGGGCGATCTCAGCCAGGGCACGGAACAGGGCCAGCTTGTACGTGGCGACCTTCCTGTCCCGGTTGAGGATGCCCTCGAACAGGTTCAGGGGGCGGTCGATGGATTCGTCGAGGCGGGTGAAGACCATCCAGTTCCAGGTGAATCCGTTTCTGCGCTGGGAGTCGGTGGAGGTTCTTTCGTTTTTGACGGCGAAGCCGACGCGTTCGAAGAGGAGTTTCAGTTTGGCGGCGGGCAGGTCGGTGAAGAGGCGTCCATCGGTGTCGCGGCGGGTGGCGGGGTCGATTCCGGGACGGTCTCTTGGGACGGAGATGGCGAGTGTTCCGCCGGGGGATAGGATCCGGCGAAGGCTGTACACGGCGTCGAAGATCGACTCCTCGGGCAGGTGCATGAGGACCGCGGAGCAGAGGGCGCCGTCGAAGGAAGCATCCGGGAACCGGCTGAGGTCCGGCAGAGAGCCGTGGAAGAGGCGGCCTTCTGGGTTCGGCCCCGCATCTTCAAAGAGGGCCCTGGCCTGGGCCAGCATCTCCGGTGAGGCGTCGATGCCGTGGCAAGCTGCGGGTTCGAGATCGACGTGCACGATCCCGTCAAGGGCGGCACGAAAGATGATTTGAGCCTGGTTCGTATTAAACCTTATGAGATCCCGTATCGTTCGCTGCTTCCCGAAAACCTGCGCGGTCTGCTGGTGGCCGGGCGATGCATTTCGGGGAGTCATGAGGCGCATGCTTCCTACCGGGTGACGGGCACGGCCATGGCGCTGGGGCAGGCGGGGGGCATAGCCGGGGCGTGGGCGGTGCGCGACGGGGTTGAGTTGGACGCCGTGGACGGTCGAAAGCTGCGGGCCGTGCTGAAAGAGCGCGGCGCCGGGTTTGCAGAGGATATTCGCGTGACGCATTAGTAGGAAGGCGTGGGGGGACACCTTTCGAGCCGGTCATTTTCCTGCGAACGACCGCATGTTCGGGGTACTGGCGGATCCGGGGGTCCGGGGGCAGTCTGTTCAATCCAGGGTGCGTTCGGCCGTGGGACAGGGGAAAATCAGGGCACCTCGCGCATTTCGAGCTCGGGCAGTCATGGCGAGGCGTCTTGGTCTTGAGGAGGCCAAAATTATGGGTGCCCTGGAATACCACGCTCGTGGTGGGCATTCTGCCGACCCATGCCATTCGCGATCTCATGCGCCTGCCCGACGGCGAACTACGCCATTACGGTTTCCGGGGCATCGTTGGCAAGCGTCTGTACTTGCCGTCCGAAAAGCGGACTTTTATCAATTGAAAATGTGGAATAAGGCCGATACGGAGTACTGGATTCAAAAGGAAAGAGAGATTGCAGAGATTGTAGTCAATCTCGAGGATTACGGATTCGCCGTTCATTCTCGCAGCTATGCTCTGGGATGGACGGATGATCCGAAATTGTACGGAAGGATCGACGCGGTCAAAGCGCTGCTCAGAGCCAGGGAGGCTCTGCCGGATGGATTGAATATAAAGGTCTTTGACGGTTGGAGACCCTGGGAACTGCAGGAACAAGCTGCAAAGCGAGCAAAAGAGAGGATCGCGGCTGCCCATCCCGAATGGACCGATGAGCAGGTTGATGAGCATCAGTGGAGAATGGCTCCGCCTGCGCGTATTGTTCCCAGGTTTGGTTCGCACCGATATGGAGGGGCGTTTGATATCACCCTTGTCGATGCTGAGGGTGAAGAGGTTGATATGGGAGTTGGTGTTGGGTACAACACAGGCCCGGAAGCAGCGCTTTTCTATTATCAGTTTCTCGAGAATCCAAACGAAAGGGAGCTGACTGCCAGGGAAAACCGGAAGATTATGATTAACGCAATGTGCTCTGCCGAATTCAGCCCGTATTTGGAGGAATTCTGGCATTGGAATTATCTGCGCGATTTCGAGAAGGCTGCGAAGCAGTGGATGATGAATCATGGCTCATGAGAAGTGGAGTAAGAGACGAAAATCATCATCACGCGGAAAGTCCGGATTTCGCGCCGCTGCTGTGGAGCAAACCTTATGCGCCGGCTCGAGCAGAAGGACTCTCAGCCGCGCATACTCTCCCATTACTGATCAAACCAATCCCAGAAGGAGAAATCCATGACACGCTATATTGCCGCCTACGATACCGAAACCCCCAAATGCCCGGCCGCGTGCGAGAAAATCGTTCGCGTGCATCGTGAGTTTGAGATGCCGGCGACGTTCTATGTCGTTGGACGCCATTTGCGTGATCACGCCGATCACTACCGCAGGCTGTTGAATGATCCACTGTTCGAGACGCGGGCATCGAGCTCTGGTGGCCGAGGATGGTTTCCAGGAATTGACGGCCGCCGCGAAACAACACGGCTTGGCCAAGGCCGACTATGCCGGTTACGTTGGACACGAGTTCAGGCCCAAAGAGGATTTGCTTGCCGGCCTGCAGTCGGCTTTTGAAGTTTGCAGGGGTGATTGAGGCTTACATCCCGCCCACCCCGCAGCGGATTCGGAGCAATTCCGGCGGCGTTTCGCGTTGCTTATTTCCGGCCGATAGGGTACGGCATAGCGACACCTGCGTACCGGGCCGTGCCGGTCTATCAGTCTCCGGTCGGGGTGCTGGTGAGCCAAACCATGCGATCCATGAAATGTCATGTAACCTGCCTGTTTCTGATCCTTGCTGTGCACACGCTCCTGGAGCCAGCGTTCGCGCGTCTGGAAGCGCAATCCCTTTCGCCGTGGGCGGATCTGGGCAACGGCTGGCGATCGACCTGGATGGGTCCGGTCTATACGGAGTTTGATCCGTGGGTCTACCACGCGGAACATGGCTGGATGTATCTCCATGGCGCAGCGGATTCGCTCGCCTCGATCTTCAGTCCGGTAGTCGGCGCGACGCGATCCTGGGTTTGGGGGAAACATGGCCAGGGCGACAATTTCTCAGTGATCGTTGACAACATGATGAACCTCGAACTGCTCCTCTGGTCGGCGCGCAATGATCCCGAAATACGGGCGGAGTATGAGACGATGGCGATCACGCACGCCGACACGACCATTCGTGATTTCATCCGTCCCGATGGAGGGACATGGCACGTGATCATCTACAACCGCAACGACGGATCGATCCTCTCCCGTGAGACCCACCAGGGGTACAGCAACTCCTCGACATGGTCCTCCAGCCCGTGGCGGGTCAGGGCTGAGAATAGGGACGGGATCGGCGCTTGCGATCACACTGGACCGGTCAGAGCGTTGATTCCCGGACATAATTTCCTCAACCTCCTCAACGATCGTTCCTCGGTCGGCTGTTCGAGCCGCCCAGGCGCGACGGCCGGTCGACCGTCGTCCCGGTGCGCATGCCATCTGTGTACCGCGGACCGTGTAGAAATCGGTTGACCCCGGACCAAACCGGGCGATTATCGGACAGTGTAAACTCGTGCCCCGACCGTTCGTTCCACAGAACAACCCTGATGCTGGGAACGCCCCAGGTTTGCCAACCGGACCGGCGAAGGCGCTCCGAAGCAATCGCAACCCCGTCAAAATGATCGCCGTACCCATGGTAGTATTCTCCGAACTCGCATCTCCCATGCGCCGTTGCACGCGGCGCGCCGCCACGTATTTCGCTCCGCTGATGGCCCTGCTGCTCCTCGCCGCCCCCGCCCCGGCGAACGACGAGCCCCTCGATCGCCCGTTGCCGACGATGCCGACCGCGAACCGACATGTCGCCGTCGAGGAGTGGCAACAATTCCCCTCGACGAGAGACCTCGGCAACAGCTGTTGCGGTGCGGCGCGTCTGAGCATGCTCAAAGCCCGGCCCGGTGCCGCCGACGAACTCTGGGTTAACGACCTGCGCGGGCCGCTGTACCGCGTCGTGGACGGGGTGCGGCACGACTATTTCAGCCTTTTCGACGAGCGGGAGGACTTCATCCATCAACCGGGCCTGGGGACGGGTTTCCAGGCATTCGCGATCCATCCGGAGTTCAATGAGAATGGCAAATTCTACACCACGCACAACGAAGCCCTCGTCGCCGGGCAGCCGGCTCCGGATTTCCCGATTCCCGACGGAACCGAACCGATGATGATCGGCGTGGTGACCGAGTGGACCGCCGACGACCCGGACGCGATGAGTTTCTCCGGTGCCTCCCGCGAGCTGATGCGCATCGAGATGCTCGCCCAGATGCACGGATTGCAGGAGATCGCCTTCAACCTGCACGCGGTCCCCGGCGACGCCGATTACGGGAACCTGTATATCTGTCTCGGCGACACGAGCGCGTTCCACCGGGAGCGTCCCGATCTGCTGCAGCGCCTGGACTTTATCTACGGTACGATCATGCGCATCGACCCGATGGGCACGGACGGGGAGAACGGCCAGTACGGGATCCCCGCCGACAACCCGTGGGTCGACGACGCCGATTCGGACACGCGGCCGGAGATCTTCGCACTCGGATTCCGCAACCCGCACCGCCTCGCCTTCGAGCCGACCCGTCCGGACGGATCGCCCGGCAGGATTTTCGTAACCAATATCGGTGAAGAGAATATCGAGGACGTCAGCTCGCTGCGGCCGGGCGAGAATTACGGATGGCCCCACCGCGAGGGGACGTTCAAGGTGATCGCCGACGACATCTCGCGCCGCGACTACATCTATCCTCTTCCGGAAAATGACGAGGAATACGGTTTTACGTATCCTGTAATTCAATACATTCGGGACCCGGATGACGATCCGTTCGGGGGCAACCGCGCGCGCGCGGTCGGTTCGGGGATATTCTACGATGGGCGGGAGTTGCCGTACTTTCGCGATCACTTCATCATGAACGATATTCCTGGGGGGCAGCTGCTCTTCGTTCCGCTCGATGCGGCCGATGAGGACGATCCGGCGATCCCGAGCCGCTTCATCGTGCGCACCGCGGTTTCCGGGGATGCGCGCAATCCCGGCGTCACCACCTTCCACGAAATGTATAACGGGTCGCGCGTCGATATGCGGATGGGAACGGACGCGGACGGCGAAATCTACCTCCTCGCGAAAAATGACGGCCGGGCGTTCCGCGTGCGTGCCGACCCCGTCCACCCGTGGCGCAACTACACCGTCACCCGGACCGGCTGGGTCGAAACCGAACACCTCGGACGGGTTTTCATTGAGTCGTCACCCTGGGTCTACGTCGAAAAACTCGGAAACTGGGCGTTCTGGCCGATTGATGAACTCCCCGTCGACGAAGCGTCCGGCGCCTGGACCTGGGTCTCCAATCCAAACCCCGGGAGCGGGGCTGAGTAATCCACGCTTCTGTTTTGTCGGACGGAGTGAGACCGAACGCGGCTTTGCCGGGTTCGATTCAAGGACATCGGTAACAGGAGCCTGATCTTTGGTTTGATTCTTGTGCGCCACGTCTTCATAAACGGTGTCAGCCAATCGCGGCTGAACGAATGAACAGAGGAACAAATTATGAATGATGAGGTTCGGATCGCCATGATCGGGCTGGACACCAGCCACTCAATTGAATTTCCCCGCCGGATGAACGCGCCGGACTGCCGGGAAGACCTGAAAGTCGACGGTCTTACTGTGGTCAGTTGCCTTCGCTTCCCGTCCCCGTTCCAGAATGCCGAGGGGCTCGATCAACGACAGAAGCAGTTGGAGGAATGGGGAATTCCGGTGACTCTGGACTTCGATGCGGCGGTGGCAGATTGCGATGCCATCATGTTGGAGATCAATGACCCTTGCCAGCACCTGCCTTACTTCGAACGGTGTGCAGGGCTGGGCAAGCCGCTGTTTTTGGACAAGCCTCCGGCTGAGAGCGCCGCAAGTTTCGAGAGGATCTGTGACCTGGCCGCCCAACAGGAGACCCGTTTCTTTACATCCTCGGGGATGCGCTTCGTGCCCCAGCTTCTGGACGCCTGCGCCAAGGTGGAGGAACCGGAAAGCGTGTCGGTATTCGGCGCACTCGGCGGCGGACCGGAAGGCACCACCCTGGGTCAAATCATCGTCTGGTACGGGATCCATACTTTTGAAATCCTGAATCGAGCGATGGGCAGGGGGGCGGAGAGCGTGTTCGTCAAACCCGACCGCGGCGGTGCCGTCGCAACGGTTCAGTACCCGGGCAGTCGTCGCGGAGTGGTCGAACTGTCCGACCGGAAGTGGCTCTACGGCGGCTGGCTGCGCGATTCCAAGAATGCCGTTTCTTTCTCGATCGACATACCTTACATGGTACACAATTCCGTTACGGACCAGTTGAAGCGAATCAAAGCTTTCTTCCAGGGTGGGGAGGCGCCGGTGGCGCTTGAAGACTCACAGGAGATCATGCGCATGCTCGACGCCGCGGCACGATCCGCAAAATCCGGACAAGTCGAACCGGTGTAGGATTCAGATCGCTGATCGTAAAACGCCCTGTCCGGGTCTTTGCTTGGCGTCCTTTGCGGTTTCAGAAGCTGTTGGCAGGGAAAGAATCCAACCGCTGATGAACACGGATGGAAATGCGGGGTTGCTTGAGACCGAGGCCGAGCCTCAACAGGTCGTTGGTGCGGTAATGGAATTGATTTATGTGCCTGCGGCTTTGCGCTCCACCGATATCCCGCGTCGGGTGGCCGACGCTTTGTTCACCAACCTACGCGTCCCAATCCATCACTCGACCCAACCCCCTCCGCGTCATCCGTTCATCAAGCCCCGGCGGGCCTGCATTTCGAGCTAGCCAATGGAGGGGTCCGGCGTATAGACGAGTCCAATGCACGAGACATCCCCCTCCACCGAACCGATTCGAAGTGTTGTAATCACCGGCGCAGCCGGATTCCTCGGGAGAGCGATGGTCTCTGTGCTGAGTGCGGCGTTCGACGATGTGCGCGCGCTCGACGTCGTCCCCGTCGAGGGTGTGGCGGATGCGCGGGTCGGAGATGTTTCCGATCCGGGGGTGGCGGCCGACGCCTGCCGGGATCGCGATGCCCTTGTGATCGCCCACATGGCACCCAACCGCCCCGGCGTCTACGACGAGCCGGCGCTTCCGTTCGACGTCAACGTCAAGGGCGCCGCCCTGCTGTTCGATCAGGCGCTCCGCTGCGGCGTGCGCCGGGTTGTTCTCATTTCGAGCATGGGGGTGGTGCGGGGTCGCGACCGCTCCGACCGCTTTCTGCACAGCGAGCATCCCATGCAGACGCGTGGCTTGTACGGCCTCACCAAAATCTGCCAGGAGATGATCGCGGAGCACTACCACCGCAACCACGGCCTCCCGGTCGCAGTGCTCCGGCCCGCCTACATCGTTGACGCCGACTCCGGGGAGGACAAATACGGCCGGAAGCTCAAGGAGGCGAACTGGCAGTTTACCGACCGGCGTGATATCGCCGGTGCAACCGTGGCGGCGTTGCGCAAACCCGACCTCGAATACGGCGTCTATCCGGTGATGAGCCATCCCGCGGCGACCGAGTACACCGATATCGGCCGGACCTACCACGAGCTCGGCTGGCGGCCACAGTACATGGTGGATGGCCCCCGCGGCGGGCGATGAGGGTGGGGGATCGGCCGCGGCTCTTCCCCCGAAAAGAGCCCGCCCTCATAAATCGAGGACGGGGGCCGCAAAAGATTGCGTGTGGCGCAGCGATGCTTTTTTCTCTGATACCATTACACTCCTCCCCGTCCAATGGGCCTCAAGAAGCACGGATTATCATACCTTACAGCCGTTCTTATCGGACTGATTGGATCGTGTATCGTATGGGTGGTTACCCCATACAATAATTTCGTCCTCGCGGCCGGGTTCATTTCGGACAGCTACCTGCCCGTCGCCGCGCTCTTCCTGTTTCTCGTACTCGTCCTCCTGATCAACCCGGTGCTGCGCCGGTTCACTCCACGGTTGGTGCTCTCGCGGGGCCAGTTGATCGTGATTCTCGGGATCCTCTTGGTGGCGAGCGTGCTGCCGGGGCAAGGATTGCATCGGATCCTTCCCCATGCGATCGCTTACACGAATCTCGAGGTTTCCCGCAGTCCCGAACTGGTGGCGCTGTACGAGGAGGCGGGTATCCGCCAGTGGCTCTTCCCCGCCGCTCTGGAGTACGACTACCACGCCCCCGTGGTCGAGTATTTCGTGACGGAGCTTCCCCCGGACGAACCGATTCCCTGGATGGCATGGATATCAGGGCCGGTTCCCGCGTGGATGCTCCTGATGCTCGCCCTCTGGCTCATGATGGCCGGTCTCGCCCTGGTTGTTCTCCCGCAATGGCGCGAGAATGAGCGCCTCTCATTCCCCCTGCTCACGGTGATGGAGCCGATGGTCGATCGTCCGCAAGGCGATCGCTTGTTCCCTGAGTTGTTTTACAGCAAGATGTTCTGGATTGCGGCAGGGGTTGTCTTCGTACTCCACCTGCTGATGGGGTTGAACAGCTACTACCCGGAACGGATCCCGGCGATCCCGCTCAGCTGGAACCTTCAGAATCTCTTTGCCGACGATCCCCTGCGTTCTCTCCCCGGCCACATCCACACGAACCAGATTTACTTCCTGTTCCTCGGCGTGGCGTTCTTTATGCCCGCGCGAATCGGGTTTTCGATCTGGTTCTTCGTGCTCGCGTACGGGGTTTACGTGATGATCGGGAACGCGTACCTGCCGATCTTCTCAACCGAAACCGTGCGCGACCATCGATGGGGCGCCATGGTGGTGCTGACGATTGCGATCATCTGGCTCGGGCGGCTCCACTGGGCGCGCGTTGCCCGTTGCATGGTACGAGCCGCCAACGTCGCCGCCGACCGGCGGGACCGAATCGCCGGATGGACCTTCGTCGCCGGCTGCTTCGCCATTTTCCTCTGGCTGGTGATTGTCGGTCGCGTGCAGTTCTGGTGGGCGCTCTTTCTGCTCGGCTACGCCGTCTCCTGCGCGCTCCTGATCTCCCGAATCGTCGCAGAAACCGGAGTCCCGTTCCTCCGCCTCGACACCGGAGGCCAGGTTCCCTTTCTGAAGATCATCGGAACCCATCTGGCCGAGTTGAAGATGCTCTGGTTCCTCTCTCCCGCGACACTCTTCTTCTCCACCATCATTACGGTCCTCGTCGAACAGGCATCGCGCGTGAGCCCCTCCGTCATGCTCCTGCACGCGCATGCGCTCGGGGAGAAACTCGGTCCCCGGCGACAGGGAAAACTGGCGACCACGCTCATTCTCGTGCTGTTAATCGGCTTTGTTGTCTGCGGCGCCGCACACCTCTACTATGGGTACAATCACGGCGGCAGCCTGGACGGGTTGGAGCGTCCCCTGAGCGAATGGGGGAGCCAACGCTTCAATCCTGCAAACACGGACCTGCGCCGATACAGCGACGGACATTTCGCACTCCCTTATTTCCAGAATCCCGATCGCTGGCACCTCGGGTTCGGGCACGCCGCGTTCGGCGCCGTCCTGGCAGGCGTGCTCTATTGGCTCTGTCTCAAATCCCCGGTCTGGCCGCTGCATCCGGTCGGCATCCTGATGGCCGGTACGTTTTTCGGAAATCAGGCCTGGGTCAGTATTTTTTTCGGCTGGCTGTTCAAGGTACTGCTGTTGCGCTATGGGGGAGCGCTCGTTTACCGATCGGTGAAACCGTTGGTACTGGGGTTGATACTCGGGGAAGTCATCGCGATCGCATTCTGGGCGATCGAACCGGTTGTCCGAATCTGGCTGGGGGATATCTATATTCCACTGGAGATCCAACCACGATGATCGCATCGCGTTTCAATCCAGCCCGCGCTCGTGGCGCGCGCCGCCCACTCCTCGCATGCGCGTGCATTGCCTTGGTGCTCCCCCTGCCCGCCGTTGCCGAATTCCGCGGCGCTGCGGACGCATTCGATGGGCGGATGGACACGTGGGAGGAGCGTGTGCACTGGCTGGCCGGCTACGAGACGCGCGTTCCCGGAACGCCGGCGCACGGGCAGGCCGTCGATGACCTGCGTTCCCGCCTCGAACGCCTCGAGCCCCGGATCCGGCTCTGGGAGCACCGTTTTCACGTCGTTGTTCCGGAGCAGCCGGGTGCATCATCTGAGACCGAGAGCGTGCTGACCGTCCGCGATGGACCTCACCGGGGCGATCACCGCCTGTACCCCTTCTGGCCGGCCGGAGCGCGGCTTGCCACCACTCCGATCGACGGGATTGCCACGCGACCGCTCTACATCGGCAAAGGGGAGTGGAGCGAGATCCCTCCAATGAGCATCCGCGGGCGGATTGCCGTCATCGAAGCTGACTCGGGGGAGGCATGGATGCGTGCGTTCAGTGCCGGAGCCGCGGCCCTGATCGTACTCGAGAATGAGCGCATGCAGTGGCGCGACGCCCGGCGCCACCTGATTCCGATCCCCATGGATGTCCCGCGGTTCTATCTCCCCGACGGCCCGCTGGCTGATGCGCTCCGCCGGGGGGACGAACCGGACGTGCACCTGTACTCGCGCGCCCGCTGGATCAGAGCCGAAGCCGCCAATTTCTACGCCCTCGTCCCGGGGCCGGAGGGAGCGGAGCCGCGCAAAGCCCTGACGATCGTCGCCCCGTACGACAGTATGAGCGTTGTTCCCTCCAGGGCGCCCGGCGCGGATACCGCGGTCGATGCGGCAGCGGCCCTCACGTTTCTCGAACACCTCGCCGCCAATCCGCCGCCACGACCCGTGCTCGTCGCGTTCCTCGATGCGTATCATCACAACCAGATGGGCATGCGGCGCATGCTCGGGGCACTCAGCGCGACGCCACGCGACGTGCGCCTCCATCAGCGCGAAGACGAGGAACTCATCCGGCGCGAATACAGGGCGGCGGCGGAACTCGCCGAACGCCTCGGGACCGAACCGTCTGCGATCGAACGCCTCGTAACGCACGAATTCGAACCGCTCCATCGCTACATCCGCGACGAGATCAACCGCAGTGTCCTCGAGATCGAGACCGTTCTCCACCCGCTGCGCCTGGAGCGGTATGGTGCAACCGGCGACGAACTCGAGAGCATCGAAAAGCGTATCGAGGAGCTGAACGCCCAGCGCCAGCGCCTGCAGGGGTTGCGCCGCCATATGATCGAACGCCGTGAGGGCGATCGGCGCCTTGAAGGGGGCCGCCTGGAACAAGCTCTCGAATTGTGGAAGCGGGCGCACGATCGAGTCGTCGGCCAATTCCGGGAGGCACTGGAGCGTATCGGCCGGTTCGATGAGAACGAACGCCTCCGGCGGGAGGTGGTCTCGGCTCTCGGGCTTCGGATGGGCGACGAGGTCCGGCCGCTCGAATATATCGTCGGAATCAACATCACCGACGGGGGAGTCGCGGTTGGCCCCCAAATCTTCTGTGGCTACATCGAGGAAACTCAGAGCGGCCCGGCGCGCGACTTCACCCGTTGGCTGACGGCGCGCTATCGTGAGCAATGGGCGGAGACCTGGCCGGAGTCGTTGCGTCGATCGATCTCAATTGAACCGCTGTCGGGCCTCCAGAGCGCCACATCGCACAATTTCGAATCCGTGGCGCTGGTCACCGCGGCCGCCCATCGCTTCGGCACGTCGGCCGCAACATGGGCGACCATCGCGAGCCAGCGGGCGCGCACGGACACCCCCCTCGACACGGCGGATCGCCTTGATTGGGAGCGCCTGCGCCCGCAGATCCGCGCCACCTTCGCGATGCTGGACGACCTGGTGGCCGATCTCGCGTTTGAGAGCACCGCGCGCATCACCTCCAACTGGCGCCGCGCGCGTGGATCGGTCGTCGACCGGGCTCCCGGCGAACCCCTCCCACAACTCCCGATGCCGGGATACCTCGTCACACTCAAGCCCGGTGTCCAGCAGAGCGGCCGCATCGCAATCGATAACTTCAGAACCCCCCCCGGCATGCGGCGGCTCGAATTCGCGTTCTCGGGAATTGATGGACGGTTCTTCTTCGAACAGTGGCCCGTCTACTCCCCGGCTCAGCACACCCGGTTCGTCATGCAGGCCTACGACTTCGACGCGGCCGGCCGGGTCAATCGTGCGCTCGACCAGGGTCGTGCGGGGCGGGGCCAGAACACGACCGTCTCACTCCAGAGTGTGCGCGCGACGCCCATGAGGGGCATGGTTTTCGACACCGAGGAGTTGACGTTGACGGACATTCGCGATCCGCGGTTCCTGCAATCGCTGACCGGCCTCGTACGCGACGCGCGCGACATGGGAGAGCCCCGGCGACACAACACGCTCACGTGGAACGATCTCCTCGCGGCACACCTCGACCCCGGATCCCGGTGGCAGCTGATCATGCGGCTCGGGATTACAACCAACCGCGCGGTGCTCGCCAACGTCACCGACCCGGCAACCCTCGCTCCGGGGGATTTCGATCTCTTTCGCGCCATGCCGGGGTTCCGCCTGAGTGAGCGCCCGCCGCTTCACCCCGCACACCAGGCCGCGCGCGACCTCTTCCGCCTCAACAGCATCCGCCTCACCGAGTACGAACAAAGCGGCATCCAGAACCGGGCAATTCGACAGCTGCAGCAACGCACAGAGGAACTCCTGGATCGTGCCGAGGCCGCGCTCCAGGTCGATGACGGAAAGTCATACTACCTCGACATTACAGCCGCCCTGTCGAATGAAAGCCGCGCCTACGAGGCGACCCGGGACACCGCGAACGACGTCGTCCGCGGAGCAATGTTTCTCCTGCTCCTGCTCGTGCCGTTCGCCTACGCCATGGAGCGGCTGATCATCGGAAGCGCGATCGTCTATCGCCAGATCGCGGGGGGCATCGCGATCTTTATCCTGATGGCGTTCATCCTGTGGGCGTTTCACCCGGCCTTCCGGATCTCCGCACAACCGCTCATGGTTATCATGGCCTTCGTGGTCATCTTCATGAGCCTGATGGTATTGTCCGTGGTCTTTCGAAAATTCGAAAGCGGTATCGAGGAACTCCGCAGCGGGCGCGCGGAGTCGAGCGGCGCCTCGACATCCCGCAGCGGCGTCCTCACGACCGCCCTGCGCCTCGGCATCGCGAACATGCGCCGGCGAAAGCTCCGCACCACCCTCACCGGGCTGACAATCGTTCTCATTACGTTCGTCCTCCTTTGCTTCATGTCGACCGGACAGTATGTCGGGCACCGGCAGGTACTCTTGACCCCCGAAGCCGAGTACTCGGGCCTCCTCCTGCGCCAGCCTTCACTGCGTGCTTTCCCAGAACGTATGGAGGAGTACACGCGCACCATTTACGGCGCCGACTATCCCGTTGCCTCCCGCTGGTGGTGGCTCAACGCAGGGGATACCCATTGGCGCGTTCCGGTTGCGCACGCGTTGACCGGTCGCGAAACGCCGCTGCGGGCAGCTCTCGGGCTCACACCGGCCGAATCGCACCTGACGGCGCTCGCGGGCGGCCCCGATCCACTGCTTCCCGATTGGGATCGGTTTGCGGCAGGGGACGGCATCTACCTCTCATCTGAAGCGGCGGCGCGCATCGGGGCCGAACCCGGCGATCCGATCCTGATCGGCGGCCGTGCCCTTACGCTGATCGGGACATTCGAGGGAGTCGACCTCGACCTCGGAGCGCGCGACCTCGACGGAACCTCCCTGCTCCCGGTCGATTACGCCGCACTCCCCGACTCCGAACGGGCGATCATGACACGCCAGGATCTCGAGATCATGGCGCACGAAGCCGAGGATGCCCGTGCAACCGAAGAGGATCTGCCGCACCTCCGGGCGGCCGATGTCGCGATCGTGCCCCGCGAGTTGATTCAGCACGTCCATTACTCCTCGTTGCGCAGCGTCGCAGTCGCCGTTTCTGAGACGGAGGATGTGGAATCCCTCGCCCGCGCCAAGGCGGAGAGAATCGCCTACCCCGTGTACTTCGGGGATGCCGAGGGTGTGCACGCGTTGACCACACTCCCTCTGAGCCTGCAGGCGCCGCGCAGCATCTGGATACCGCTCGGCGTGGGTGGCCTCATCATCTTCAACACCATGCTCTCCGCGATCGCCGAACGCAGGCGCGACATCTACGTGTACACGAGTCTCGGGCTCGCGCCGCTGCATGTCGGGTTCCTCTTCCTGGCGGAAGCGGTTACCTACGGGCTGATGGGATCCATCTTTGGTTATGTGGCCGGGCAAGGCGTCGCGACGATTTTCACAAACCTCGGGTGGATGGGGGCAATCACCATGAACTACTCCGGGACACAGGCGATTCTCGTGATGGTTCTCGTGCTCGTCGTGGTCATCCTGTCGTCGCTCATCCCTGCGTACCTGGGCGGCCGGATGGCGGCGCCGAGCACCGAGCGGACATGGAAGGTTCCAAAACCCGACGGGGACACGATATGCGACACCCTGCCGTTCACCGCAACCGCGCAGACCGCGCCGGGACTCCTCTGTTTCCTCAACGAGTATTTCGACGCACACCGGGACGGGAGCATCGGGTGTTTCTCGAGCGACAATCTGGCCTGTTTCAAGGAAGGCAGCGACGGTGCGTCAAGCCTCGGCGTCCGCAGCACGATCTGGTTGGCCCCGTTCGACCTCGGTATCCGGCAACGCGCCACGATCCGCACCGCACCGAGCGCGGAGGCCGAGGGAATCTGGGACATCACGATTGAACTCCACAGGGAGAGCGGCCAGTGGGCCTCCTGGTGGAAGCTCAACCGCGTCTTTCTCGGGGACGTCCGCAAGCAGTTGCTCGGCTGGCGCAAATTGAAACGCGAGAGAATCTTCGAGTATATCGAACGCGGCCGCCGAATTGTCGGCGAGCCCTCTCCCACGGAAACGAACGCGACATGAGATCGATCATGGAACCGAGTCGCACCATGCAATCCGACGATCCACCGACCACGTTTGCCCACGGCTGATGCGCGAAGACAAGGAATTCCAGGAGTTTCGCGACTTGATGCACCGCCCCGAGGTGTACGGGGAGGGGGTCAGTTGGCGGACCGCTGTCATGGCGATCTTCGTCGGGCTTGTCATGACTCCCGCCCAGATCTACATGCAACTGGTTGCCGGTGTCGAAATGGGACCGGCGGCACAATGGGTCACCGTCATCCTCTACGTCGAGATCACCCGTCGCGCTCTCACCCGCCTCGAGCGACCGGAGATCTTCATCCTCTTCTACATGTGCGGAGCGGTGATCTCGTCCGGCATGGGAACCGGCAACCTCCTCTGGCACCAGTTCCTCGTTCAGAGTGAGGAGATGCGGAAGATGGGAGTCGCCGAGCACATCCCGTACTGGTTTGCCCCCTCCGACCCGGAGGTTCTCGACCAACGGTCGTTCCTGCACACCGCGTGGCTGATGCCGATCATGATCATGTTCATGTCGCTTCTCCTCACGCGGCTCGACAACTTCGGGCTGGGGTACGTCATGTTCCGCCTGACGTCGGACGTCGAGGAACTCCCATTTCCGATGGCGCCGGTCCAGGCCATGGGGATGACCGCGCTTGCCGATGCATCCCAACAGAAGGACACATGGCGCTGGCGCACATTCAGCATGGGCGGCGTTGCCGGCGGCGTGTTCGGGATCATCTATCTCGTCATCCCGAATGTCACCGGGGCTGTGTTCGGCCAGAGTCTCCGCATCCTTCCCCTCCCTTTCTTCGATTTGACTCCATACACGGAGGGCATCCTGCCCGCGATGCCGATGCTCATCAGTTTTGACCTCACGTTCGTGGTGCTCGGAATGGTGCTGCCGTTCTGGGCGATGGCCGGCGCGTTCATCGGGCTCGTGGTCACCATGGTCGTCAATCCGGTCATGGTGCGCACCGGCGTTCTCGACAGCTGGGACTCCGGCATCGGAGGGATCCAGACAATCCAGACGAACCTGCTCGATTTCTACTTCAGTTTCGGTCTCGGTCTCGGCCTGGCGGTCGCCGCCATCGGGATCACGCACGTCATCACGAGTCTCCGCAAACGCAAGCGTGAGATGGACGTCTCCGGCGCGCCGGAGGTCAACTGGTCCCGCCTGTTTCGGCCGACCTCCAACCGCGGCGACTTCCCGATCTGGGTGGGCATGCTGATTTATGTCGGCTCAACGGTCGCTTACATAACCCTCAGCTACTGGCTCGTCAATTTCCTGACACCCCCGATGGAGGAGAGCTGGTTCCCGCTCTGGTTGCTCCTCTTCTACGGGTTCGTGTACACCCCGATCATCAGCTATGTTTCCACGCGCATGGAGGGGATCGTCGGCCAACAGGTGCAGATCCCGTTTGTGCGCGAAGCAACGTTTATCCTCTCGGGATACAAAGGGGCGGCAATTTGGTTCGCACCGATCCCGATGCACGACTACTCCCGCCAGGCGCTCTTTTTCAAGACGACGGAGCTCACCGGAACCCGGTTCACCTCGGTCATCAAGGCCGAACTGATCATCTTCCCGATCATGATTATCGGGACGGTCATGTTCAGCCAGTTCATCTGGTCGATCGATAGCGTACCGAGCGAAATGTTTCCATACGCGAATGAGTTCTGGGAGCTGCGCGCGTACCAGCAGGGCCTGATCTTCACGGCAACACTTCCCGGAGAGGCGGCGAGCCCCTTCCAGGAAGCATTCGTCCCGCTCTACCTTGCGGCGGGGTTTGCGATCGCGCTCTCCGTCTATGGAATTCTCGCCTACTTCGGGTTACCCATCTTCCTGGTCTACGGCGTGGTGCGCGGCCTCGACCAATCGATCCCGCACGCCATCTTCCCGATGTTCATCGGCGCGCTCCTCGGCCGCTTCCTGTTCCGCAAGTGGTACGGCGACCACTGGCCGCAATACCGAATCGTCTTCGCGGCGGGCTTCACCGCCGGTATCGGGCTCGTGACCATGTTCAGCCTCGGGATCGTGTTCATGAGCCGCAGCGCAATCCAACTGCCCATGTGAACCGGAATGTCCCAGACCACCGCCATGCCCTCCTCGACGCCCGAAACTACCTGCGCAAATACGCCGCCAGGGAAGGATGCGTTCATCCCGCTCGCGTGGGCGGGGTGGCGCATGCGCATTCCGGAGCACTGGCGCCTGCTCAAAGTCGACGGATCATGGCGGCGCGGGTTCATGGCGGTGGGCGACCCGCAGACTGCGCAATTCCAACTGAAGTGGTGGCGGCCGCGCCGCCGTATCCAGGGCGATCAGTGGATCGATCGACGCGTCCGCAGTATGCGCATGCCCGATACGGCGGTGATTCGCAATGCTGCCGGGAATCGCGAGCATTTCAGCGAGACGGCATGGATCCCTCGAGCCCGGGGCTCCAGGAAACTGAGCCGCGCCGTTTGGTACGGGTACGCACCGCGGGCGAACATGGTCCTTGAAATCGTTCTGAATCCGATCGCCCCCGCCGGCGATCGCCGCTATTTCCGCCGTCGAGTCCTGCCCACCCTTGCCGTTTCCCCGGACGGCGAACCGACCTGGTGGAGTGCGTTCGACGCCACCTTCCGGGTTCCCGCCGGTTTTCGGGCCATCGAGCACAAGCTCCACCTGGGCAACCCGATGATCCGGTTCCACAATCCGCGCGGTGAGCAGCTCCTGCTCCGCCAGCTCTACCCGGCCGAACTGGCGCTCGGGCGCCGTGAAATCGCATTCTGGCTGCGGCATTGGCCGTTCAAGGAGTTCCGCCGCTATTCCGCCTCGGCGCCGATCGAACCGTTCGCGTTGACACTGCCCTCCGGGCGAGCCTCCGGCGTTCTCCGCCGCGGGCGCAAACGCTATCGCTTCCCCTTTCACGGCATCAAACCGCACGAAACGTTCACTGCCGCGCTCGAGGACCGTTCCCGCGACAGGCTTCTGATCGTCGAGTACGACGCGCGGCCCCCGCTCGATGAGCAGGTCGCCCGCTCGATACTCCGCCACATGAACACGACGCTATGAATGCTCCAACGATCAAAGGAATCTCGCGGGCGCAGGCCATCGCAGCCCGGCCCGAGCGCCTTCCCGCCGTCGACCGGAAGGAGCGGGAGAACGGTGGGCTCCTCGTGACCGTCCGTCTATCGCGTCCTGCGTGGAAACAGTGGTTCGGAGCACCGCCAACGTTCTTGCGGACATTCGGCCTCGATCCCCTCGGACGATACGTCTATGAGATGTGCGACGGCCACACCACAGTGGAATCGATCGTCGCCGCGTTCGCCCGCAAACACAAGGTCAGCCGGGCCGAGGCGGAAATGGCCGTCACAAAGTTCCTCCACACCATGACGCGCAAGGGGATGATTGCGATCGGCGTGCCGCGCAGGTAACTGCTTCACAATGACTTCAACCCAACAGCGAGACAAACAGCCCGACGGTGCAGAGCGACGCGCCGGGCGTATCCTTCCCGACCGTGAGACCATCCGCAATCAGGCACAGCTTCCGCGCAAGCACATCATCAAGATGGCGTGGCGCAATATCCGCATGCGACTCGGCCGTTCGGCGCTGGTCGCCAGCGGAATCGTCCTGGCGCTCGCATTCCTCAGTTACACGCTGTTTTCCGACGCGATTGCGGAGAGCATGATCGCGGTATCACCGCCGCACGTCATCCGCGAATTGCAGGCGAACGGATTGCTCCTCCAGGCCGATGACCCCGACGCCCGGGTCGCCGCCCGGTGGATGGTCGGACTCGCCATGCTCGTCTGCCTGGTCGGGGTCCTCAACGCGATGCTCCTCTCGGTTGCGGAACGGTTCGGGGAGATCGGCACGATGAAGTGCCTCGGTGCCATGGACATGCTCATCCTGAAGCTCTTCCTCCTCGAGAGTTTCGTGCAGGGGCTGGTTGGAACGCTCCTCGGAACAGCTGCAGGGATGGGCCTCGCTCTTCTGGAGTCCCGAGTCAGCTACGGAGCGCTCGTCTGGGGAGCGGTTGACCTGCGAACCGCCGCCGGGATCGCCGGCGCAAGCCTGATCGCCGGAATGCTACTGACCGTGGCCGGCGCCCTATACCCCGCATGGCGCGCCTCGAAGATGCGCCCCATTGAAGCCATGCGTGTTGAAGTTTGACTGTTCCCACCTTACCAAGAGACAACCACATCGCGAATTACATGGACGACAATACCTCTCAAAGCGACCACAGCGAACCGGGTGCTTCCGGTGCAAGCGAATTCCTCAGTTCGATCGTCATCCGCGCGGTCAACGTCAAGAAGGTCTATCAGCTCGGCGGCCAGCCCGTGCACGCCCTGCGCGGCGTCCATCTCAGCGTCACCCGCGGTGAATACGTATCGATCATGGGACCGTCCGGCTCGGGGAAGTCGACACTCTTCAACATGATCGGCGGCCTCGATAAACCGGATGAGGGCGAAGTCTATATCGATGAAGTGGATATCGCGGCGCTCGACAATTTCGAGCTCGCGTGGCTCCGGTGCCACAAGATCGGGTACATTTTTCAGACGTTCAACCTCATCCATGTCGCATCGGCTCTCGAGAACGTCATGATGCCGATGATGTTCGGGGGCATCACCGAAACCGACGCACGCGACAAAGCCGCCGAGTTGCTCAAGCGTGTCGGCCTGGGACACCGCCTCTTCAACAAGCCCTCCCAGCTCTCCGGTGGACAGCAGCAACGCGTCGCCGTCGCTCGTGCGCTCGCCAACGATCCGGCAATCGTGCTCGCGGACGAGCCCACGGGGAACCTCGACCTCAAGACCGGCGAGGAGATCATCGCGCTGCTCGAGAGCCTCAAGAGTGAGTTCGAGACAACCGTGATCAGCGCCACGCACGACCATAAGATGCTCGCCGCAAGCGACCGCGTCGTCTACCTGAGCGACGGTCAGATAAGCGACGAAAAATCCCGCGAGGAACTCGAGATCACCGTCGGGCACATCGGCACGCACTGACGCACCCCGCCGACGCCAACCACGGCACCTCACGGCAGAAAGAGCGCGCGGCGCGGCGCCATGCCAGCATCCCTCTCCGGCACCGGACACACCGGCACGTCTTGGCTGTCGATGAATTCGGAGATATCCTCGACGCGTTCTCCTATCCGGAGCGAATGCGGGGCGCATTTGCCAGGCACCGCGGCGAGTCCGGATTTTCCAGTAAGCATTCCACATCTTTCTCGCGTTTTCCGCGATCGCTTGTTCTATGGGAACCGTCCCGTGAATGCGTATAAGTCACTTCTCCGCCCGCTGCTTTTCAGATGCGATCCTGAAAGGGCTCATGGATCGACGATCTCTCTCGCGGAGCGATTGGGGAGAAGCAGGATGCTGACCCGGATTGCGGGTGGCGCACCGTGCCGTGACGAGCGGCTCCGGGGTGTCATCGCAGGCCACACGATCGCCAGTCCCATCGGGCTGGCGGCGGGATTCGACAAGAACGGTCGTGCGATTCCATTCGTATCGGGACTCGGGTTCGGGTTCGTGGAGGTGGGATCGGTGTCGGCTGAGGCGTCGCAGGGGAATTCCCGGCCCCGGCTCTTCCGGATCCCGGAAGACCGGGCGGTGATCGTCAACTACGGCGTCCCGAACGAAGGCGCTGTCGCCGTCGCCGCCCGGTTCTCCGATCCGCGGAACCGGGGGACCGTCCCGCTCGGACTCAACATCGTGGCCACGAACACCGGCAAACCACGTTCCGCGGAGGACCTGCTGGATGATTTTCTCCGTTCGGTATCGATCCTCGCACCGGTCGCCGATTATCTGAATATCAATGTCAGTTGTCCAAACAGCGATGCGGAGGGCGACTTCTTCACAAACCGCGACAATCTCCGCGCCCTGTTGCGTGGCATCGAAGAGCGGGCCGGTGAAACGCCGGTTTTTCTGAAGGTGCCCGCTTGCGGAGAGCCCGCGGTTATTGAGATGGTGGTTGAGGAGGTGGCAGGCTTCGAATGCATTGCCGGATACATGTTCAACCTGCTGCCCGGGAAGCCGCGTCCGCTGAGCCGCTCGGCGGACGAACTCTCCCGGATGCCGGGCGCGGTATCCGGGAAGCCATGCGCGGATTACGTGGATCGGGCGATCGCCGCGTGGTATCCGCGGATCGATACCGCCCGCCACCAGATCGTTGCCGCCGGAGGTGTCTTCACGGCGGAGGATGTTCTGACGAAGATCCGCCTGGGCGCCTCGGCGATTCAACTGTACACCGCGTTGATCTACGAGGGACCGGGCCTTGTGCGACGGCTGAACGCCGACCTGGGCGGGACCCTCAAGCGAGACGGTGTCGGCAATGTTTCGGAGCTGGTAGGGTCGGGTTAGGGTTGCGTGGCCGGCACATCTGATCACGGTGCTCTTCATGGGCGCCAAACCAGGCAGGATCACTTGGAGATCCTCAATGGGCGCGTCATATTTGAGCGCAATGAGCTTCTCCTTCCGCTTGTTGTCGGCCGTCATATAGACCTCTCGAAATAGTTCTCCACGAGCGCCACGTAAATCCCGCTCGACTTCCGGACGATTCTGTGATACCTGGTCTCATATTATAATCGGTGCGTGCAGCACCGAAGATTGTGATAGGCTTCCATGCATAAGTCCATGTCCTCACGACAGGTAGACGTGTCGAGTATCCGCTACCACGCCTCGCGGATCGCCTTGGCGTACTTGCTATTTGGCGCGATCTGGATCGTGGCCTCAGATACTGCGGTCGATTTGCTCGTGCCCGACGGATTTTCCACGCTTCTAGCCCAGTCGTTCAAGGGCATGCTCTTCGTCCTCGGGTCGACCGTCCTGGTGTACTACTTGGCACGCCACGCCGCCACAGGTCTTGAACGCAAGCTGGTGGCGGAGCAACTGCGCACCACGGAGTATTTACTGGAGACCGTTCTGGCAAATCTTGGCGAAGCGGTGATTTGGATCGATTCATCGACCCGCAGTATTGTGGACTGCAATTCCGCGGTGAAACCGATATTTGGGTATGAACGCGAAGAACTGGTCGGACAGAGTGCTGAGGTGCTTCATATAGATCGAAACGCCTACGATGAATTTGGAAGGCTTAGTGAAACAGCTGTGAACAACAAAGGAGTATTTCGGTGTCAGTGTCAGATGAAGCGCAGAGATGGGACGCCTATCATAACTGAGAATACGGTGATCGCGCTGAACCTGGGCAATGCGTTGCCGATGAGGAGAGTCAGTATTGTCCGTGACATTACAGAACGGACACGAGCCGAAGAGGCGTTGCGCGATAGCGAACAGCGATATCGGTTCCTCGCGGAGAACACGCTCGACGTGATCTGGACCGTTAATACTGCCTTGGAATACACCTACGTAAATCCCGCAATCGAGCAACAGACCGGATACAGGCCGGAGGAGTTTGTCGGGACACATGTTTCGGATCATTTTGATGATAAATCCGCTTCCGAACTGCAAGACGTGATCAGGCGTGAGATCGCCAAAGGCCCCGGACATCAAGGGTTGTTCATACGGACCAGCAAGCTTCGAAAGGATGGCACTGCCGTCCCCGTGGAAATTCACGGGGGCGTCATCTTCGATGAGAATGGGCGTCCGACCGCGATTCAGGGTACGACGCGAGACATCAGCGAATGGCTGGAGCTTGAAGCCGGGCTCCGACAGGCTCAGAAGATGGAGGCCCTTGGCACGATGGCAGCAGGGCTTGCTCACGAGGTGAACAATCCTGTGCTGGTCATTCAAGAATCTGCGAATTTCATCGAACGGGCGGCGGAGGAGGATTCAAAGATCCGACAGTTTGTCGGGAATATCAAGCGGGAAACCGCACGCATTCACAACATCGTGAACAGCTTGCTCGGGTTTGCACGTTCGGAGGTGGAAACCGCTCCAACATCCACGCGGATTTGTGATATGGTTGAAGTGACGTTGGAATTGAGCAGGATACTCATGCGGGCCGACCAGGTGATCGTTCGGGCTGCAATACCCGACACGCTTCCTGAGGTAACGTGTCACAGTCAATAAATACAACAGGTGTTCATGAACCTGATGTTGAATGCGCGCGATGCGCTCAATACAAAATATTCCGGCGGCGATGAGAACAAGCGCATCCTTATCAGCGCGGACACGATCGAGCATTCAGGACGGGAATGGATTCGAATCACCTTTGAAGATGGAGGGCCGGGAGTTGATGAGTCGGTGCGCGAGCACTTGCTCGATCCATTCTTCACAACCAAACCTGCAGGAAAAGGAACCGGACTGGGATTGTGGATTTCTCATAACATCGTCCAGAGACACGGGGGTGACATTCAGGTTGAAAGCGACCCTGGCAACTATACGCGGATCCATGTCGACCTGCCCGTGGGGCAGAGGGGACAGCCTGCACGGGGGAGAAGGGTTCCGGCGCAACGGCGATGAATAAGCCTTGCATCGAAATCGGTATCTGAACGGTGAAACCGGAGAGCGAGAATGAGCGTATAATGGAGGAGGATCTGCGCTTTGCTTGCGGGGGTGGACCTGTATCTGGAGGTGTGGGGCGGCCACCCTGGAACGGCGGGCAAGCGGATCACGCTCAATGGTCGAAGCGCGTATGATTTGCCTGCGGACGGTGTGGCGGATGGAGACCGGTTGAGACAATGATGGCAGCCGGGCATTACGTTCGGGGAATGCCGACAGATTCCGTCTGATCCATGCCGAAAAATCGGAATTGCCGGTCGATTTACGGCATTACAGGCTTTACGTGGCAACCTGCTACGACTTGATTCCCCCGCGTGGCGAGTGCAAAGAACAGGACATTGTTGGGCGCCGGATTATTTTGGCGCGTTGGGATCGGGATGCGATGAACGGGCGCACGTTGATATTCGCGGATGTGCACGCCAACCTTGCGGCGTTCGAAGCAGTGCTCGAAGCGGAGCAAGGGTGGGATGATGCGATATTCCTTGGGGATATTGTGGTCGGCGGTCCTGAGCCCGAGCGTTGCGTCTCGTTGCTGCGTGCTGTCGGCGGCTTGGCGCTCATGGGAAATCACGACCGGCAGGCTGTTGAATTGGCGGTTGCTCCGGATGATCCGAACCCCGACCGGGCGTGGATTCGTTGGACGCAGGAGCAGCTGTCAAAGGAGAGTGTCGAATTCCTTCGCGGAATGTCGAACACGTGTGCGGTGGAACGTCAGGGGCGACTGATGCGCCTTCATCACGGCGACTTTCCACCGGAGCTGGGGCGATTCTGGCCCGACTGGCCCGAGGAGAAGTTCCAAATGCTCGCCGAGCGCTATCCCGAGCCGTGGATCCTCGCGACGCACTCGCACGTGCAATTCCGTGAGGAGCGGTTCGGACGCGTCTTCATCAACCCGGGAAGCGTGGGCCAGCCCCGTCTCGGG
Organism: Opitutales bacterium; assembly: GCA_007133065.1. Taxonomy (GTDB): domain Bacteria; phylum Verrucomicrobiota; class Verrucomicrobiia; order Opitutales; family Oceanipulchritudinaceae; genus SLNJ01. The sequence continues at coordinate 28,548 of SLNJ01000019.1, forward strand.
CAACCGCTCGCCTGTTACGCGATCCTGGAGCATGGAGAGCTCGAGTTTCGAGCGGTACCGTACGACGTGGAACGCACGTGCCGGGCGATGGATTCGATCCCGCTTCCGTCCGATTATGTCGCGATGTGGAAAAGGATCTACCGGAATGGAATGCTATCGGATCGTTATCCCTTGCGGAAGTGGGAGCCTTTGATTCGTGCCGGGTATCGGTAATGGAACCAATCCGGATCTGAATTGAGCTTGTGGCATCGTGCCGGTTTTAACACGCTGCTCGCATGTTCCCATCAACGAAAGCCACCGACAGGGCCGGTTCTCCGGGGATCGATGTCTGGCACGGTGATCCCCAGCGGTTCGGCCATCTCGGCAAGGTCCAGCCGTGGGTGAACGTGCTCGGCCGGATGTGGTCCCCGGACTCGACCATCTACACCGGCGCGTTCCAATGCAACGACGGGCCGTTCACGCCGCTGGTGCTGGGTCCGTCAGCGTACCGGTTGCGGTCGCCCGGCGATTTCAATGCCGAGATCCCGGTCGAGCAACTGCGGGTGGGCGCAAACGTGGTGAAGCTCTGGGCTAGCGATGAGGCGGGACGAACCACGTTGCGGGAGGTCTCTTTGGAATACGGAGGATCCGAGTCGTGGCCGTTGCCGTATCGGACGTGCTGGGATGATCCGGGAGGTGTCCAATCGGTCGCCCAGGTTATTGACGGCCGCTGGGAATGCGTCTCCGGGGGTGTTCGCCCGGTCACAATGGCCTATGACCGTCTGGTTGCGATCGGGGATATGACGTGGAATAACTACGAGGTCACGGTGCCGATCACGATCCACGGGTATGAAGAGATGCCCGCGATTTTCAGCTGGCCTTCCTACGGTCCGGCGATCGGGCTCCTGATTGGATGGCAGGGACACAGCGACTGGAAGGATATGGTTCCGAAGCGCGGGTACTATCCCTTCGGCACGATCGCGATCCATCGTTGGAAGAAGGAGGGGCCGATGCGCAAGGAACTGTGGGCAGGTGTTCGCAGCGACCTGATCGCCGTGGAGGATCCGGCGACCGCCCGCAATCCGGAGCTGGAGTGCCGCTACCATTACAAGGTCCGCTCACAGGCGCAGGCCGGACAGCGCAACTATTACGGCTTTAAAGTGTGGCCCGCGCACGAAAAGGAACCGGAAACGTGGGACCTTGAGGGCGAGGGTGCCGAGGGTGGGCTCAACGAGGGCGGAATCCTCCTGCTCGCCCATCATACGGATGCCACGTTCGGAGAGGTTGTTGTGAGTCCCCTTTGACGGGCGCTTCGGGGATTCTTGTGGTGTCCGGTATCCCGGTGTGTGACCGGTAGATTCACCTCACGCGCCTGCTGCGAAGTGCATTGAGGTCAACGACAGTGCTATCGCGCATGGCGTCATCGGCTGCAAACCCGAGGAGGTGGCCGTTGATCGAGTCCTCGATGCTGGTACAGGAAGGGGAGTGCGATTCCCCTCGGAGCACGCGGATGAAGTCTCCGACCAGGCGCAAATCGCCTCCACCGTGGCCGCCTCGATTCAGGGGGTCATTCGAATCGACGGAGGTGTCCACAACCTCTTCATCCCATTTCTGATCCGAGTTCGGGATGATTCGGCGAACGACAAAACGGTTGTCTTCAAACGTACCTTCGATTTCGCCTGATGTACCGATTAGCGTGATGCATCGAGCGGGCCGTGCGCTGCCGCCCACCATGTTGAGGGTTGCCGTAGCGCCGTCGGCGAATTTCACGGCGACCGTCTGGTGATCCACCACGTCATTCCCGCATTTCCAGACGCACCGTCCGTATGGATTGTCTGTTTTGAGGGAGTCGAGCTTCTCTTCCGGGGTGAGGGTCCTTCCGGCGCGTGCGGTCGCCTCGACCCAGGTGTAGAATCCCCATCGCGGCGGTTCGTCGAGGTACATTTTCTTCGCGGAGTAGGCGCATTCCTGTTCGATCGGGCAATCGGCCAAGCAGCGCGTTCCCGCATCTTCCGGGGCTTTCTCGGGACGAAAGAACATGAGGCTGCCGAAGCTGGAGACCGTGGTTGGGTCGACTCCGCTTTTGAACCAGGTCAGGAGGTCGAGATCGTGACAGCACTTGGCCATCAGCATGGCGGAGCCGCCCTGATCGCGTCGTCCCCACTTGCCACGGACGAAGGCCGTTGCCATGTGGTGGTAGCTGACGTGTTCGTTGATCTGCAGGTTCATCAGTTCGCCGATCTGGCCGTCGGCCACCCGTTTTCGGATGGCGGAGTAGAACGGGGTATAGCGCAGGACGTGACAAATGAAGATGCGGACGCCTCCGTCTTGCGCGGCATCCGCCATGCGCCACATCTCATCCTGGTTTGTTGCGAATGGCTTCTCGAGCAGGATGTCGTAGCCGGCATCGATGAGCGGCAGTGAGGTCGGAAGGTGCAGCTCATCCATGGTGCAGTTGATCGCGAAATCCGCGAATTTACCAGCAGCGGCCAGCTCTTCGGCCGAAGTGAACTGCCGTTCAGGAGGGATCCCGAATTTCTCCCCGGCCGTCCTGCGCCGGAAATCGTCCGGTTCGGCAACGCCGACGATTTGCAGGTCTCCGGGACGGATTTGCGCATACGAGGAGTAAACCATCCCCCGGTTTCCGGCGCCGATAACCACGGCGGTAACGGGCTGCCCCGTGGGCGCGGTATGCTTCTTTTTCGGTTGGGCTTGTATCACGGTTGGGAGGAGAGCAGGGAGCGGCTGCGGAGGCAACGGATTTCAGCGGCCGGGGGCTCCGGGGCGGGGTAGCGGCAACCCACGCCGCTTCCGGATTCCGACCGGGATGCGCGAACGTGGACAACGCGGCCAAGGGATTGCTCCTGGCCGTATCTTGGGCCTCCCGTTATTCGTCCTCGACGGTGACGCGGATACTCGCCGGCGTGCTCTCGCGGTATCCGATACGGATGGACTTGGCTTGGATGTGATGTTCCCCCGGTTCGAGTCGGAATGGGCCGGTATAGAGGCGCCATGCGTCGGGAGGGTCGTCTGCGAATCGGTAGCCGCTTGAGGCGCCCTGGTTGGGCGCGAAGAGCTGGAGGGCGGCCGGCGTCTTGAGCGCTATTTCCGGTTCGCCGGCGGGTTCGCGGCCGCAATGATCGACGTCGTACGGCACGAACACCGGAGTGAAGGTTTCGGGCTGTTCGCCGTCCGGCCAGAGGCGCGTCCGGAGTGCCTCCTCGGATTCGTATCCGAGGTCGCCGATTTCGTGTTCCCACTCTTTCAGGGCGCCCTTGAGGTGTTGGAGCACATCCGCGAACTCCGAGTCGTGCGCAAGGTTGTGTGTCTCGTGCGGATCCCGGACCAGGTCGTAGAGCTCATCCACCTCACGGTTTGGGGCGAAGAGGAATTGTTGATCGGGGGTGAGCGAGTTCTCGCGGAAAAGCCTCCAGAGTTCCGCGTTCGCCGGGTGTCGAGATTGATAGGCGTTCCAGAGCGCCCGGGTGAGCTCCGGGTAATCGTTTCGTACATAGCGGTAGCGGGCATCGCGCACAGAACGGACCCGGTCGTAGTAGATGTCGAACCGGTCGCGCGTTGAAAATGCGAAGGTGCGCGGTTCCCGGTTGCGTTCGCCGAGGAACGGAACGCCCTGGAGGTGCTCTGGAAGGGAAACGCCGGCGAGCGAGAGTACCGTTGGACCGAGGTCGATCAGGCTGACGACGTCCCATCGGACCTCTCCGGCCCGCGCCTTTTCGGGGTGACGGACGATAAGGGGGACCCGGGTTCCGCTGTCGTAGGGCCATCGCTTGGCGCGGGGGAGTCCCTCGCCATGATCGCTCCAGACGAACACGTAGGTGTTCTCCAGCTCGCCGTCGGCTTCGAGTTGTTCGAGCAGCTCGCCGGCCTGGCGATCGACCTCTTCGAGATTGTCGTAGTGGCGGGCGATCGCCTGGCGGGTTGCGGGGGTATCCGCAAGGTAGGGAGGAACCTGAACGGTGTCCGGATCGGTGGTGATGGTTTCGCGTGACTCCGGCCACATCCCGCTCTCGTGTGTGCGCGTGAAATTGAACACGGCAAAGAACGGCTGCCCGTTGCGGCGATTTCGCCAGTGCCCCGATTCTCCATTCTCGTCCCACGCTGTGAAGGGGGATGCGAACTGGTAGTCGGTCTTGGAGTTGTTCGTGCAGTAATACCCCGCGTGGCGGAGGTATTCGGGGATCAATCTCACATGCGGCGGCGGAACCGCTTCGTACGGGGGAACCGGCCGTAAGAGGCCTTCCTGCACGTGCCCGGTACGCATGTGCTGTGCGCCGATGGCGTTGGCGTACATGCCGGTGATGACGGCGCATCGGCTCGGGGCGCACACCGGAGCGGTGCTGAATGCGTGCTCGAAGCGGCAGCCTTCAGCGGCGAGGCGATCAAGATTCGGAGTCCGGGCAATCGAATCGCCGTAGCACCCGAGGCGGGGTGAGCAGTCTTCGAGCGTGATCCAGAGGAAGTTCGGTCGGCGGCAGCGTTTGGCCATGGGGGTGGATTGTTGGGGATGCGAGGAAGAATGACAAGCGAGAACCCGGCACGGTGTAGCTGCAATCACGATTCACCCCGGTTTTTCAACAGCCTGCTTCTGGACAACAACGCATGAAGATGCTATACCAATTCGCATGTTTCGGGAAACCGAGTTGTTTGATGCCGTCTATACAGGGACGGAGACCCGGGATCCGGAACCTTCCGATTCATTTGGAATCAACCGGAAATTTGGCGGATATTATATCATGCGATGGCTTTCCGATGTCGCCGGCGGTAAGAACCTGGGCGGATGGTTCGACTATATCCGGACCGCACCGGCGACGTTTCTTGAACAGGCCCGTCAAACGGTCCTTGGGGGAGCCTGCGAAGTGATGCTGTTCAATTACACCCGGTTGATTTCCGGACCGGGTGCTGAGAACATGCGTGTGCTGCGCGAGGAACTGGGGAATGCCTTCGTACTGGAACTCGGAGAGGGTGCTCGAACGCTTCAGGCCATGCCGGAGGAGCATTTGGACCGGATGCGTGACGTCGTTCTCGCACCGTTCGGCATCGTCTTTCACGCGCCGGCTTGGGTTGGACTCTACCTTTTGGGCGAGGACGCCGTTGTGATCGAGAACTTCAACGATCGGCCGGTTGCGGTGCATCTGAGCGACACGGCGGGCGGCGGGGAGATGCGGCAGGAGTTGGTGTTGCCGATGTCGGCTGTTGTTGCCCTGGAAGCGTCCGGTGGAGGGTTTGGGGGCACGATTCCAGCACGCTCCCTGGTGGCGCTTTCGCGAGTACTCTAGCCCGCCCGGTTTACGGGGTGGCGCAGTGGATTCACCGATCCTTTGTTCGGTTGCCGTGGTTCCGTCTCTTGTTTTTCTTTGGGATCGCAAGGCTGACAATACCCTTGGTAACGAGGGTTCGGAGGAAGCTGAGGAGGGCCTGCTCGGCCTCGTGGGGATGAATTTTGTACTCGGCAGCGAACTTCTCAAGGATGTCGGAGACGGAGTTTTTTCCGTCGCACCACTCGAGGATCTGCTTGCCGAACGCGTCGAGTTCGAATTCGCGTTTCGCCATGGGAGGCAGGCGCAGAAGTTTCCGCTGCAGCGGCCGGTTTTCGACCAATACGGTCACCTTGATCCCACCGTCCTGGAGCGGTTGCGACTCCATGTTGGTCGGCGTGACCGGGATTGCATCAAAGGCTTGTTGTCTGTCTGGTTTCTCCATGTGAAGACTCCGATGGATCGGATTCCGATTCCGGACGTGGAAAGCTTCCGAGAACCTCATCGCGCAGTTCGGGGATATGTCGTCGCGGCGCGGACACCTGGAGGTAGAGGAGTTTGTCGTGCTGTTCGAGGTGGCACAGTATGGCTTCGGTACAACCCGGCGCACGGAATACCAGCGGACGCAGGGGAAAGCGGAGCAGAAATTGCAGGCGCCCTTCCAGGCGCAGGGTCGGGCCGTGGCGCGTGGAAACGGTCGTGGTCTGTCCACTCTTGCCGCCGCGGGGTCGATACATACCCTGGGTTTTGCGAAACAGCGCCTGGAGCCATGCTTCGAGGGATTGGCGGGCGAGCGCGAGCCGGGCGGGGTAAATGGGCCGGACACAGAGGTGGCGGCGGACTCCCCAGCCTGAGGGATCGACGAGCCGGACTTGCATGTCGCCCAAATTGAGCGTCGCCGAACGGAGCCGGAATCCCGGGGGTGTGGTGAACGCGACGTCGAAGAATCGCCACCGGACGGGACGACTGAGGGGCTGGTCGCGCCAGCGCGGCAGGTGCGCTGTCCGGAACGCCGTGTTCTCGTCCTCTTCCCCGTGATAGTACACCCAATGCAGGATTCGATTGGTATCCCGGGAGAAGCACACGCCGGCCGTGCGGTCGCCCTCGGGCCGGCGAATCGCCGTCGCGAATGCCGGAATCGAATCCTCCACGAGATCGTCCGCGCCGGACTTGCGCTCGCGGCGGGGAACGCGGCCGATGAGATGTCTGCGGGCGTACGAGGCGGCGTCGAAGCCCCGGCGCGTGACCCAGTACCAGGCGAGCTCCAGACGGGGACGTTCCGCGTCGGCGAAGGTAACGCCGCCACGGTTCCAGGTTCCGTTGAGTTTCGCCATGCGCCACGCGGACGGGAGGGAGATCTGCCATCCGGCCCAAGCGGTTTCGGTATTGTGGGTCCGAGTCATCGGTTGCGAGTTTTGTCCGGTCACAGATTCACGGTGTCTGCCGGTTGAGGTCGAGGCCCGAATGGAATCCCATTGTCAGACCGAGCAGCATCCAGATGAAGATCGCGAGGAGTTCGCCGATGATCAGTCCGATGAAGATCGGCCGAACACGGTCGAACGTGGATTTGCCACCGTAGGTGACCGTGACTTTCTTTGCCATCCACCCGATGAAGAAGCTGAGCCACAGGTTGGCCATGAGGGGGTTGAAGAGGAGAATGTAACCGATCGGGTGGGGAAACCAGAAGAGCGTCCGACGAATCCAGAGGCTGAAGCCGAGCCATCCGGCTCCGATGAAGAACCAGAGGGTGTTGAACGAGAGAGCACTGTCGGTGTCGCGCACGAATGCCAGGGTGCTGTCCAGAGTTCCCAGCGGCATGCTGTTGAAGAACCAGCCGTGCATTTGTTGTCCGCCGCGTGCGTGGGCAATGAAGATCATGAATCCAACCGCGAAGACAACGGAGGCGACGAGGCAGATGATCAGGTTGATGTGGAACATTCGGCGCCCCCGGCCGGTGTCCGCCTGCATCTTTGCGGCATTGAGGATATTGGGAGCGATGAACGTCTTCAAATCCATGAAGAAGATCGAGTAGATCGGCATCAGCGGCGCGAGGAGGGCACCGGGAACGAGCTTTCCCAACCCGAGAATGTTGAATGCGTGAAAGAACCCGAAATTGCCGAGAAACCAGTACATGCTGGTTTCTGCGACGATGCGCATGACGCCGATGGTGAGGAGGGTGATGACGAGCACGAATCCCATCGCCCAGACGAGCGGAATCCGGTTCCACATGAGCCAGAGGACGACGATGGTTGTGGAGATAGCGAGCCATACAACCGGTGCGGTGAGACGAAATCGCTCCTCGATCGATCTCCCCCGGGCGAGCGTCGCATATTCGAGCAGGCACCGAAAGAGACTGATTGCGGCAAAGGTCAGCAGGGCGCCGCCTCCTTGCGCGGTCAGGAAATTCGTGGCGGATCGGAAGTCGCTGGGGAAGTCGCCCCATGCCTGGCCGATTCCAATCCAGATGGCGACGAGCATCAGGAACTGGCCGAACAGGAAGTAAGACCAGGTGGAGAAGCTGATCTGCGTGGGCAGCAGAAACGCAATCCCGATGGCGGTGAAAATGATCAGGGCGCGGAAGGAGCCGCCGAGGCCCTCCAGGAGCGTGCCATCGGCCATGCGTTCAAACTCCGGGCGGCCGAGTCCGAGATTGATTCGGAAGTCCGGAATCATCCACCCGGCGGCGATGGACCCGTTCCAGCTGAGGACCAAGGCGCTGATGGCGAACCCGGCCCAGAAACCGGGGCGGTAAAAGATCGCGGGGAATGCCCGTGGATCGTGGTCGTCCGGGATCACAGCCAGCGGGAGTTGTGCCAGCGGGAACGTGAGTTTTTCCCGGTCGCTCCAGTGTCGAAGAACGAGATAGGACAGGCTATAGAAAATTCCGTAACACCCGAAGGTAAAGAGAAGCCAGTAGCCGACGGGAGGGATCCAATGCGCCCATGGGATAGCCCGAAAAACCGCTCCGTAGTAGCGCAGGCGTTCCGGGACGGAGGCTCCCTCGGCGGGCGAACGGACGCTGACACCCTCGCGGAAACTGCGAATCGCATCGTCCTCCTGGAGGTAGAGCATCGGATTGAGTGCCGGGTGCTCGGGATGGGTCAGCGTCTCATCCCATCCGCGTTGAGCGGTGTTCCACTCCGGATTCCACGGAGCGGGGATCATCGGAACGAGGTGGGAGGCGAGGCCGAAGGTCGAGATCCCCGCGGTCACGAGCATTGCGGTAAAGAGGCAGACCAGCTCGATACGGTTGAGCCGGCGGGAACGGCAACGCCCGAGGAACCCGATGACTGGGTTGAGGATTAAGACCAGTCCGAACAGCAGCGCAAACCCCGCCACCGGGATGAGCGTGGAGGTGATGATCACAAAGAAGACGTTTTCGGCGATGATGGTCAACCCGGCCTGCAGGCAGCAGAGGAAGATCGACAACGGTACGATCCAGAGGCGTACGCGGTCTTGAGGCACCACCGGCTCGTGCGTCGTCAGCGGCCCGGTCGCTGCGCCGTCCCGAGTGTCCGGAGGAAGGTGGTGCAGGTCGACCCGGCAATACGGAGTTTCGGCTGCCATTGTGCGGATCGAAGTGGAGTGATAAATCCGCCGGGAGGCAACGCGAATAGTCGAAGCCCGCGGCCGTTCCACCCGGTAGAAATGAGACTAGGGGTTGTAGCGGTGGAAGCTGATTCCCGGATGGAAGCCCATGCTCAATCCGACAATCGCCCAGGTGAAGACGGCGATGATTTCTCCGATGATGAGTCCGATAAAGAATGCACGAGCGATGTCGAAGGTGGCTTTGCCGCCAAATTTGACGGTCACCTTCTTTGCCACCCAACCGATGAAGAAGCTGAACCACATGTTGTAGAAAACGGGGGTCACGAGGATGATGTAGCCGACCGGGTGGGGGAACCAGAAGCATCGCTGGCGGATCCAGAGGCTGAATGCCAGCCATCCGGCGCCGACAGCAAACCATAGACTCTGTATGGAGATGGAGTCGTGCGCGCCGCGCGCCAGCGCGAGGGCGCTGTCGAGGGTGGCGAGGGGGACCGTGCTGTTGAAGTAACCGTGCAACTGCTGGGCGCCGCGCATGTGGGAGAGGAAGACCATAAACGCGATGGCGAAGAGTGCCGACAACACGATGCTGAGAATGAGGTTCGTATGGAAGGTCCGCCTGCCGGCACCCTCGTCCTTCTGCATCTTCGCCGCGTTGAGCAGACTCGGGGCGACGAAAGTCTCCATGCTTGCAAGAAACACCGAATAGATTGCGAAGAGGGGTGCGACGATTGGTCCCGTAACTGGATTGCCCATTCCGAACGCCGTGTAGACGTGGAAGAAACCGAACGATCCGAACCAGTACATGCTGGTCTCTGCCACGATCCGCATCAGCCCGATCGCGATCAGGGTGAAGACGAGCACGAACGCTACCGCCCACACGAGAGTCACCTGATTCCACATCAACCACAGTACGACGATGGTCAGGCTCACGATCAACCACAGCACCGGCAGCGTCAGTCGCCATTGCTCGGCTGCCGGTTTGCCGCGGGCGAGCAGGTAGTACTCACGGAGGCAGCGGTATAGGCTGATCGTGGCGAAACAGAGCAGCGCTCCGCCCCCTTGTGCGGTGAGGAAGTTGCTTGTGAAGCGCGGATCGTAGGCAAAGTCGGCATAGCTCTCTCCCAAGCCCACCCAGACGGCGGCGAGCATCAGGAACTGGCCGAACAGATAGTATCCCCAGAGAGACGATCCGACGTGCGTCGGCAGAAGAAAGGCGAGCCCGATGGCCGTGAAGATGATATGGGCTCGGAAGCTGCCCCCGAGTCCTTCCAGGATCGTGCCTTCGGCCATCCGCTGAAACTCCGGACGACCGAGGCCGAGGGTGATCCGAAAGTCGGGAATGATCCAGCCGGCTGCCACCGCGGCGTTCCAGCTGAGTATGAGCCCGCTGACCCCAAATCCGGCCCAGAATCCCGGCCGGTAGAAGATAGCGGGGAAGCGGCGGTTCGCCGTCGTGTCGGGCATGATCGCCATGGGCAGCTGCGCGAGAGGGAAGGTGAGTTTTTCCCGGTCGCTCCAGAATCGCAGCACGACGTACGAGAGACTGTAGAAGATCCCGTAACAGCCGAATATGAAGATGAGCCAAAGGCCGACTGGGCGGACCCACTCTCCCCAGGGTATCGCGTGCATAACTTCCCGATAATAGGGAAGTTTCTCGCGCAATCCGGCGCCTTCTACGGGCGGGGTGACGAGCACGCCTTCGCGGAAGGCTCGGATGGCATCTTCATCCTGGATGAAGAGCTTCGGATTGAGCGCGGGTTGGTCCGGGTTGGTGAGGCTTTCCTCCCAGCCGCGTTGCGGTGTATTCCAGTCCGGATTCCATGCGGCTGGAATCAAGGGAACCAGGTTTGTTCCCGGTCCGAGGGTGGCGAACCCGGCAGTGACAAGCATCGCTGTGAACAGGCAGAGGATCTCGAGCCGATTCAGCGCGCCGGTTCGCGCCTTCGGTCGGACTATCGAAACGAGGGGGTTGATGAGGATCACCAGTCCGAACAGGACTCCGAACCCGAGGACCGGGATCAGGGTGGAGGTGATCAGGAGGCTCTCGAGTTCGCGCGCCAGAATGTAGAAGGCGGATTGTGCGCAGCAGAGGAAGATCGAAAGGGGGATAATCCAGAGCCGGACGCGTCCGGCTCTCGATCGGCGCAAATCGGTCTCTCCTTCCTTTCCAGCCGGCGGCGGATCGCCCTCCTCGGACGGGAGATTGCTGAGATCAACACGTTGGTAGGGGAGCGAAGGCATGGGGCGAATTTATCGGAAGCACCTGCATGAGTGAGGGATCTGAGAGCATTCGACGGATTACGGGTGATACCGGTGGAATCCGATTCCTGGGTGGAAGTCGAGGGCGAGCCCCATCATTCCCCACGCGAAAACGGAGATGATCTCTCCGAATATCAATCCGATGAAGATCAGTTTGACCATGTCGAACGTCTGTTTGCCGCCGTATCGCACGGTTATCTTCTTGGCTACCCACCCGATGAAAAAGCTGAACCAGATCAGACGGAGGATCGGTACGCACAGGAGGATCAGGCCGATGGGATGGGGAAACCAGAAGACGCGCTGGCGGATCCAGAGGGTGAAGAGGAGCCAGCCGGCGCCGAAGAAGAACCATGCCGTATTCACGGTAAGCTCATCGTAGCCCTCCTCGATAAGAGCCTGCGTCGCGTTAACTGTATCGATGTTGGCGACGGCATAGAACCACCCCGCCATCTGCTGTCCGCCGCGCATGTACGCGAGGAACACGGTGAAGACCAGGGCGAAGACGACGGTGACCGTGATGCAGAGGATGAGATTGACGTGGAAGGCGCGGTGTCCCTGATTTGCATCCTTTTGGATCTTCGCGGCGTTCATGACATTGGGTGCGACGAAGGTCTCCTTGCCTGCGAAGAAGATCGAGTAAATGGGAAGCAGTGGCGCCACGACGAGACCGGAGACGAACTTGCCGAGCCCGAGAACGCTGAACAAGTGGAAGAACCCAAACGAGCCCACGAACCAGTACATGCTTGTTTCGGCGACGATACGCATGACGCCGACGGTGACCAGACACAGGAAGAGGACGTAGGCGCAGGCCCAGACGAGTGAGATCTGGTTGAATGCCATCCAGAGCACGATGACGGCGCTGCTGACGCCGAGCCAGATCACCGGCAGCGTCAGGCGCGCGCTCTCCGCCGCCGGGCGGCCGCGCGCGAGGTACCAGTACTCGCGGAGGCAGCGGTAGAGGCTGATCCCGGCGAACGTAAGGAGCGCGCCGCCTCCCTGTGCGGTAAGGAAGTTCGTGGTCGAGCGCCCGTCGTATGGGAAGTCGGCCCAGGTTTCGCCGAACCCGAGCCAGATCCCCAGGAGTATGAGGAGCTGCCCGAAGAGCGTGTATCCCCAGATCGACGAACCGACCTGCGTGGGGAGGAGGAAGGCGAGCCCGATGGCGGTGAAGACGATCAGGGCGCGGAAGTACCCTCCCAGCCCTTCGAGGGGCGTTCCCTCGACCATCTGGCCGAACTCATTCGTTCCCAGCCCGAGCGTGATCCGGAAGTCCGGGATGAGCCAACCGGCGGCGGCCGCCGCATTCCAGCTCAGGATGAATCCGCTGATTGCAAACCCCATCCAGAACGCAGGCCGGTAGAAGATAGCCGGGAACAGGCGCCGGTCATGATCATCCGGCATGATCGCGGCCGGGAGCTGGGCGAGGGGAAACGTTAGTTTCTCCCGCTCGCTCCAGTAGCGGAGGACGAGGCAGGAAAGGCTGTAGAATACGCCGTAACAGGCGAGGATGAAGATGATCCACAGGAACAGCGGCTGCACCCAATGGCTCCACGGAATCGCCTGGGCGACTTCCCAGTAGTAGGCGAGGTACTCGCCGAACGGTGCGCCTTCGACGGGCGGATGCACAAGCACGCCCTCCCGGAAGGTGCGTACCGCCTCCTCGTCGGTGATGTAGAGGCGCGGTCCGAGGATCGGTTGCTCCGGATTCGTCAGGTGCTCATCCCATCCGCGCTGGGGCGTATTCCACTCCGGGTTCCACGGTGCGGTCATCAGCGGGATCAGGTGGGAAGCCGGCCCAAACGTGCTGAATCCGGCGGTGACGAGGAGGCTTGTGAACAGGCAGACCAGTTCGATGCGGTTGAGGCGGCGCGACCGCCCGCGCTTGCCGATCAGGGAGATCAGGGGGTTGAGCAGGATGACCAGGGCGAAGAGCAGACCGAAGCCCATCACCGGAATCAGCGTGGTGGTCAGGATGATCCCCTGGGTATTCTTGATCGTGATGTAGACACCGGCCTGGAGGCAGCAGAGCAGCAGTGCGGCGGGGATGATCCAGCTGCGCACGCGCGAAGGGGGGACGACGGGCTCGGGAGCCCGACCCTCCGTGCGAACCTCATTCTCCTGGTCCGGCGGAGGGAGTTTGTTGAGATCGATGCGCTTGTACGGGAGCGAGCTCATTCCTAGTACCCGACCGTGGTCATGCTGTTGGCGATCAGGACCAGGGCGACTGAAGCCATTCCGCTGAGGCCCATTCCGGCCGAGAAGCCGGCGAATATGACCATGACATACTGCTTGTAGAGCTGGTGGCCGAACTTGCGCTGGAGGTACAATCGTCCGATGAGCGCCCCGATGACTTCGAGCAGGATCCCGCCGGGCTGCGTCTGGTTGAGTCCGCGGACGGCACCGTAAACCAGGAAGGTGGGCAGTCCCAGGAAGGTGAGGAAGGTGAATGCGATTACGCCTCCGATGAGGCCATATCCGACGACGTCGAATTTGAGCGCCTCCATGAACGGGCTGGAACCCTCCATGGTCGAGGTGGCCATGAGGCTGAAGTTGAGCGCCTGCAGGCGCCAGACCTCCTCGGTGAAGGGGTAGGCTTCGCTGGGGATGGGCGCCAGGCGCCATATGAGCTCACAGAACAGGAACGAGGAGACGAGGAGGATCGGGATCGCGAGCAGTTCGACCTTGATGATTCCGAAGAGGCGGGTGCCGGTCAGCTCAAGAATCCGGAACTCGCGGACCGAGTGCGAGTAGTCGTTGAGCGGGATCGGGGCGAACCAGATCTCGGCTCCCTTGTATCCCGAGAGGATGTAGGCGGCCTGCTGGACAAGCGGGAGCTGAACGTTCTGGCCGACCATGCCCTCGAGCTTGGCGTTCACGTAGCTGATAATCGGCTGGTAGATGAATGCGAACCCGAGGAAGAAGAGCCAGGGGAACCGCCCGGCGCCGGTTTCCGGGTCGCCCGGCATCAGCCAGACACAGATCAGGATGTAGCTGATCGCGCTGAAGACGTAAATGGACAGGGAAATCAGGATCGGGAGGTCGCCGCGCTCGCGGTTGCGCGTGAACAACTCCTTTAAGCTGGCACGCAGGGTTCCGCTCTCTTCGGGGCTGCGCCGTCCCTGGATCCCGCGCATGATCATCCGGATCAACGGGTAGAGGCTGACCAGGAAGATCGCGAACATCAGTCCGATGTTGAGGCTGAGGAAGAAGTCGATATTGTTGGAGTAGAGGGTGTCGACCACGCGCATTCCCGGCTGCCAAGAGGTAAGGACGCCGGCCTTGTAGAGGAACGGGGCCATGATCCACGTGGCGAGAAGACCGACCAGACCCCCCATGACCGCCCAGAACGGCAGTACCATCCCGATGATCAGAAACGTGGCGTCGAATGAGATATTGAGCGGCACGGCCGGCATGAAGTCGGGCGTGCTGATCGCCGGGGTGAAGTCGAGCCATGGGATCGGCAAGACGCGGATCGATTCCCCGAAGAACGCGCCGGTGATGGTCGGTATGCCGATGTAGACCGCCCCGAACGCGATCCCAATCACGCCGCCGAGCGAGAAACACCGCCAGCGCCACGGCTGCCGATTGGCCCGCGATTCGGCGAGGGCGGTGACCGCCAGGGCGCCGACCGGCGCCATGGGGAATGGAAGCTTTTCGACGTGGGCGGTGAGCCGGTACAGGGTGTAGCCGAGTCCGAAATGGTCGATCCGCTGTACGAGCATCAGACCGACGATGAACAGGATCGGGCCGAGCCAGGCGCGGGTGAAGAAGGTGCGTCCGGCGGCTTCGATCTCCTCGAGTTGCGGCGCCACCCACCATGGGATCTCCTGGGCAACGCCCATGCTGATCGCCGCCTGTGATTGTACGAGGTACTGGTTCCACAGGAGCTGGCTGATAAGTCCTCCCTGCAGGATACCGCCACTGAGGGCAATGCCGGCCATGTAGTAGAGCAGGAAGATCTCCTGGACTCTCAGCTCCTTCATTGAGCGACGGGCGACTTCCGCGAAGAGGATGACAGTCACCCACTGTGCCGCCGGCCCGAGGCCGGTGCCCATGAAGAGAGACAGATAGATCGACCCGGGCACCATGACGAACCCGAGGAAGATCGCGGCGAAGATCATTTTCGGGCCGAACCCGTCCTCGAAGCGGTCCGGAGCCTTCATCAGGTCCCGGTACTGCTGGATCTCCTGGTCCTGTCTTCTCTCTGCCATGGTCAGCTGTTGGTCAAAAGTGAGGCTTGGTAGTGAGCAGGCAAGCTGGCAAGGAGGCTCATGATCTTGCAGTGGATTGTTGGTCGTGCGCCGGCGTTGGGTGCGACGGCTGTTCGTCTCGCACGGGGAGGCGGGGCGCTTCGTGGAAAAGGCGCAATCCCTTCTCGTAGAATGCTTCCTGAGTGTCGGATTTCTGGGATCGCCAACCGAGCAGGCGCTTCCGGAGGGACTCGAGGAACGGTTGATTCACGGTCGTCCAGCTGTCGTGATCGCCGCTCTCCCGTGTGAGGTGCACGGAGAGCATGTGAGCTTTCACGCGCGGATCGTAATCGGCGTACACTTCCATCTTCTGGTTGACTCCGAGATCGAACGGTGTGGGTGCGATATCGTAAACGAGGGCGAGCGTCTCGCCGTTTGGGCCGTTATCTTGCGCGCCGTTGGCCGCCGCCGATGCCGGCGGAACATTGCGCGTCGGAACCCGGCCGACCGCCCGCAGCCGGGAGAGGAACTTGCCGGTCGATGCCTCGGAGTTTTGGAGCATAAAGTCGTCGAGGTACGCGCAGATTCCCAGGATGCGCCTGGAGTCGTAGCTGAATGGGAATTTCAACTGGATCTCGTCTCCCTGCGGAGTCGGTACGCTCCACTTGCGCTGCCCGCTCGGAACGGCCGCGCGCGCGGCAAGGGACGCGGGGTAAACCGTGGAGAGCATAACCGTGGCAATCGTAAGGAAGATCACCACCATCACGGCGAGCGAGGAGTAGTTGAGATTGATGTCAACGAAGTGCCCGATGCCGATGCTGAGAATTTGGCCGATAAAGTAGCCGGCGACCGATCCGACCAGTCCGAAGACCAGCGACTCGGCCAGAAAGAAGAGCATGACGTGGGTCGGGTTCAGGCCGATCGCGTTGTAGATTGCGATCTCCTTCTTTCGCTCCATGGCGGCGCCGAGCATCGTGTTGAGGATGATGACCGCGGCGAGGATCACCGGTACCGCCACTTTGAGAACACCCCCGACTTCGGCGGTTGTGCTGGAGGCGACCGCGTACTGTCCACCGTCGATCGCGGAGCGGTCGTCCCCTCGCTGCACCGGTTCAGTCAGCCCGACTGCGAGATAGACGTCCTGATATCGGAGAAACCGCTGGGTCTCCTCCCAGGCGCGGGCGGCGGTCGAGGGGGCATCACCCGGTTCGTGGAACTGCACGGAGAGGATGCGGTTGCTCGTATTCCCGAGTTTGCGGGCGGTTTCGACCGGCAGGAACGCTACTTCCAGGGTCGAAGCGGTTGTGACCCCGGGAAGCTGTGTGATGTCCACATCCTCTGCACTCAACTCCTCTTCGGAGACCAGACTGGAATCGATCTTCAGGGGCAGGAAGGGGAGGTTGCGCAGGTCCTGCATCTGCTCGAACGGTTCGTCTTTAACGAGGCCGATCAGTTCGTAATATTGGCCGGCCAGCCGCAGCATCCGCCCCTGAAAGTTGTCCGGGGATATACCGAGCAGGGCGGCGCTCCTCTGGCTGAGGATGAGCTCGCGCGCGTCCCGAGAAGAAAACCACCGGCTTCCCCGGACCATATATTCGGGGTCTTCGAGGTCCGCCAGAAAGTTGCGCTCGGCCGGTTCGAGCCCGAGCAGAATCGAGGCGTTGAAGGAATCGGAAACCGCCCCCGGCACCGGGGCCTCAGGAGTGATGCGATACGGCATGTAGGCGCCGAACTGGTCCTGGCGGGCGGTCCATGTTCGGGTTACGGTACGTGCGCGGTCGTCGAAGTGTGCCCGCATACGGCTGAGGCGGGCCTCCTCGATTGGGGTCATTCCCGGGCTGATGAACGTGAACCCGTCGTACGGAGCGACCGCGCCGAGTCGGAGTCGGAGCGGCTCCGGGTCCTGGCGGACGCTGATGACCGACAGAATCGTGAACGTGACGAGCACGATCGTGGCGCAGGTGAGGGTCGTACGGATGCGGCGGCGCTTCATGTTGTTGACCCCCACCATGAAGGCCACGCCGGCGAGCCGCCCCTGCGGGGCGTCTGTCGACTCCGAGAGCTGGCTCTGTTCCACCGCCTGGGTCATCGCGGCGTTGAACTTCCCAAGGATCACCGAGCCGACGAAGAGGGCCAGGCCGAAGATCACGAATGCGAGGATGATCACTTCGGGGCGGTCGCCGACGTGGAAGGCCGGCTGAATGAAGTAGAGAAGCAGGGTGCAGAGGGCGAAAACCCCGAGAAAGAGCAGGAGTTGCCGGTTGATGTCGGTATAGGGCGAGACGAGCTTGACGAGGAAGAAGCAGAAGGGGACGACGAGGGCGAGCAGTACGACGACGGCGCGCACGAGGTCGTTGATGATCTGCACCGAACTCTGATAGGCGTGGAATGCGAGCCCGCGGGCTTCTTCCACCATGCGGATCGTGCTGGTGTGCACGCCCCCGTCGCGCGTTTCCGCGAGAACCTGCTCGGCGGCCAGGCTGAACTCGGGTGCGGGGTCGGATGAGACGCCGCGCGCCTCCAGCAGGTTGATGCGGTCGCGCGCCAGCCGCAGGTAATCCTCGGTCATGACGAACGGGAGGTTGCGCACGACACGCTGTTCGATGGGAAAGCCGGTGCCGTGGAGCTCTTCCGCGGTGCTGCCGATCGCGATCACGTTGCCCGAGCGCAGCTTATAGGGCCAGCCGGGCGTCATAAAAATGCTGGCCGTTCCGTCGAATGCCGGGGGAATTCGCTTGTCGACCCCCTGGGCGTCGACGCCGGCAACCGAAAAGTGTCGGGGACGCGTGTCGTTCCGGCCTTCGAGCACCTCAATGCGATCCAGGCGCTCAAGGGTTCTCGGGTGGGTCAGGGAGAAGACGTCCGACTTGCGCGACTCGAACGAGACGATGGAACGGTGTGCAAATTGCGTTCCGTCGGTGATGCTGAGCGTTGAGGAGAATCGTCGTTCATTCTCCTCGAAATCGAGCGCCGCGGTTATGTTGCGGTAATCGTCGTCGAACCCGAACGCCAGGAGCGAGGCGTAGCGCCACAGGTTGCCGCGGGGTCTGAGCCGTCCCGCCGCGTCCGCCATGAGCACCGGAAATACGCGGACCTGTCCGGCGTGATGGCGCGGGCTGGTTTCCCCGCCGTGGTCGGGGTAGGCGAGCACGACGGCATTGTCGAGCACGGTGCGTGGAATCTCGACGGAGAAGCGGTCCATCTTACGAACCGTGAGTTCGGTGGTGAACGGCAGGTTGGTGCCGCGCCGTTGAATTGTTCTGGGCAGCCGGTCGTCGTTAACGATCCGTTGCAGAAAGTCGTGTGAGAACGCGAGGGATCGTTCCACGCGCGTGCGGTCGAGACGATCGATGGTATCGTGAGGTGTGAACAGGTACGGGTGTTGGTCTTCGACGGAACTGAGTGTCAGGGCGGACTCGGCGAATTGATGAAAGGCGCGAGAACCGAAGGGACGCAGAACGACGAGGTGGGAATCCCACGAGAGTCCGCCCGCTCCGAGGATCGTGCTGCGCATAAGATTCTCGGATCCGGTCTCCTCGGTGCGCTCCTCGGCGATATCGAGGCTGAGCCGCGCGAGCCGCCGGCTCCGCTGGTCTTTGCGGCCGCGCAGATTGGCGAGGCTGCCGACCTGTGCGTTACGAATGCGTCCTTCGTAAAAGAGGCCGAGTTCGTCATTGCCCGCTCCGATGTCGAGATTGAATGCCGCGAGCGAGGGCAGTGTGGGGAAGGCCGCTTCTGCGAGCCGGGGGATCGAGCGAAGCTCACCGGCATCTTCCAGAGGCATCAGGCGGTGCCGGAAGGCGAGGTTGCGCCAGATCAACCGGTTCTCCTTGTCGAGCAGTTCGGCCTCCCTCTCGGCATTCCCTGCGAGTAACGCAAAGAGATCGCGCAGGTTGTGGTGGTCGTCCTCGTCGAGCTCGTCGTAAAAGGTTTGATGGCCGAACCGGTTGAACAGGCCGAGCAGCTTGACGACATCATCGGCCTCCCGCTCGAGTTCTTCCATCTCGGCCGTCATTTCGCGGCGGGTTGCCTCGGGCATTTGCTCATTGTCGATGCGAAATCGCATGAGGTTCACCTCGCCCCGCAGCGAGTTGCGCATCATCATGAGGTGGTTGACCGCGGGCTCTTTGACTGTGAAACTGCGCCCGGCCACGCGCTCGATGGCACCCCGGAGGTAGTCGAGCAGGTCCTCGGTCGGCTCCAGCCCGTAAATCCGTTGGATGACCAGCTGCTGGCTGCGGAGGTAATCGAGGCGCTCGAGCTCCTCGGCGATGTCGCTCCCCGGCGTGAAGGCGAAGCTCGCGAACTCATATTCCCCGGTGAGGGCGTTGCTGTGGTCGTTGACGACGCTGACCAGGACCGGACGGGCGGGTGGTTCGCGTGCGAATGAATCGATCAGGTCCATCACCCCGACGAGGTTGATGGCGCTCTCGGCTCCGGGGGAGAATTCCGGGACGACCGACGCCGCGTCCTTGTAGGTCTGGATGTGGACGAGTTCGTCGCGTTTGAGGTCCTCTCCGGCCGCGGCCGACCCGGCGGCCGGGATGAAGAGCCAGTCGGTATGCACCGGCATGCGTTCCCAACGGCCGGGCTTCTGGTCGATGCTCACCGGTGCGCCCCGGCGGAGTTCTCCCTGCCAGTTTGGGCCGAAAAGGGCTGCGGCCTCGGATCGGGACATGTAAAACCGGGGAACGGAGAGCGGTGCGACGCCGATTTTGCGGTTGGCCTCGAGCGTGCTCGGCTCCACTCCTTCCGGGGGTTCGAGGAAGATCACGGCGTCGGCGCCCGCCTCGACGGCCGATACCCAGTTCGAACCGGAAGTGAACTCCAGCAGTACGACCGCCCCGGTAAGATCGAGGGCGCGCAGGATGGAGAAATCGCCTGTCCCGGCGTACACGATACGCCCTTCAAACCGGGGTTCCGGAAAATTGGCCGGCTCGACGAGGTTGGGGGCGAGTTGGTGGATGCGTGCTTCGCCGAGTGCCGTGCGCAGGTATGCTTCACCCGGGATGAACGCGGCCGTATTATGGGTGATTCGGCCGTGGCGCCAGTGCCCGACCTCGGCGGCGCGCTGCGCCTCGGCCGCGTCCACGAGGGCATCGGCCGCCTCGGTCAACCGCTCCTGCGAGGCGGCTGCGCGCTCGCGGCCCGGATCCCCGGCGTCCCACAGCTGCAGGAGTGCGGCGGCGATCACCGCCACTACGGCGAGGCCCCCCGCGAGGTATAGAAGCGCGCGGCGACGCTGCATATACCAGGCTATCATCACGAGGGCGATCGCGATCCCGACGAGCGTGAGGATCACGTAGGGGTGCGCGATAACGCGCGTGATTCGGAGCCC
The DNA here is from genome assembly GCA_007133065.1 of Opitutales bacterium. Classification (GTDB taxonomy): domain Bacteria; phylum Verrucomicrobiota; class Verrucomicrobiia; order Opitutales; family Oceanipulchritudinaceae; genus SLNJ01. The sequence goes on from SLNJ01000019.1 coordinate 49,139, forward strand.
GGTTACCCGTTCGGCTTCGACCTCCGGGGATCCCCAGTCGCGATACAGGCCTCCGACTTCGGCCAGATAGAGGTTCTGGTGACTCTCGATAACGACCTCGAGTGCTGCGTCATAGGCTGCCTGAGCCGCGGCGACGCGAGCTGCGGCCCCCGCGGGGCGATCGGCTTCCGCGTAGGCTTGGAACCGCTCGTAAATGAACGCGTCGACCCAGGCGTTGCCCGGTTGCCCGACCTGGCGGGCGGGCGCCTCGCGGGCGATCGTCTCGAGCAGCTCCCAGCCGGAGGCGGAGGAAGAAGGATCCGGTTCGGCCTGAAGGAGGCACGGAAACAGGAGTAGCCCGATCGCGGAGCAGAGGAGGGGAAACCACCGCGGCAGCCTGGGGAGTCGATATGGAGATCGCCGGGTCATTCCTTCGACTCCTCCTCAATGCTCCCGACTTTGATGTCGAGGTTCTCCCGCTTCTCGATCCGCTCGATGCACCCGTCCCGGATCCACGTCACACGCTCGCAGATGTTGAGCATCTTGTGATCGTGCGTTGCGCTGATGACCGTGACGTTCAGCTCGCTGGAAAGCTCCTTGAGGATGCCGATGATCTCCGCTCCCGTCTTCAGGTCGAGATTCGCCGTCGGCTCGTCTGCGAGAACGATTGCCGGACTGTTGGCGAGGGCCCGGGCGATCGCCACGCGCTGTTGTTGTCCACCCGACATCCGGCCCGGCTGGTGGCTCCAGCGCTCCCCAAGCCCGACCTTGCAGAGCAGGTCGTAGGCGCGGTCCCACGCAGTCTCGGGATCGCGGTTGGCGAAGGTCATCGGCATGAGGACATTTTCAAGTGCGGTGAGCGTGGGGAGCAGGTTATAACTCTGAAAGATGTAACCGATCTTGCGGCAGCGCAGCCACGCGAGTTCATAGCTGTCGAGCGATGCGATATCGACCTCGTCGATAAAGACCATTCCCTCGGTCGGTTTGTCGAGGCCGCCGATCATATTGAAAAGGGTGCTCTTCCCCGACCCGGACGGGCCCATAATGGCCATGAACTCGCCGCGAAAAATGTCGATGTCGACGCCGCGCAGGGCGTGGGTCTCGACATTGTTCATCTGGTAGATCTTCTTGACGTCGAGCACCCGCACGACCACGTCGCGTTCGAGCGTTGCGCCTTCGCTCTGTTGTACGGGCGTTTGGTTTGCGGCCGGGGATGGCGGTTCCGTGCTCATTCGTCAATACGCAGGGCGTCCACAGGATTCATGCGGGCGGCGAGGACCGCGGGGTAAAGGGTGCCGACGACGGCGAGTAGAATGCCGGCGAGCAGGGCGCCTCCGAGGACGGGAATCGAATCGAACACCGGGAATCCGAGCATCGTGAATCCGCCGAATTGCAGGAGGCCTGCCCCAAGAGCCACCGCGACCCCGAGGACTGCCCCGAGGACTGCGCCGGTTACGCCCAGAAATGCCGACTCGAGGAGGAAGAGCTTCACCACGAGCCCATCCTGCGCCCCCAGGCACTTCATGGTGCCGATCTCGCGAAATCGCTCGGTGACGCTCATGAGCATGGCGTTGGCGATCCCGACAGTGCACAGGAGCAGCGCCATCACGATAATCCAGGTGTCGGCGAAACTGCCGCGGAGCGTGGCCTCGATGTTGACACCGGAACGCCGCAGCATCCGGGCGAGATCGGCCGCAGTCTCGCGACGCTCTTCGACAGCAATGAAGCGGTCGATTACCTCGACCGGTTCGGCTCCCTCCTCCTGGGTGCGGTAGGCCTCGAGCAGGAAGTCAGCCCGGGCGCGCGCGACGGTGTCCCATGCCGCCGGGTTTCTGAGATTCGGGATAAAGCGCGTCGCCCGTTCGCGCAGGAATGTGTGCGCCTGTTCTTCGAGGACGGCCGGGTCGGTCTCGGGGGCTTCACTGCGGAGCCACAGGAGCAGGTCGAGCCTGCGCTGCAGGCGCTCCAACTCGGGATGGTCGACGGGGGGAGCCGCCGCGATCTCGATCTGGTCGCGAAGCGTCTCGGGGGAATCGTCCAGCCAGAGTCCCAGCCACGCCGGCGGTTCGGGGAGGTCGCCGCGGGCGGGATCGAGTGCGGCCAGCGCATCGACGGCCCGCTCCACCTCGGCCGCCGGAACGCCGGGGCTGTCGGCCAGTTCGGTGGTCAAAACGGCCAGATTATACGACAGCTTGTTGCTGAGGCCTGTGTAGGTGAGAAAAGCGATGGCCAGGATGACGGCGAGCATCGTGACCAGCGAGCGCGTGAGGCGCACGCGCAGTCCCGCCATTACGAGGGAGAAGACGGTGCGGGTCGGGAGTGGCGACCAGCCGTGACGGAGCTGCTCGATCAGGTTCGCACCGTGGAGGTTGTCCCCTCCCTGCCCGGGTGCGTGTGTTTGCTGTTCTGCGCGATCCGATGCCATGCGTCTCACTGGGTGGCGATGCTCCCGACCTCGATATGGAGGTCATCGCGGTTTTCAATTTTGGCGATGGCGCCGTCGCTGATCGTGACCACCCGGTCGGAGACACTGAGCATTTTGTGATCGTGCGTTGCGGAAATGATCGTTATCCCACGGTCCTGACTGAGGCGGCTGAGACGGTCGATGATCTCCTCGCCGGTGCGCGTATCGAGGTTGCCCGTCGGCTCGTCCGCGAGGATGATCCCCGGGTCGTTGGCGAACGAGCGTGCAATCGCCACGCGCTGTTGCTGCCCCCCGGAGAGTTCTTCGGGGCGGTGGTGGAGCCGGTCGCCGAGCCCGACGGCATCGAGCAATTCCGCCGCTTTCTCATTCGACTCACGCAGACCCGTCCCGCCGAGGAGGATAGGGAGGGCGACGTTCTGCAGGGCCGTCATTACCGGGATGAGGTTGTAGGTCTGAAAGATATAGCCGATGCAACGGTTGCGCAGCCGCGCCTGTTCGCGCCGGCTGAGTTCGGCGAGGCGCACGCCCTGGATCGTGACGGTCCCGTCGGTCGGCATGTCGAGTCCCCCGATCATGTTGAAGAGGGTGCTCTTGCCGGAGCCCGACGGTCCCATGATCGACAGGTACTCGCCCCGGTGGACGTCCAGGGTGATGCCCCGCAGGGCGTGGACCGTTTCCGCGCCGGCGCGATAGACGCGGGTCACGTCCCGGATCGATACAATAACACTGTCCGGCGCGGAATCGCCGGTGGGGTTCAGCTCAAGATCATCTGTTTCACCCAATCTCTCTGGCGGGGGCATGAGATTTCGAAATGGATTGTGGTTCGGGGCAATGCTTCCGAAGAAAAGCTCGATTTACAGGGGTGCCATAGCATTGGTCAAACAGAATAATTTCTTTTCCGATGTTTCCGTGTTTTCGGCCCATCTCGGGCAACCGCGCCTTTTCTCCGCACGCATCGTCCTTCCAAACGGTCGATTTGTTCCAGGACGCCGAGCCCCATCACGCGGACCGAGTTGCCGCTTCCGACCTGCCGCCTCCGGGCAGAGAACCCGATTGCGAGGCATCCCTTAACCGAGCGCCGTTACGCAGAGATCCGGGGTGAGTCGGGGCGCATTCAGCCGGAAGATGAGGGTCGTACGGCTGCGAGCAGCTCCATCGCCATACGGCCGTAGCGCAGGTATGACTGGTACATCTCCTCCGGGGAGGCCTTGGCACCCCCGTCGTGTACGATGTTGGCGATGTGCGGCTCGATGGAGAACACCCCATTGTAGCCGGTCTTGAGCAGATCGCCAACGACCTCCGGCACGATGGCGTCACCTTCTCCCGGGAAGGCGTATCCACCATTGCGGAGCGAGTCCTTGATGTGGACGTAGCGAATCTGGTCCTTGATCTCCTGGTAGAAACTCCAGGTGCTCTGGCCGTATGAGAGGGTGTTCCCGATGTCGAAGAGAACGACCAGGTTCGGGCTGTCCACGGCCTCGAGGAGATCGCGCATATGCCGGGCGCTCTGGCCTGCCCATCCGGTGCAGTTTTCGTGGGCGAGCAAGACGCCGCCATCCTCCGCGATGGACGCCAGTTCCCGGTATCGCCGAAAGACCTCGTTGCGCCAGTCGGAATCGTCCACGCCTGTGCCGACCCAGCTCATGGTTCGGATGAATTTCGTCCCGAAGCGTTGCATTCGGGGGATGGCGGTGCGAAGCTCCGTGACGTCGCGCGAGAAGTCATCGCCGATTTTGCGGCTCCAGTTCCCGATGGCCGAGGCGAACCCGGTAACCGTTAATCCTGCCTCTTCGATGCGTGCGGCTGCGGCATCGAACTGATCCTGGGCGAGGTCGCCGGCGGCGTTGCGTCCGTTGATGAGTCGAAGTTCGATGGCGTTCCATCCGAGGTCGCGATGGGCTGCGATCTGACTGTCAATATCGGCGCCCGCTTCGTCGGCGATTCCGGTAAGAATGTTTTGAGTCATAGGTCGGTTTATTCCATGGATCATGCGTGTGCCAATGAATTAAAGTCAGCGGATATTCGCGTTTGGCTAAAAATCGACACTGAACGTGAACCGATAGGTGCGGGGGGCGTGGAGGATACGGGTTCGCCGGTGTACCGGGTCGCCGAACTCGTCAACAAACTCGGCCGTGGCAAGCGACGTTGTGTGGTTGGTCAGGTTGTAGACATTGAAAGCCGTCCGCCAGTGGATTCTGTCACCCCAGGTCGAGCGATACGAGATCATTGCATCCCAGACGTAGCGTTCGGGAACGTCCGGAGTCGGGAAGCGATTCTCTTCGAGGTTCTGTCCGCCGATGGTAATCGTGGTGGTCACGGGACCGTTGTAGCGCACCCCACCGCCGATCTCGAGCCCTTCCAGGACGTTATCCCGAAACGCGTACTTGTTCCAGAGTCGCAGGGAGTAGCGGGGAACGAACGAGAGGTCGAGTCCTTCTATCGCCCCCTGTTTGAGCGACTCGGGATCGGTGGGGTCGGCGAAGTTCTCCGGTCCGAGATAGTAAACCCACCGGTCGTACTCCGTCGTCCAACGCCCTTCGTGGGGGCCGTCGGGGACCGGGTTGTCGAATTCATCCAGGCGGTAGCCGGGGGCGAGCGTAAACCCGGATCCGACGACTTGGCGTTTCTGCCGGGAGAAGCTGAGCACAATATGGTAATTGTTCTCGGGCAGCAGCCGGAAGAGAAATTGCCCGTCGACGCCGCGTCCCTTTTCCTCGTAGAGGACGTTGGCGCCGCGCTGGGTGCTCCCGTGGTGGTTCCCCTGGTTGCCGACCTGGCCGATGCCGCCGATCGGAAGCCCCGGGGCGGTTTCGTCGCGCACGGCGATATCCATTGCGAGTTTCACGGGATTGGCGGCAACGATATCGACGCCCGGTTCGTCCGGGCCGACCAGTTTGCCTTCGTACCCGACCCGGACGATCTGTCCGGGTGTGATCAAGGGTGCATCCGCGCCGCGCATATCATCGGGGTGGGGGTATAAATTCCATGGGTCGAGTTCGCCGCTGAGAAATTGCTCGTGCAGCTCGTGGGTCCCGAAGTAGTCGATCCGTCCTACGCCCTCGAAGAGTTCCGGATCGTCGGGATTGCGGAAGCCCCCTCCGACAAACCCGATGGATGTCGGACCCTCCCAGTCGGACTGCCGGACCGCGCCGTACGGCTCAAAGGTCGCCCCGCGCAGGATGGTTCGCCGCTCTGCCGGGGTCATCTCTTCCGGGATCAATCCCCACTGACGAAAGGATTCGAGGAGATAGCGAGCCTGGACGGAGTACACCATCGGCACGTGTCCTTCGCGCACCGCGATCGGGTTGAATGATTCGATGCGGGCGATCTCTTCGAGTTCGCTGTGCCACTGGCTGGGGACCGGCGCGTTACTCCAGAACCAGACGGCGTTCTCGCGTTCGATTTGATACGCGGAGACCGTTCCCGAGATTCGACCGTCGAAGAGGTCGAACTTCAGGCCGACCTCATTGTTCACGGTTTGCTCTGCTTCGATCGCCCGGTTCGCGCCGTCGACCTGACCGGTGTTGGGGAAGACGCCCTCCGAGTACAGGTAGTAACCGGACCATGTATCCGAGAAGCGATAGCTAAGCCCGAAGGTCTTCGAGGTGAACTGTTCCGGCCGGTCGAATCCGTACGAGATCGTTCCGTCGGGCCGTTCCTCTCGCAGTTCGGCGAAGTCCTGTGCGACACGCTCGTTCAGCGAATCGGGTAGGTCGTCGCGCCACTCGTAGGGTTGATCGCCCCAGCCGAGCAGAATCGGGGTGCGCCGGTGATCGCCGGTCCCCTGCCAGAGGTCCGTCTCGCGGTTGCGGTCGAGCACGCGCAGTTGCTGGCGGTTTTGAACTTGGTAAAGATCCCGGCGAATTCCCATGACCGATGTGAGCCGGTCGTCAAACATCTGCCCCTGGTACACCCCGTAGTAGCCGCGGTAACTCAGGTCGGCGCGCCGCCAGCCGCTGTTCGCGATGGCCGCGCCGGCGCTCACCCCGGCGGGTCGCCCGATACTGCCTGGAATCCCGAGGGTCTGTCCCTCATACCGGAGGATGCGGTAGTCGAAGATACTGCGGAAGTGGAGGGGATCGTTTGCCTGGTTGCCTTCCTCGAAACGGTTCTCTTGGTCGTCAAACGGGCCAAGGTCGTAGACGTAGTTGAGGTTCGGGATGCCGCCTTGGACGAAGTTCACCTGGTCGCGAATGTCGGAGACTCCTGCGACGAGAACGTGTTTTGCGGTGTGGTCACCGAGCCAATCGGTCTCAGCGCTGTAGGCTACGCGTCCGCGCAGCTGCAGGCTTGTGGCCTTGGTTGGGCGTTCAAACCAAGCGTAGTAGGCGAACTTGCGGTCGTCGACCAGTGAGCTCGGGCGGAGTCGATCCGGGTTCTGCCCGATAAACAGTTCGCCGACGCCGTACCCGAAAGGATCCTCCATTTCCATCGTATCCCAGTTCCATGCCGACTCGGGATTATAAGCCCACCCCGTCGTCAGGGCGTTCCATGCCGGCCGTACGGAATTCCGGGTATCGTTGAATACGCCCATGGTGATATTGCGCTCGAGGATGTCGTTTGAAGTGTAGTAGGCGCCGACCTCGACATTGAGGTTCTCAAAAGGGTTGAGATAGGCGAGCGCGAGGAAGTTGTGCTCCTCCTCCTCCCGCCGCACATCCGGTCCCGAGATGCGAAACGCGCGTCCAAGGTCGGGAAAATGGTAATCCTGGTCTGGCTTGCGGACCAGCTTGTTCATCCCAAATACATCATCGTAGGCGGTTCCATCCTCGAGCGAGAAGCCGACACCCTGGAGTGCGGGATGGTCGAGCACATCCTCGTCAAAGAAATCGCGGCCGAAGCTGTAGAATTCGTCATACCGGTTCCGGAAGTTGCTGTCGTCGCCGCCGGAATCCTGGAAGAATCTCGGACCACCGCCGTGGCTGGTACTCTTGGAATACTGTCCTTCGAGGAAGATTCTGAGGTTTCGTGTGATGAACCAGTCGAGTTGCCCGGCGTAGTAGTTCTGCTTCGCATCGCGGAAGTCTTCCCAGTGGCCGCGTTCTGTATAAGTGCCGAGCACGCGGTAGTTGAGGGTCCCGGGCAGCAGCGGTCCGGAGTGGTCGAGGGTGAAGCGACGCAGTTTGTGGCTGCCCAGGGTGACGGAGGAGCGGGTCCTCGGTTCACTGGTGGGGCGGCGGGGAATGATGTTTACGATCCCGGAGAGGACGTTGATTCCGTAGAGGAGCGACTGGGGTCCGCGCACCACCTCCTGGCGTTGCGTGTTCGCGGAATCGGTGGTGCCGCCCAGGACGATCCCGTACGGCGGAACGATATTGCCGATGCGAAACCCCATCCGCTGCTGGTTCGGGACCGAGTAACCCCGGATCGAGATCGCGTTGGCGAACGGGTTGGCGATGTCGATCGCACCCGATGGCGACCGGTCGCCGAATTCTCCGAAAGTCCCGGAGCGCATGGCTTGCGTCGCACCTGAGCGGTCCTCGAAGGTTTCGAAAAAAATTCCGGCGGAGTAGGCCACCGCCTCACGGAAGTCGAGCGCCTGCTGGTCCTCGATGAACTCCTGGGTGATCACCTCGAGGCCCATTGGAAGGTCGCGGATCAGGGTGTCGAGCGCGGTCCCGGAGGTTGTGGTGGTCGCCTGATACCCCCGATCGTCTTCGACCCGCACTTCAAACGGGCTCAGCTCGTAGACCGGATCCGCCTCGTCGGCTGTGAGCGGCAGGTGTGCGGCGAATGCGAACACGCCGGCAAGGAGGTACGGGTTTGAAGCGGAGAACCTGAGGTAACGGATCTGTTTCATGGCACTGGAGTCGTGTTACTCTTGGATAAGCTGGCTGCACCAGAGGCATCCCTCGGGAAAAAGGCGACCCTGGCTCGGATTTATTCATACGCCAAGCAATTTCGTTTTGGGTTGTTCTCTCAGGATCACCGGCTACGTTCCCCTTAACCTTCTGTTGCTTTGAGATGAATACACAAAACAAACCGATCCCTGTAATCCTGGACACCGATATCGGAGGCGATATCGACGACACCTGGGCGCTCGTCATGATGCTCAAGTGCCCGGAACTCGATGTTAAACTGGTCGTCTCCGACACCGGCGACACCGACTACCGCGCTCGCTTGCTCGCGAAGTTGCTCGAAGTGGCGGGCCGGACCGACATCCCCGTCGGAGTCGGAAAGCCGTTCGGGCCTCAGAAGAAATATCAACAGTCCGACTGGCTGGGCGATTACCAGCTCGCAGACTACCGCGGGACGGTGTGTGAAGACGGGGTCGACGCGATCATCCGCACGATCATGGATTCCCCCGAACCGGTCACCCTGCTGTGCATCGGCCCGGTCCCGAATATCGGTGAGGCGTTGCGCCGCGAGCCCGGTATCGCTCGCAAGGCACGGTTTGTTGGAATGCACGGTTCCGTGCGCCGCGGGTACGGCAACTCCGAGGAGATCAGCAGGGAGTGTAATGTTGTCAACCATACGCCGGACTGTCAGCATGCCTTTACGGCCGAGTGGGATATGACGATCACGCCGCTCGATACGTGCGGGCTGGTCACCCTGGACGGCGAACGCTACCAGGCGATCCGCCGCTCGGAAGACCCGTTGCTGCAGGCGTTGATGGGCAACTACCGCGCGTGGTTACAGCATTACTCCCGGTTGGAAACCCTCGATCGCAAGAGTTCCGTCCTCTTCGACACGGTGGCGGTCCACCTCGCATACTCCCAGGATTACCTGAAGATGGAGGAACTCGGCATCCGCGTCACGGACGACGGGTATACCGTCATCGATGATACCGCCAAGTCGGTCCGCGTCGCAACCGAGTGGACCGACTTGGAGGCCTTCAAGGACGAGCTGGTGCGGCGTCTGATCGCGCCGACGGTACAGAAGCCGAACTGATCGCCATGCGGCTCTACATCATCCGGCACGCCGATCCGAATTACGTAAACGACATCGGGCTCGGAGATCTCGCGCATTTGCAGGGCACCCCGATCGGCGAGGCGCGCGTGCCGGTCGGGATCAAGGCGAACTACGAGTGAGGGAATCGACACCGTGAAGCGACCCAACATCCTCTTCATTCTCATCGATGATCTCGGTTGGCGGGATCTCGGCTGCTATGGCAGCTCCTTTTACGAGACCCCGCACCTCGATCGGCTCGCCGCCCGCGGAATCCGGTTCACCGATGCCTACGCCTCGTCGCCCGTCTGTTCCCCGACCCGCGCCTCCATCCTGAGCGGGAAGGCGCCCGCGCGTGTCGGGGTCACCCAGTGGATCGGCGGCCACGCCGTCGGGCGTCTCTGCGACGTTCCCTACTTTCACGCCCTCCCGCTGAGCGAGCACTCGATTGCGGCCGCGTTGCGGGCGGGCGGCTACCAGACCTGGCATATCGGCAAGTGGCACCTCGGCGGCGCGCTCACCGCTCCCGAGAAACACGGATTCGAGGTCAACGTCGGCGGGTGCGGTCTCGGGCATCCCCCCTCCCACTTCAGTCCGTACGGGATCCCCGGATTGACCGATGGGCCGGAGGGCGAGTACCTGACGGACCGGCTCACCGACGAGGCGATCGCCCGGATTCGGGCGCGCGGCGACCAGCCGTTCTTTCTCCACCTCTCGCACTACGCGGTGCACACACCGATCCAGGCGCCGGACTCGCTCGCGCGGAGATACCGGGATAAAGCCCGGGAAATGGGTCTGGAGGAGGGCGCTGCGGTCGTGGCGGGCGAGTGTTTCCCCTGTGCGCACAAGCAGAAGGAGCGCGTGCAGCGCCGCCTGTTTCAATCGGATGCGACCTATGCGGCGATGGTCGAGCGCGTCGACGCCGGCATCGGACGCCTCCTGGACTGCCTGGAGACTGAGGGGATCGCCGGGGAGACGCTCGTCATCTTCACATCGGACAACGGTGGCCTGGCGACCGCGGAGGGTTCGCCGACCTGCAATCTCCCGCTCTCTGAAGGCAAGGGGTGGATGTACGAGGGGGGCACGCGGGTGTGCCAGCTGGCATGCTGGCCCGGTGTGACGGCGCCCGGAGCCATTTGTTCGGCGCCGGTTGCAAGCAGCGACTTCTATCCGACGTTCCTCGAAGCCGCCGGCCTGCCACTCAATCCCGAACAACACCGGGACGGGGTCAGTCTGATGCCCGTCCTGCGGGGCGAGTCCGGGTTCGACCGCGGCGCGCTCTTTTGGCACTACCCCCACTACTCGAACCAGGGCGGTACACCTGCCTGTTCGATCCGGGAGAGCGACTGGAAGCTCATTGAATTCTTTGAAGACGGAGCGCTCGAACTCTTCAATCTGCGGGAGGATATTGGAGAAACCCGCAATCGCGCCATCGCCGAACCGCAACGAACCCGCGCGATGCGGGAGCGACTCGCCACCTGGCGGGCGGAGGTCGAGGCGCTGATTCCGAAGCCGAATCCAAATGCACCCCCGCCGGAGCCGCTCCCCGCCGGGGTCGATCCCGCCACCGTCTGACCGGCGGCGTGCCGCTCGGGCACACGCAGGATGCGGTCGTCTACCGCGATGGTCACCGATCCGTACAACAGGCAGACCAGTTGGAGATAATGCTGGCGGCGGGAGCCGGGTCTCCGGCCGGCGGGGTACGCCGCTCCTCCGAAGAAGACTCCCTGCGAGGCTGCGATTCGGTACCTTTCGGATAGGGTTTGACGCGTTTCAGGGATTGATGATAGCTTATGAGGTAAATAATATTCCATTATGCAATCCTCAACCGCCCATCCGACCGTCCCTCACGAATCCCTCCTGCCATTTGCTTCGTGGCCCCGGGAGGGGCTCCCTCAGGGATACTTCTCAGACTCCAAAGATCCAGCCATACCCGAATACTACGCCGAGCAGGGGTACTGTGTGCTCGCGGACGCCTTCTCCGCTGAGGAGCTCGATGCCCTGCGGGCGGAGACGCTCCGTCTGGCGCGCAACGTGGACGGTCAGGTGAAGGGAATCGATCCCGCGCCGGGAGCGATGGATGACTGGGAGGCGCAACGGCGGGTGCTGTGTATTCACTTCCCGCACAAGATCTCCGATGTCATGCTCGAGGGGATGAAGGCGCCGCCGGTGGCGGAGGTGCTCGCCCGGATTATCTCTCCGGATGTGAAGGCGATGCAATCGATGCTCTTTCTGAAGGCGAGCGGGAAACCGGGTCAGGCGTGGCACCAGGACGAGGGGTTCATTCCGACGCGCGATCGTTCGCTCTGCGGGGGGTGGATCGCCCTCGACGATGCCACGGTGGAGAACGGATGCCTGTGGGTCATCCCCGGATCCCACAAGCCCGGAATTCTATGGCCGCGGGAGTTTCACTACGATCGGCGCTTCGATTGTACCCATGAAACGCGGGGGTATTCTTGGACGGACGCCGATTCGATACCGGTCGAGGTCAAGGCGGGTTCGGTGGTTTTCTTCAACGGGTATTTGCTGCATCGATCGCTTCCCAACCGCAGCGAGCGCGGTTTCCGACGGTCGTTGGTGAACCACTACATGAGCGCCTCTTCGCTGCTTCCGTGGCGGCTGAAGGAGGAGTCAAACGCCGTCGCTATGGCGGACTATCGGGACATTGTCATGGTTGCGGGGGAAGATCCGTACGATTGGAAGGGGTACGAGGACATCGCCCACAGTTTCATTCGTCCCGACGGCGAAGGCGGGTGCGTGGAGTGGAAGAATATCAAGGCGGATGAGGGACAGGAACCGGCGGGTTCCGGTTTGTCCGTGGCCCCGGACCGCGGACAGATGGCTTAGCGATTTGGTTCGTTGCCGGGACGCGAAGTTCCGGAGAAGTGGTCCCGGGTGATTTTGAAGACGATCGGGCTGAGCAGGAGGAGCGCGACGAGGTTGGGAACGGCCATGAGTCCGTTCATGACGTCGGCGAGCAGCCAGAGCGCATCGAGTGGAAACACGGCGCCGAACGGGATGGCTACAACCCACAGGATGCGGTACGGTGAGATCGCCTTGACGCCGAAAATATACTCCGCGCATCGTTCGCCGTAGAAGCTCCACGCGAGGACAGTGGTGTAGGCGAAGATCATGATCCCGAACGTGACGATGTGTTCGCCGATGTGCGGAAGGCCGGTGCCGTAGGCGAGCGATGTCAGGCCGGCGCCGGTTTCGCCGGTCGTCCAGACGCCGGTCACGAGAATCACGAGGGCGGTCATCGAGCAGACGACAATGGTGTCGATGAAGGTGCCCAGCATCCCGATCGTTCCCTGGCGGACGGGGCTGTTGGTCCGGGCCGCCGCGTGTGCGATCGGGGCGGTGCCCAGCCCGGCCTCGTTGGAGAAGACGCCACGGGCGACGCCGAAACGAATCGCCATCATGATGGTCGCGCCGGCAAATCCCCCCGCGGCTGCGGTCCCGGTAAAGGCATCCGTCACGATCAGTCCCAGCGCGGTGGGAATGCGGTCGAAATGGGTTGCGAGGATGGACACCGACCCGACGATGTACGCGACGGCCATAAACGGCACGAGTTTCCCTGCGACATTGGCGATCCACTTGATCCCGCCGATCAGGACGAGGGCGATGAGGATCGCCATCGTGACGCCGGTAATCCACGCCGGGATCCCGAGATTCGTTTCGGCGGCGTGTGCCACCGAATTGGCCTGGATCGTGTTTCCGATTCCGAACGCCGCAACGGTCGCGAACAGCGCAAATGCGAATGCCAGCCAGCGCCATTGTTCGCCGAGACCCTTCCGGATGTAGTACATCGGGCCGCCCTGCTGGCGGCCCAACGCGTCCACCTGCCGGTAGCGAACGGCCAATACGGCTTCCGCGTATTTGGTCGCCATCCCAACGAGTGCGGTGACCCACATCCAGAAGATGGCGCCCGGTCCTCCGAGCACGATGGCGGTGGCGACGCCGGCGATGTTCCCGGTTCCGATGGTCGCTGCGAGCGCGGTCATCAGGGCGTTGAACGGACTGATGTCTCCCTCTTCGTCCGAGCTCCGTCCCTGCCACAGCATGCGGAAGGCGTAGCGCAGCCGCAGCAGGGTCATGAACCGCAGCCCGATTGTCAGATAGATTCCTGTGCCGACGAGGAGGATGATAAGGAACCATCCCCAGACGAGGTCGCTCAAGGTTCCGATGATCTGCTCGAAGAGTTCCATGGAGTCGTGGAGTGCCGATATGGCTGGATCGGGATGCGGCGGCGCGACGGCTATTGTGGCGAACGGTGCGAAATCCCGGCGCGAGCGGCAAGGTAAAATTGCCCTTCCGGTATTTTTGTGGTACCAGCAATTTCAAACGCGTTGGCATCTCCGTCTGGCGCCGGCGAAATCCGTTGGCGCGCGCGGTCGGTGCTTGCCCGGCGATGATTCGGCCCATATGAACGGGATATGACCGACACGAACGACTTGCTTGAAGCCTTGTTGAATCATGCTCCCGTTGTCACCGACGGCGCGTGGGGCACGCAGCTCCAGGAACGCGGTCTCGGACACGGGGAATGCCCGGAGCGGTGGAACCTTGATCGATCCGAGGATGTAGCCGCGGTGGCGCGCGCCTATGCCGAGGCGGGGAGCCGGGTGGTGCTGACGAATACATTCGGGGGGAATCGGATCGCGCTGGCTTCGCACGGGCTGGAGGGCCGCGTCGCGGAGATCAACCGTCGGGGCGTGGAGCTCTCCCGGGAAGGCGGCGGTTCGGACGCGGCGGTATTCGCCTCGATCGGCCCCACCGGCAAGCTGTTGATCGCGGGAGATGTCCGTGCCGACGAACTGCGCGAGATTTTCGAGGAACAGACCGGCGCGTGTGCGGCGGGCGGGGCGGACGCGATTGTGATCGAGACGATGAGCGACATCGAGGAGGCTCGGATTGCGGTGGCCGCGGCGGTCGAAACCGGATTACCGGTTGTTGCGTGCATGAGCTTCAGCGCCGGCAAGGAAAAGGATCGTACGATGATGGGCGTGACGCCCGAACAGGCCGTGGAGGGGCTGCTCGAGGCGGGGGCGTCGATCATTGGCGCCAATTGCGGAAACGGGGCGGCGGAGTATGAACCGGTCTGTCGCCGCCTCCACGCTGCTTCGGGGAGGCCGGTCTGGTTGAAACCAAACGCCGGAATCCCCTCCTTATTGGACGGTGTGGCGGTCTACAGCACGCGTCCCGAGGACTTTGCCGTTGAGGCGATGAAGCTGTGTGAAGCCGGGGCCGGATTCATCGGAGGGTGTTGCGGTACCGGTCCCGCGTTCGTTGCCGCGTTGAAGGCGGCGTTACAGGAACAACGGTCGTAGCCGGTCGCACGCGCGGAAAAGACGTATTCCTACGGGCGCGTCGGGCTGCCGTCCGGCAGGCGGGTCTGGGTCCACTGAATGACCTCGGCGTCGCACGGCCATTTTTTGGCGGCTTCCTCGTCGAGATCGATGCCGAACCCCGGTTTGTCATTCGGATAGAGGAAACCACCGCGCTGCTCAGGGCATCCGGGAAAGATCTCACGGACGGCGTCGTTCCAGCCGCAGAACTCCTGAATTCCGAAATTGGAGCTTGCGAGATCGAGGTGGAGGTTGATGGCGTGTCCCACCGGCGAAGTGTCGGCGGGACCGTGCCAGGCGGTACGTACCCCGTGCAGCTCCCCGAGGATGGCGGCTTTGCGCGCCGGGGTGAGCCCTCCCATCTGGCTGATGTGCATCCGCATGAAATCGATGCGGCGGCCGGTGATGAGGGGAGTCCACTCGCGAGGATGGTTGAAGAGCTCGCCCATGGCCATCGGGGTGGTGCAGGCGTTCCGGATATTCTCGAACCACTCGAGGTCCTCGGGGGCGAGCGCGTCCTCCAGGAAGAACAACTGCAGCGGTTCGACCGCTTTGGCGAACTCAACTGCCTGGGCGGGATTGAGCCGTTCGTGGACATCGTGCAGAATCTCGAGGTCGGAGAACCGGTTCCGTACGTGTTCGAGTGCCTGGAGCGCGGTGCGGGTGTAGGTGCGCGGATCGTAGTACGCGCCGCCGAGGGCGCCGTCGGGTCCCCCCCCTTCGGCGGCCGGTCCGCCGTACCCCTGGAACTGGACGCGGACGTGGCGCAATCCCTGCTCGACGTACCGGCCGACCTGCTCCTCGATCGCCTCGAGATCGGCCCCGTTGGCGTGGCGGTAGATGGCGGCGGCTTCCCGGCACTTCCCTCCGAGTAATTCATAGACCGGCATGCCGGCGCGCTTGCCCTTGATGTCCCAGAGAGCGCCGTCGATTCCAGAGATCGCGTTATTGAGCACCGGGCCGTTGCGCCAGTACCCGTTGACCATCATCTGCTGCCAGAGGTCCTCAATGCGGTCGACCTCGCGTCCGATGACGAAGGGACGGAGGTGTTCCAGCAGGGCGGCGCGAACCGCGAGGAAGCGCTGGGTGAAGGTGGCGCATCCAAGACCGTACAGACCGGGCTCGGAGGTGTCGACACGCACGATGACCAGAGGCTGGCCCTGCGGGTTGGTGAGGATCGCGCGGACGTCGGTGATCTGGATTCTGTTGGTGGACATGGTGGAATGATGATCCGAATGGAAGCCGAAAGCACGATCGAATTCGGAGGAATCGTCCCGTCCTGTCGGCCAGCTATCGCGGAGATGTTCCCGGCGGCTTGTCCTCCGGGACCCAGCCGGTTTCGTTCGTGATACGGGTGATATCGACGAGGCCGGTACAGCGCTCACGCGGCGTGCGAAGGGGAACCGATGCGTAATGTGTTTCGATGAGGTCCGCGACCGGCACGTTGACTCTCGGTTTCGGATAGGCGGGGAGGTAAGCGCGAAACCCCGGCAGCTCGGTCTGGAGGATGGTTGCGATGAGTCGCGCGGCATCGGTGTGGCTGAGGATGCAGAATGCCTGTCCGATTTGCGCCTGGCTCGGGTCGGTGCCGGAAGGGGGCCGGCGTTTGCGCGTCGACGGTGGATGTGGAGGTCGCACATGGGCCGGCAGGAACAGGGAGGGCAGGCGCAATGCCACGGCCTGCCAATCGTAACGCATCGCCATGTTCTCGAGCTGTGTCTCCCCCACGAGTTTGCTCAGCGCGTATCCGTTCGTGGGGTTGGGCGGGGAGTCGCTGTCGAGTGGAAGGTAGGCCACCTGTGCCGGCGATTCGGGCTCGCCGGACTCGCGTTCGCTGGCGACCACTTGTATTGAGCTGGCGAAGATCACGCGCCGAATCCCATGTACGTGCGCTGCGTGGAAAACGTTCATGTTCATCGCCACGTTTTCGTTGAAGAGCCGCGGCATCGGTGCGCCCCGCGGGCTCGTGTAGTTTGCCAGGTGGACCACGGCCTCGCAACCGTCGAGCAGACGGAGTACCGCTTCCGAGTCGAGCAGGTCGACCGCATGGAGCGGCACCGGGATCGCGTCGCCCTGGCGGCGGTCGATGGCGACGATCTCGTGGCCCTGCCTGTGCAACTCACGACATGTGTTCGAGCCGAGTTTACCTGCGGCCCCGGTGACGGCGATCTTCATCATCTTAACGTCACCACTAGACCGGCGACTTCGAGAGAACAATTCGAATCTCCGGTATCTTACAGCTCCGGCGGGTACCCGGGCATCACATGCTCGTACGGCGGCGTATCATTGCGAAGCCGGAGGCTGACGGATAGCTCTTCGTCCGCCTGATGCGACAGGATAAACTCGGCGCGGAAGGGCACGGTTGCGCCTCCTGCGACATCGGAAAGCGTCACCGGCGGTCCCACTGCGACGACCCGGGTGCGTCCGGGCGCCAATCGCAGTTCCACCGGATGGTTGACCGTCCCCTGGGTCGGGACGACGGCGCCCTCGAAATGGAGTTCAGCGCCATCGGGCAGCAGGGCCGGCCAGCCGTCGAGCGCCACCGCTTCGGCGGTGATCGTCACCGGCGTTCGATCGAGCCACACCGGGACGCCGATCGTCTCGAGGAACTCGCCGACCTCGATTCGGAAATCATTCTCCATCGATCCATCGGGAGCGATATGGACGCGGCTGGTGCGCGTGTGGCGACCGTCCTCCTTTTGATAGAACCGGGAGGACCAGATCGGGAATTCCCGTGGGAACCGGTACCCGATGTCGCAGGGTTCCGGCTCGGGGTGGATGTCGCCGAGGAGGATATCGACGTGCGCGCCGAGCCCGTACCCGCGCATATGGCGGGCGGAGGTGAAGTGGTTGAGGCGCTCGCCGGGCTCCCATCGCGCCCACGTCGGCATGCCGACATTGTAGCCCCACTGCGCCATTACCGGCAGATTGTGCTCGAGCCCGACCTGGGCGGTCGCGTCGGGGAGGATGAGCCGGACCGGTCCCCCGCGCGGGCCCCGTTCGGAGCGCAGGCGCATGATGCCGGTTCCGGCCTCGTTCATGGCCGCTTCAATCACGCGCTGATAGCGCTCAAGCATCGTTACGAGCAACGGTTCACCGGTTTTCCTGATGCCGAAGATAAGCCAATCCATATGGGTGCGAATATAGCCGGCATCGTAGTGGATGCCGCGGCCGTCGTATCGGTTTCCCTCGGCCAGGAGCGGAAAGCCTCCCGAAAACGCGCCCTGTGCGCCGGCGATCTCGCGCATGATGGGCTCGTAGGCTGCGCGGACCTCTACGGAGCGCTCGGGATCTTCGAGCAAATCGACGATGCGCCTCATGGCGATGGCGTACCCGAGGACCCGATTCGCGCCGGTCACGAGGGTGTTGCCTCCAATAATATCATCCCGGTAATCCGTGGGCGTGTGTGCCGCGCGGGACATGCCCCCGCGGTAGAGCATTCGCTGATAGAAGTCGCGTCGGCTCATGGTCTCCGGTCCGACGGTTATCGCCTCGTCGAGTGCGGGAAGCGCGATCTCCTCCAGGTACTCGTAGCCGTTCATCAGCCCCGAAAGGGTGAACCCGTGAGTGTACTCGCCGCTGGCGACCGTCCGGGCGCCGCGCCGGCCGTCGAGAAACGACCCGTCCCAGCACTGGGTTCTCACCGCGAGATCGAGGGACTCGACGGCGGATTCAAGGCCCTCCTCGCCCCCGAAACGAGCGACGACACCGGATATCTCCTGCACACGGTGCTGGAGCGTCAAATCTTTGCCGTCGCCGCCGTCCCAGCCCCAGCTGTGGCGATTCGGATCGAAGGAGCCCTTCAGGTAGTCAACGAGTCGCAGCCCGGAGACTGTGAACTGCGCCTGCCGCGAGGCGTCGCTCGGGCCGCGCTCCGGCGACCGGCGTGCCGAGGCCACCGCGAACTCAACCGAAACCACCGACTCGAGGACCGCGATGGCATCCTCAACGTCGGCGTAGTTGATGAACGCCCAGTCCAGATAGATCTCATGCGGGTTCGCCTCCCAATGGCTCAGCAGCGGAACCGTGGGCACGATGTCCGCGCTCTCCCCGTTGGAGCCGATCAGGCGCACGCCCAGGCGCACTTCAGGGTGAACCTCGGCGGTGTGCACGATCAACGCCAATCCGCTGTGGTTCTCCAGCATATTGACGGCTTCCGGCAGGTCGAACCGGAGCCTCTCCGACCCCATGCGCGGGTAATCGATCGGCGCGGCATTCGCCGTGATCCGGAGGCTGCCGTCTCCCGCCGGTTGCGCCTGCAGATCGCCCACGGTCGATACGTTGCCTGGTATTCCGATGGAAACGGGGTCCGCGGCCGCGCGCTTCTGCTGCTCCATGGCATTGCGGGCAGCCATTTGCAGCGATTCATGTTTGACCTCCTGGATCTCTTTCCAGTCGGGTCCGTTTGCGGTGAAGCCTGGGATGGGGATCGATGTCATGAGAATGCCGATGAGCGCAACAGTCCAACCGGTGCGGCGTTTGTGAGTCGAAGTGACGTGGAAGTCCGGGCGATTGCACATCGTGCCAGCGTGTAACTCCGAAATGCAGGTCTCAAGTACATTCGCAGACGCACGGCGAAGACGGGCTAGACCCTGAGTAGGGTTTCACGGCGGCGGGAGCACGGATCGAAGCCTTGAGGTGCACACCGTACGGAGCGAGTTCTGAGGGTGCGGCGCAACGAGCGGGCACGTTATGGATTGGCGTGTGCTTTCCTATCACCTCTTCGACCAGTCTTCCCATTTCAATTCTTCAATCTTTTTGAAATGGCGGACATTGAGGGTGGCGACAATGAGGTCGTGACTTACGGCGATAGCGGCGATCGCGAGGTCGAAATCGTCGATCGTCTTCCCGGTCACCGTTTGTCGGGCCTTCATTTCGCCGAATGCGGATGCTGTCTCGGTTGTGAAATCAAGCACTGTGAGACGGCCCTTGAGGATTGTTCGATAAGCCTCCCAGAGCTTGCCGGAGTTTTTGAGAAAGAGCCCATACTCCAACTCCGCGACCGCGATTGCCGGTACCGCGAGTCGGTCGTCACCGTGGCGCTGCCAGTGATCCTGGCAATTTGTGTTGGGGGCGGGGCGGATCGGCTGGCAAAAAATGGTGGTGTCGAGCAAGTAGAGCGGGGGGCGCATCAGTCGAGAGGATTGTTTTGCTTATGTGGATGGCTCTGGCGAACGGGCAGATCGAAATCCTCATCCCAAGATCCTGTTTGCCGGATAAATCCTTCGCGTCGCGCCCAGACATCCTTGGCATCGGCGGACGACGTGCTGCTTATGGGGCGAAGCTCCGCGATCGGGTGTTCTCGATCGAGAACGACGATCGTCTCACCGGTTTGCCGCACTCTTTTCAAGTAGCGGCTGAGGTTGTTGCGGAGGTGGCCTGTTTTGACTTTCATTTAGCCATGTTGCAGCAGGTAAATAGCCAAGTCAAGCCCGATCGAATAGCCGCGGTCGATGGCGGCGAGGCGGTCGGCGTGGATCATGGCGTGGGCGGCGTGGGCGCGATCCTGGGAATGCCTCGCAGGCATTGCGTGCCCGCTCTCACGAGGGCAATCATAGAGGAACGCGAAGAACGATGAGGTTTTGGGACAGTTGGTCGGGCCTTTTTGACTGGTGACGGGCGACTACGGGAAGCTGCCTCCGCCGAGGGGTTCAGTGTGTAGCGGCATTTACGAGACATCCGGCCATCGCGGGCCGCTCATTCGAGGCGCCGTTTTTTGGCTCGCTTGTACACCACGGAGCGATCGCGCTTGCCGAGGGCGATCACGTAGATTGTGACCGTCTTCTTCTCGACCTCGTATACGAGGCGATATCCGGAGCTGCGCAACTTGATCTTGTAGCAATCGCTCCGACCTCGCAATCGGTCCGCAGGTACCTCCGGGTTTTCCACCCGCTCCATCAGCTTCTTCTTGAACTGATCCCGAAGGTTTGGGCTGAGTTGCCTCCATTCCCTCAGCGCGGAGGGCAGAAACTTCAATTCATAACTCATCTAGCGCTACGGCGATAGCCTTCGGCTTTTCGTGCCTGCGGCGCTCGATGATCTCAAGCAATTCCAGGTCCTCCAGTTTTTCCAGCATCTCCTCGTACGCCGCGGCCGGAATCAGATATGCCGTCGGTCGATTGTGGTTGAGAATCGCGACCGGCTCACCGCCCGACTCTTCCATGAGAAAATTCGGGTTCTTCTTGAGCTCGGAAATACTCGCCGTGTAAGTACATAAAATAGTATTCATAATAGATCTTAATTTAGATCTTAAAATAGCTTCCATAAGTTCGGTGTCAAGTTGGAATGCATGGGTAGCCCGCAGCGGCGAGCGCGTTGAGCTGTGGCATCGTCGTCTCGAACTTGTGTTTGACCTCCTCTGAGGAGGGGAGCAGATTCGCAGGCTCAGGCGGGAATGGCGCGCGGATAAGCCAAAGTAGCACACGCTTCCAGCGTGTCGTGTCACGCTGGAAGCGTAACCTACATTGAGGTTCAGGCGGATTGCAGATTGTCGATAACATGGAGGCAGTGACGATGTTTAATGAGTTCTCAAAATTGATCTTTGAGCACGACGAACTGCTCAGATTTCAGTTTGAAAAGACGCTGCCTCTGTCGACACATCCGGTACCGGAGGTGTTTCGTGCGCCGGGGTCGCTCTCCAATCCGGCGGAGTCGGAGCAAGAGTCGGAGAGGGGTTGAATGGGGGCTATTTCATCTGGGCGTTGGTATGCCCTCGGTGGGGGAGCCGCCCTGTTGGAGCCTTCAGGTCGCTCGAGGCGCCGATACGCCCCGCACGCTGAAGCGTGAACCAACCGAAACGCCCAGATGCATCAGCCCCGTGGTACCGGACTTGTCATCCGTGCCGAATTCACCCACCGTGGCGCGAATGACCAATCAACCGCTTCGTTGCGGCGTGGCCGGGGTCGGATACCTGGGCCGGCACCACGCTCGTATCCACTCTGAACTGCCCGGTGTCGAACTGGTCGGCGTATACGATGCCGATCGCGATCGAGCGGTCGAAGTGGCGGAGGCGTACGGGTGCCGCGTGTTTGGGTCGGAGTCGGAACTCGCGGAGGCCTGTGAGGCGGTGAGCGTGGTGGTGCCGACGGACCGGCACTGCGCGGTCGCTCTGCCGCTCCTGCGAAGCGGGTGCCACCTGCTGATCGAGAAGCCGTTGTGCGTCTCGCTCTCGGAGGCCGAGCAGATTCTGGCCGCGGCGGAGGAGTCGGGAGTGGTGGTCCAGGTGGGGCACATCGAGCACTTCAACCCGGTGATGGCGTACCTGGAGGATGTGGTGCGCGACCCGCGCTACATCACGGCGGACCGGTTGGCGCCGTTCAACGTGCGGGGGACGGAGGTGGGGGTGGTGCTCGATCTGATGATCCACGATATCGGGATCATTCTCCAGCTCGTTAAATCCGAGGTGGTACGGGTCGACAGCATCGGCGTGAACGTCCTGTCCCCGACCGAGGACATTGCGAACACGCGGATCGTGTTCGAGAATGGTTGTGTTGCGAACATCAATGCGAGCCGGGTCAGCCAGAAGAAGGTGCGGGAGATCCGGGTGTTTCAACCGAATGCCTATCTGAGCCTCGATTTCATGAACCAGGGGGGGCATCTTCTGCGCAAGAACGGGCTGAGTCTCGACCGTGAGGAGATCCCGATCGAGAAGGGGGAGCCGCTGATGCTCGAATTGGCGTCGTTCACCGAGACCGTGCGTCGCCGCGGCGATCCGAAAGTCGACGCCACGCTCGGCAAGTCCGCACTCGCCCTGGCAATCCGGGTAACCGAGCAGGTAAAAGAGAGTGCGACGACCGCATGACGACCGGAAATTCCAGCGACGGGAATCTGCCGCCTGGTATTGCCGGCCGGAACCCGACACGGTCATGAAGACACCGGCTACAGGGGAACCGGAAGACGCGCGGCCGGGGTTGCCACCGTGGGGGGGCGGACGTCCGGATCTGCTCATCATCGCCGGCGAGCACTCCGGAGATCAGCACGCCGCCCGGCTGGTGCGGGGGTTGCTCGAACGACAGCCGGAGCTGCGGGTCGCTGCGCTGGGCGGCCCCGAGCTGGACCGCGCCGGCGCCCGGTTGCTGTACGACCTGACCGCCTCGTCGGTGGTCGGGCTCGCCGAGGTCGTGCGGCACTACCGGTTCTTCCGAACCCTCTTCGATCGGACCGTGGAATGGATCCGCGTTCACCGGCCGCGGGCGGTCTGCATGGTCGACTATCCCGGGTTCAACCTGCGGCTGGCTCGGCGGCTCCGCGATGCGGGGATCTCGCGCAAGGGCGGAGGGGCGGTGGCCGTGCACTACTATATCGGTCCGCAGATCTGGGCGTGGAAGGCCGGCCGACGATTCGAGATGGCGGAGACCCTCGATTCGCTTGGAGTGATTTTTCCGTTTGAAGTGGCGTGTTACCGCGACACCGCGCTGGATGTCGCGTTCGTCGGGCATCCGTTTGTCGAGCCGGACTACCAGCTTCCGGTCCGCCCGGACGCGCATGGACCGGCGCTGCTGCTTCCCGGGAGCCGTCGCCAGGCTGTGTCGCGCATTTTTCCGCCGATGGGATCGGCTTGGGAGCGCTGCCGCGTCGCCCTCGGAACAGACCGGCCGGCCCTCGTTCTCCACCCGGATCCTGAGATCCGCGGGCTCCTCGAAACCCTCATCGCCTCCGGCGGGCTTGATCGTTCCGCGTTTGCTCTGGCGGCGGCGCATGGAGAAGCGTCGCATCCGGGAAGCGCAGTTCTGACCAGCTCCGGGACGATGTCGCTGGTCTGCGCGCTGGCGGGTATCCCCGGCGCTATTGTGTACCGGGCCCACCCGCTCACCTACACGATCGGCAGGATGGTGGTTCGTGTCCCATACCTCGGGATCGCCAACCTGCTGCTCCCGGAATTCCCAATCTACCCCGAATTCATCCAGGGTGCGGCCCGGCCGGACCGGCTGGCCGACGAATTGCGGGAGGCGATGGGCGACCGCGGCCGGCGGGACCGCGCCCGCGAAGGAGCCGCCCGCCTGCACGCCCGTCTCGGCACCCGCGACCGCGATGCTCCGGGCTGGTTGCTGGAGCGGATGGGGTAGGCGGATCCGGTATGCCGGTGTGATTTTCGTGATTGCGCCGGGTGCGGAGAGGATGCAAGGTGTGGATATACGCTTGCTTGCGGGAACAAAGCCTCTGTTTTTTGAGACTGCATCGTTTTCGGCGCCCGCTTTCTTTTATTCCACAAACAACCTATGGCCAAGAGTCTCTTTGAAAAGGTTTGGGACGCGCACGCGGTGCGCGAGCTCCCGAACGGGCAGACGCAGCTGTTGATCGGAACGCACCTCATTCACGAGGTGACGAGCCCGCAGGCCTTCGGCATGCTTCGGGAGCTGAGGCTTCCGGTCCGGTTCCCCCACCGCACATTCGCGACGGTCGACCACATCGTGCCGACCAATGAGTCGTCCGAGCCGTATTCGGATGCGCTGGCGGACGCGATGATCAAGGAGTTGCGCAGAAATTGCGAGGAGTACGGGGTCACCTTTTTTGACACGAAAACGGGTCGCCAGGGAATCGTGCATGTCGTGGGGCCGGAGCAGGGGATCACCCAGCCCGGCACAACAATCGCCTGCGGGGACTCGCACACCTCCACCCACGGGGCGTTCGGGGCGATCGCGCTCGGCATCGGCACGAGCCAGGTCCGGGATGTTCTCGCGACACAGACCATGGCCTTGAACAAGCTCAAGGTGCGCCGGATCAACGTGGACGGGGAGCTCAACCCCGGCGTGTACGCCAAGGATGTGATTCTCTATATTATCCGGAAGCTCGGCGTGAACGGCGGCACCGGTTACGCCTATGAGTACGGCGGCGAGGTCTTCGATCGTTTCAGCATGGAAGAGCGGATGACCGTGTGTAACATGTCGATCGAGGGCGGCGCACGGGTCGGGTATGTGAACCCTGACGAGACGACGTTCGAATATTTGAAGGGGCGGCGGTATTGTCCGCGCGGCGCGGAGTGGGAGGCCGCCGTGGAGCGCTGGCGAAGCTTTGCCAGCGATCCCGACTGCCGGTACGACGATGTGGTGAACATCCGCGCGGAAGAGATCGCTCCAACCGTAACCTGGGGGATCAATCCCGGACAGGCGATCTTTATCGATCAAAACGTTCCGCGACCGGACGATGTCTCGGAGAACGAGCGGGAGGGGGTGATCGAGGCGCTGGAGCACATGCAGTTCGCCGGAGGCGACCCGATCAAGGGAAAGAAGATCGATGTCGCCTTTCTCGGTTCGTGTACCAACGCCCGGTTGAGCGATCTGCAGGAGGTTGCGCGCTATATCGAGGGACGCAAGGTCGCGCCGCATGTGAAGGCGATCGTGGTTCCCGGCTCGCAGGTTGTGAGCCAGATCGCGGTCGAACTCGGGTTGGACCGGATTTTTAAGGAGGCCGGGTTTGAGTGGCGCGGCGCGGGATGCTCGATGTGTCTTGCCATGAACCCCGACAAACTGATCGGCGATCAGCTCTGTGCGAGTTCGAGCAACCGCAATTTCAAGGGGCGCCAGGGGAGTCCGACCGGACGCACGATCCTCATGAGCCCGGTCATGGTCGCTGCCGCGGCAATCACAGGAGAAATCAGCGACGCCCGGGAGGTCTTCCTCGATCCCGTTGCGGCTTGAACCGGGGAACGATTTGCTAACAGGAGAGCATTCACCATGGCACTGGAACCTATCACGGAGATCATCGGACGCGGCGTGCCCGTGCCTGGCGACGATATCGACACCGACCGAATCATCCCGGCGCGCTACATGAAGTGCGTCACCTTTGACGGGCTGGGGGAGTATCTCTTCTACGATGTGCGCAAGAACGAGGATGGGACGGAAAAACAGCATCCGCTCAACGATCCGCGCTTCAAGCAGGCGACGATCCTGGTCTGCGGGAGCAATTTCGGATGCGGGAGTTCCCGCGAGCATGCCCCGCAAGCGATCTATCACGCCGGGTACCGGGCTGTCATCGCGGAGGGGTTTGCGGAGATTTTCTTTGGGAACGCCACGCAGCTGGGGATGCCGTGCGTTGCCGTTCCCCGCGCATTGCGCCGCCGGCTCGTAGAACGCATCGAATCCGAGCCTGAGATGGAGATCGCGATCGACGTGGCCGGCCTGAAGCTGCGGTTCGGCGGCGAGGAGCATGATTGCGAGATGCGGCCGGGAGCGCAAAGCAGCCTGGTGGCGGGTCACTGGGATCCGATTGCCGACCTGCTCGAGGGGGCGAATGCGGTCGACGCTGTGGCTGAACGACTCCCCTACATGAGCTCGAACCGATAACGCATTTCGCGCGGACGATATGATCATTCCCCTGGCTTCCACACCGATTCCCCCGTTGTATGATTGATCTGATCGAGGGCGCTGGAATCTTCGCATGGCCGCTCGGACTCTGTTCGGTGCTCGCCGTGTTCATCATCTTCGAACGCATGATCGCGCTGCGCGACGGGAAGACGATCCCCCGCGAACTCGAGGCCTCGTTCGTGCGCGGTCAGATGCCCGAATCGATGGTTCCCGAAAGCGTGGCCGGTCGGATTCTGCAATTCTTCCAATCGCGCAATCCCGATCCCGAGCAGCTCAAGGCGTATGCGCGGCTCCAGATTATCCGCATGGAGCGTGGGATCTTCCTTCTCGACACGGTGGTCAGCGCCGCCCCGTTGCTGGGGCTGCTGGGAACCGTCACCGGACTCGTGAAGGTGTTTTCGCGGATTTCTCCCGAGAGCGGCATGCCGGAGCCGGCTGCATTTGTCCAAGGGGTGGCGATGGCGTTGACCACGACGATGCTGGGCCTGGCGATTGCGATTCCAGCACTCGTTTTCAGCAACTACCTGAACCGGCGCATCGACACCGTGGCCGCAAAGATCAACGTCGCCGTCGAGCGGCTGCTGGCCGGTCGACGCCAGGAAACGGCCGCCCAACAGCCGTGAGCGTGGTTCCCGAACGGCGGCGCCGGCGCGCCGAGATTAACATCGTCCCGCTCGTGGACGTGCTTGTCACGCTGATCTTTTTCTTTCTCGTCTCGATGCAGTTTCGCGACCTGCACGCTCTGAACATCACCTTTCCGAAGATCGAGACCGCCGGTGAGAACATTTTCATGGACCAGATCGAGGTGGCGGTGAGCGCGGAGGGTGAGTTCTACTTCAACGGCGTTCGCATGGACCGCGACGAGCTGCGCCGCTCGCTTGAGACGGCGGCTGAATTCGCCGGCGAGACCCCGGTGCTCGTGATGGCCGACGAGGAGAGCCGGCTGCGCGATGTCACGATGGTGATGGATTTCTGCCGCAAGGTGGGACTCGAGCGGATTCGCTTGCAGTCGCGGTGAGCGACGGTTTTTCTTCTCGCCAACACCGGTTCCAGGCTCTATTCCGGAGGCGTTATGATTACCCTCGCCGTCATTCTTGTTATCCTGCTGGGTCTCGTCATCTACGCGGTTTCCGTGTACAACGGGCTCGTGACGTTGCGCAATCGCTTCAAGAATGCCTTCGCGCAGATCGACGTGCAGTTGAAACGGCGCTACGACCTGATCCCGAACCTCGTCGAGACGGCTAAGGGGTATCTCAAGCACGAGCGCGAGACCCTGGAGGCCGTGATCCAGGCCCGCAATTCGGCCGCGCAGGCGGAGAAGGAGGTAGCGGGCGACCCGGGGGATCCCACCGCGATGAAAAAGCTGCTCGGTGCGGAGTCCGCGCTCACCGGTGCGATGGGACGCTTTTTTGCGCTCTCCGAATCGTATCCGGATCTGAAGGCGAATCAGAACATGATGCAGCTGACCGAGGAGTTGAGCTCGACCGAAAACAAGATTGCATTCGCCCGGCAGGCGTACAACGACGCTGTGATGACCTACAACACCAGGCGCGAGAAGATGCCCACCGCGATTTTTGCCGGCGCGATGGGATTCCAGCCGGCCGAATTGTTCGAGATCAGCGATCCGGGCGAGCGGGAGACGGTCAAAGTCGAGTTCTGATTGCGCCGGTTCTGAAGGTCGAACAGGGGTCAGGCAGCGGGACATCGTATCATCCATGGATTTCTTTCGGGCACAGGAACACGCGCGTCGCCGCACGAAGCTGCTGGTTTTCTATTTCCTGTGCGCGGTGGCGGTGATGATCGCCGCGATCTATGTGGTCTGTATTCTGCTGTTTGCGGCGGCTGGTGAATACACCGAGGCCTCCGTGGCGGCGCCCGCCGTGCGGGAGTGGTGGAATCCTGAGATCCTGCTCTGGAGCGCGCTCGCCGTGGGGTTGATCGTGGGGGGCGGATCCGCCTATAAAATCGCGGCCCTGCGATCGGGTGGCGGCGCGGTTGCGCGCTCGCTCGGCGGGCGGCAGGTCACCGGCGCGACCTCGGATCCGCTCGAGCGCCGCTTGCTCAATGTCGTCGAAGAGATGGCCATCGCCTCGGGGACCCCAATGCCCGAGGTATACGTTCTGGATGGGGAAGAGGGGATCAACGCATTTGCCGCCGGGAACAATCCGCAGGATGCGGCGGTCGCGGTGACGCGCGGAGCGCTGCAGCGTTTCAGCCGCGATGAGTTGCAAGGGGTCATCGCGCACGAGTTCGCGCACATCCTGAACGGCGATATGCGCCTGAACCTCCGGATCGCCGGGGTGATTTTCGGTCTGCTTGTGCTCAGTGTCGTCGGGCAGATCCTGCTTCGCGGCTCCCTGTACGGCGGAATGATGCGCGGTGGGGGGCGCGGGCGAGGATCGGGCGGCGCGATGGCGATCGTGCTGCTCGGGCTGGCGGTCATCGTCGTCGGGTACATTGGAACGGTATTCGGAAGGATGATCCAGGCGGCCGTTTCCCGTCAGCGTGAGTACCTTGCAGACGCCGCGGCCGTGCAGTTCACCCGCAATCCCGGCGGAATATCCGGCGCCCTGCAGCGCATCGGCGCCGCGCAGACCCGGGGACGCCTGCAGCACGGCAGCGCCTCCGGAATGGCGCATCTCTTCTTTGCAAACGCCGTGAGTGCGCGTATGAGCGGACTGCTCGCCACACATCCTCCACTCCCCAAGCGGATCCGGGCAGTCGATCCCGGGTGGGACGGAACATTCCGGGCGAAGCCGGTCGCCGGCGCGGAGCAGGAGCGGGAGGAGGATCCGGCGAAGCAGGAGCAGCCGGAACAGCAGCATGCCGCGGTTGGGCGTCCTATGGGAGCGTTTGGCGAGGGCGGCGGCGTGCTGACCGCGGCGGTGTTGCTGGGCAGTATTGGTCAGGTCGAATCGCGCCAGCTGCTTTTTGCGCGCGCGTTTCTGGAATCCCTGCCGAATGCCCTGCGCGAGGCCGATGCCGATCCGCTCCGGGCGGAAGCGGTGATTCTCTCCCTGTTGCTGCAGGCGGATGAGGGCGTCCGGCGCACCCAGGCTTCCGCCGTTCGCCGGCTTGCCGACGAATCGCTGCGGAAGGAGCTGGACGCGATCGCGCCGCTGGTTGCGGACCGTGAGGCCTGGGAGCGGTTGCCGTTGCTCGAGCATGTGCTCCCCGCGTTGCGGGAGACGCCGCAGCACATGCTTCAGACGTTTTTCAAACTGATCGAGGAATTGATTGCTGCGGATCGCAGGGTGTCGCTCTTCGAGTTCACGCTCGAGCACCTCGCACGCCGCCGGCTCGTGCCGTGCGCGGAGCGGATCGGTGGGCCCGATCCCGCCGCTCGTCCCGGGGCGGTGTCGTGTGTGCTAAGCGCTGTGGTAGACCTGAGCGCGGAGGTCCCAGCCGACTCCAAGATGATTTTCCGGAAGGCAATCAGCGGGCTGCGGCTCGGGGACGGCCTCGATTGGAGGCCGATCCAGGACGATTCCTTCCAGCAATTGGAGACCGCGCTCAATCGGCTCGAACGGGCTCCGCTTGAATTCAAGGAGCGATTCCTCGAAGCCTGTGCCCGCGCGATCACGCACAATCGCAAGGTCAGTGTCGCAGAGGCCGAGATTTTTCGCGCCATCGTCGTCAGCCTCGACCTTTCGGTTCCGCCGGTCTGGGCTACGGAGCGTTAGATGGACACGGTGTTGGAGATCCTGCGCAAGACGGAGGCGTGGTTTGCCGGGAAGGGCGTCCCCCGGCCGCGGCTCGACGCCGAGCATCTCGTGGCGCACGCGTTGGGATGCCGGAGGCTCGACCTCTACCTGCGGCATGACATGCCCATGGAGGAGCCGGTATTGGAACGCCTCCGCGCGCTCGCGCGCCGGCGGGCTCAACGCGAACCGCTCCAGCACATCCTCGGCGAATGGGATTTTTTCAACCTGCGGTTGAAACTGGATGCGCGTGCGCTCATTCCCCGGCAGGAGACCGAGCAACTGGTTGAGGAGGTCGCGGCGCATTTCCGGAATGGGCCTCCGCATCATATCCTCGATCTGGGCACCGGTAGCGGAGCGATTATTCTGGCTCTCCTGAAGCATTGGCCGCAGGCACAGGGCACCGCGGTGGATCGCAGTGCCGATGCGCTGGCTCTGGCGCGTGAGAACGCGGACGAACATGCCGTAGGCGGCCGCGTGCGTTTTGTTCAGGGCTGCTGGATGGAACCGCTGGAGGAGGGCGTGGTGTTCGATCTTATCATCTCGAATCCACCGTACCTCACCGAGGAGGAGTGGTCGGCGGCGGAGCCGGAAGTGCGGGAGCACGATCCGCGCGGGGCGCTGGTGGCCGCCGAAGCGGGACTCGCCGACCTGCATCGGATCCTTGACGAGGCGGCCGGCCGGCTGGAGCCCGGCGGGTGGATCTACCTGGAGACCGGAATCGATCAACACGAATCCCTGATGGACCGGGCGCGGGAATGCGGCCTGCAGGAGGCCTCGTCGTTGAAAGATTACTCCGGGCGTCCGCGGTTCTTCCGCGCGCGCCGGGGTGGGGCGTCTATCTCCGCAATGGCGTGACATGCATCCCGGGGTTATACGGGATTGGAGGCGTGCGCATCGCAGGCGGCC
Organism: Opitutales bacterium; assembly: GCA_007133065.1. Classification (GTDB taxonomy): domain Bacteria; phylum Verrucomicrobiota; class Verrucomicrobiia; order Opitutales; family Oceanipulchritudinaceae; genus SLNJ01. The sequence goes on from SLNJ01000019.1 coordinate 79,689, forward strand.
TGCACACCGTGCCAGATCACGATTGCAAAGATGAAATGGAATACTCAGGTTGGCATCAGACCTATGAATGCCGAATACCTGAAAGAACTCTTTTCATTGGAAAATCATGTCGCGGTCGTGATCGGGGGCACGGGCGAGCTATGCGGGGCGATGGCCGAGACCTTGGCGGCTGCCGGGGCGGAGGTCGTGATCGTCGGCCGCAGCGAGGAAAAGGCACAGGTCCGGCTTGATGCGATTTCCGCGCGAAACGGACGCGCCTGGTTCCATTCGGCCGATGTTTCCACACGGGAGAGCCTGGAGGCGTTGCTGGCGGCGGTGCTGGAGAAGTCCGGAGCGGTTGACATTCTCGTGAACGGCGCGGGCGTGAACGCACCGACCCCGTTTCTCGAGATACCGGAGGATGAGTTCGATCGGATTATGAATCTCAACTTCAAGTCGGTGATGTTGTCGTGCCAGGTTTTCGGCAAGTATCTCCTCGAGCGCGGCGCAGGCGGCAGCATTATCAACATCGGCTCTATGAGCGGAATCCTCCCGCTGTCGCGTGTGTTCACGTATTCCGCGTCGAAAGCGGCGGTGCACAATCTTTCGAAAAACCTGGCACGCGAGTGGGCGCCCCACAACATCCGTGTGAATATTCTCACGCCCGGATTTTTTCCGGCGGAGCAGAATCGACGCGTCCTCACCGAGGAGCGGGTCGCGCAGATCATGGGGCACACGCCCATGAAACGGTTCGGGAAAGCGCAGGAGCTGGCCGGCGCGACGCTGTTGCTCGCTTCGGAGGCTGCAGGGTCGTTCATCACGGGCCACGAATTGCTGGTCGATGGCGGGTACGCTGCGATGACAATCTAACGAGGCGGCGCATCAGACCTGGCGAGACGGCCTCCGGTCCAAACCGGCCCAAACCGGCACGATATACCCGGAGGCACCCCGCACGTGGAAAACCCGGCGCTTTGCGCCCCGTGAAGCGTTGTCACGCCGGAGAGCGAAGGCGAAAGCCGCAGAACCGGTATCCCGTGCGATCCGGTTCCACACGTCCGTCACGTCGGAACCCGGGCTCGGATCGGGGGCAGCGGGAGGCCGTTGCTTCGCAAGCGTGTTCCGTGGACACCAGCCGTGGCAGCGCCGTTTTCTCCCACGTATTCGGATCCTGCTCGCAAGAGACGTTTGACGTTCGGCGTTCAATTGCGCCAGAATCGCAGGGTCATGTCATTCATCCACGACGATTTCCTGCTTGAGACGGCGGTGGCGCGCCGGCTCTATCATGAGCATGCGCGCGATCTACCGATCATCGATTACCACTGTCATCTGCCTCCGGCTGATGTGGCACGCGATCGCCGATTTCACAATCTGACCGAGATCTGGCTCGAGGGTGATCACTACAAGTGGCGCCTGATGCGAGGCAACGGGGTTTCGGAGCGATTCTGTACGGGAGAGGCGTCGGACAAGGAGAAGTTTCTCGCGTTCGCGCGGACCGTGCCTGCGACGTTGAGGAACCCGATGTACCATTGGTGCCACCTGGAGCTGAAGCGCTACTTCGGAATCGGCCGTCTGCTCGACGGGGATTCCGCCGAGAGCATCTGGGAAGAGGCGAACGCGCGCCTCGCGGATGCCGACATGTCTGCCCATGGTATCCTCGACCGATTCCAGGTGTCGGTGGTCTGCACCACCGACGACCCTGTCGATGATCTCGCGCACCACCGCGCGATCGCCGAGTCGGGCATTGGAACCCGGGTGTACCCGACGTTTCGTCCGGACAAGGCGTTGACGGTGGACCAGCCGGAAGCATTCAACGCATGGATCGCGCGGCTCGAGGCGGTGAGCGGGGTTGATTGCACGCGCCTCGATGGTTTCCTCGATGCCCTGAAACAGCGCCACGATTTCTTCCACGAATGCGGGGGACGGCTGAGCGACCATGGACTTGAGCATTGCTTCGCCGAGTTCCCGACCGATGCGGAGGCCGCGGCGACCTTTGATCGTGCGCGCAGCGGGGAGGCGGCTTCGGAGGATTGCATGACGCGGTTCGCCTCGTACATGATGGCGTACTTCGGTCGCCTTGACGCGGAGAAGGGGTGGACGAAGCAGTTGCACCTGGGCGCGATGCGCAATGTGAACTCCCGCCTGTTCAAGCAGCTTGGTCCGGACGTGGGGGGCGACGCCATCGGCGATTTTCCCCAGGCCCGGAACCTGGTCCGCTATCTCGATCGCCTGGAACGGGACGGGAACCTTCCCAAGATGGTGTTCTACAACCTCAATCCGATCGATAATTACCTCTTTGCCAGTATCGCGACGTGCTTTCAGGACGGTGAGACACCGGGGAAGATCCAGTTCGGAAGCGGTTGGTGGTTCAATGACCAGATTGAGGGAATGACCTGGCAGATGAACGCGCTTTCCAACGTCGGAATGCTCAGCCGGTTTGTGGGAATGCTGACGGACAGCCGAAGCTTCCTGTCGTATTGTCGCCACGAATACTTCCGCCGCCTCTTGTGCAATATAATCGGGTCGGACATCGAACGCGGTCTGTTGCCCGACGATGATGCGCACATCGGAAATCTTGTCCGCGGCGTCTGTTACGAGAACGCGGCCGGGTTCTTCGGGTTTGAGCTGGGCGCCTACCGGCCATGACGGCCGGGGGCAATGGATCGACTGACTCCTGTGGTTTCATCCGCACCCAGGATTCCGGCCGAGCGCAATCCGGGCTTGCCGAAACCGTCCGTTCTCGCTAGCCAATTGACATGCAGCTAACGGTGGTCATCCCGGTCTATGACGAAGTGCACAGCATCCGAGCGATTCTGGATCGGATGGAGACCGCGGAATTGCCGTTGAAGGAAGTGATTGTTGTCGACGATTGTTCGAGGGACGGCACCCGGGAAATCCTGGAGGCGGAATTTGATCGTCCGCCCTTCCGCTTGTACTTTCACGAGCGCAACCAGGGCAAGGGAGCGGCGTTGCGCACGGGATTTGCTCATGCGACCGGCGAGATCATAGCGATCCAGGACGCCGATCTTGAATACGACCCCAAGGAACTGCATCTGTTGATCCGACCGATCGTGGACGAACTCGCTGATGTGGTTTTCGGGTCCCGGTTTGCGGGCGGGCGGGCTCACCGTGTCGTCTATTTCTGGCATATGGTGGGAAATCGCTTTCTGACACTCCTCTCCAACATGCTGACGAACATTAATCTCAGTGATATGGAGACCTGCTATAAGGTCTTCCGACGAGAGATCCTGACGCAGATTAAGATCGAGGAGGACCGCTTCGGATTCGAACCCGAGATTACCGCAAAGGTCGCCGCCCTGAAATGCCGGATCTACGAGGTCGGAATTTCCTATTACGGGCGGACATACGAGGAGGGTAAGAAGATCGGATGGCGCGACGGGATCCGGGCGATCTACGCGATCCTGAAATACAACCTCTTCCGGCGCCCGAAGCTGAAGTCCGCAGCGTGACGTCCGGGTTGTTTCCGGATTGAGGCGAGCGCCGATACCCGATCGAATCGTATACGAAGCGCTTTGTATTCAAGTAGATCGATTGGGGACACTGCGGGGCGGTAACGCGCTCGGGGGGATGAATGGGCCCGATCGGGCATCGGCCGCTCTATCCACTCCCTCACGCGCATTTCGGGAAAGAAGCAACTCGCCGCTTGACAACGCATCAACATATCGTGATATGATGATTGAATATATGGGAACAAAAAAGGATACACACCCGGAGGCGACGAATGTTACGGCGCTGAAGGAGCTTTTTGAGCAGCGCATTGCGGTGCTGGACGGGGCGATGGGCACACAGATCCAGAGTTTCAAGCTTGAGGAGAACGATTTCCGCGGAGAGCGGTTCGCCGATCACCCGAAGGATCTGAAGGGGAACAACGATCTCCTCTGCCTGACCCGGCCGGATGTGGTGCGGGAGGTGCATCGGCGCTATATCGAGGCGGGCGCCGACATCGTTGAGACGAACACCTTCAACTCGACGCGCATCTCCCAGGCGGACTATGGAATGGAGGATCTGGTTTATGAGCTGAATGTTGCGGCGGCGAAGGCGGCTCGTGCGGCGGTGGAGGAAGCCGATGTCTCGCGTCCTGTCTTCATTGCGGGCGGGTTGGGTCCGACGAACCGGACTGCATCGATGTCACCGGATGTGCAGCGTCCCGGGTACCGTGCCGTGGATTTTGATGAGCTTCGTGAAGCCTACAAGGAGCAGGCCAAGGGTCTGTGGGACGGTGGCGTCGACCTGTTTCTGCCGGAGACGGTTTTTGACACCTTGAACCTGAAGGCGTGTCTGTTTGCGCTGGAGGATCTTTTCGAGGAGCGCGGGGAGCGGCTGCCGGTGATGATTTCGGTAACGATCACGGACGCCTCGGGGCGGACGTTGTCGGGGCAGACGCTGGAGGCGTTCTGGAACTCGGTGCGCCACGCGCGACCGTTCTGCGTGGGGATCAACTGTGCCTTGGGGGGCGAGGACATGCGCCCGTATATCGAGGAATTGTCGGGGATGGCCGATTGTTTCGTTTCCTGCTACCCGAACGCCGGGTTGCCGAATGCGTTCGGTGAATACGACCAGACAGCGGACGAGATGGCGAAAATCCTCGAAGATTTCGCGGCCTCGGGCTGGGTCAATGTGCTCGGAGGGTGCTGCGGATCGACGCCGGAGCACATCGCCGCGATCGCGAAAGCGGTGCAGGGAAAGGCGCCCCGAGAGATTCCGGATCGTCCTTCCGCGACCCGTTTGAGCGGGCTGGAGCCGCTGAACATCTTCGACGACTCGCCCTTTCAAATGATCGGTGAGCGCACCAATGTGACCGGTTCGCCCCGGTTCAAGAAACTGGTTGTGAAGAACGACTTCGACACCGCTCTGTCGGTGGCCCGCCAGCAGGTCGACAACGGTGCGAACATGATTGACATCAATTTCGACGAAGGGCTCCTCGACAGCGAGGAGTGCATGACCCGGTTCGTCAACCTCGTGGCCTCGGAGCCGGATATCTGCAAGGTCCCGATCGTTGTCGACAGCTCGAAATGGAGTGTGATCGAAGCCGGGTTGAAATGCCTGCAGGGCAAGGGCGTTGTCAACTCGATCAGTCTGAAGGAGGGCGAGGAAGCCTTTCTGGAGCAGGCGCGTAAGATTGCGCGTTACGGAGCTTCGGTGGTGGTGATGGCCTTCGATGAGCAGGGTCAGGCCGCTACGAAGGACGAGAAAGTCCGGATCAGCAAGCGGGCTTACGAGCTGCTTACGGAGCAGGCCGGAGTTCCGCCCGAGGACATCATTTTCGACCCGAACATCCTGACTGTGGGGACCGGGATCGAGGAGCACAACAACTACGCGGTTGATTTCATCGAAGCGATCGCCGAGATCAAGAAGGAGTGTCCCGGGGTGCGTGTCTCCGGCGGGTTGAGCAACATCTCGTTCTCCTTCCGCGGGAACAACCGGGTGCGCGAGGCGATGCACGCAGTCTTCCTCTACCACGCGATCAAAGCCGGTCTCGACATGGCGATCGTCAACGCCGGTATGCTCGCCGTATACGACGAGATCGATCCGACTCTGCGCGAACACGTCGAGGATGTGATATTGAACCGCCGCGAGGATGCCACCGAGCGCCTGATCACGCTGGCGGACACACTCAAGCAGGAGGGTCCCGGAGAGAAGAAAAAGGACGACTCCAAGAACTGGCGGAACGAGTCTGTGGAGGAGCGCCTGAAACACGCGCTCCTCAAGGGCGTGGTGGATTATGTGGAAAAGGACACCATGGAGGCCCTCGAGAAGTATGAGCGGCCTTTGAAGGTGATCGAAGGGCCCCTGATGGATGGGATGCGCGTTGTCGGCGACCTGTTCGGCGAGGGCAAAATGTTTCTGCCTCAGGTCGTCAAGAGCGCCCGCGTTATGAAGAAGGGCGTCGCGGTGTTGACTCCGATTATGGATAAGGAGCGGGACGAAGCCATTGCCCGCGGCGAGTTGGAGGAGGGCGCCAGCAACGGGGTGATCGTCCTCGCGACCGTGAAAGGCGACGTGCACGACATCGGCAAGAACATCGTCGGGGTCGTGCTCGCATGCAACAACTACAAGGTCGTTGATCTCGGCGTGATGATTCCGTGCAACAAGATCCTCGAAGCGGCGCGCGAGGAAAAGGCGGATATCATCGGGCTCAGCGGTCTCATTACCCCGTCTCTCGATGAAATGGTGCACAACGCCGGGGAGATGGAACGCGAGGGCTTCGACATCCCGTTGCTTATCGGCGGCGCGACGACGAGCAAGGCGCACACATCCGTGAAGATCGAGCCGCAGTACACGTCCGGTGTGACGACGCACGTGCTCGACGCCTCGCGCGTGACCGGTGTGGTGAGCAAGCTCCTGAGCGATGAGCATCGAGAGAGTTACATCAAGGAATTGCGCGAGGAGAACGAGAAGCACCGCCAGCGGCACGAGGATTCCGAGGCCTCCAAGGCGCCGTTGCTCGAAATATCCGAGGCGCGCGACCGCGGTTTTGAATGGAAGGATTCGGAAGCGGCGATTCATGCGCCGGAACAACCGGGCTGGCATGTTCTGGAGGACTGCCCGCTAGACGAGCTGCTGAAGTATATTGACTGGTCGCCGTTCTTCCACGCGTGGGAGTTGCGCGGGGTATACCCGAAGATTTTCGAGCACAAGAAGCACGGCCCCCAGGCCAAGGAGCTGTTTGATGATGGACAGCGGATGCTGGAGGATATTGTGGAGAACAAGCGTTACCAGGCGCGGGCGTCGTTCGCCCTGTGGCCCGCCGCCCGTGTCGGGGACGATGTCCAGGTGTTCGATCCGACGGACCCGGAGAAGCTGGTGACGACCTTCCACTTCCTGCGCCAGCAGAAAACGAAGCAGAATCAGGAGACGCCGTATTTCTGTCTCGCCGACTGGGTCGCACCGGCCGGCGAGGATGGGCCGCGGGACTGGCTTGGCGCGTTCGCGTTAACGGCCGGCCACGGCCTCGATGCGTTGGCGGCCTACTTCGAGAAGAACAACGACGACTACTCGTCGATCATGGCTAAGGCGCTTGGGGACCGGCTTGCCGAGGCGTTTGCCGAATATCTCCACCGTCAGGTGCGCATTCAGTATTGGGGCTACGCGCCGGACGAGGAACTCGGTAATCTTGAGTTGATTAAGGAGAAATACCGCGGCATTCGTCCGGCCGCCGGGTATCCTGCCTGTCCGGATCACTCCGAGAAGTGGAGCATCTTCGAAGTGCTGGAGGCGGAGAAGCGCGCCGGGATGACGCTGACCGAGAATGCGGCGATGCAGCCGGCGAGTTCGGTGAGCGGCCTTTACTTTGCGCATCCGAAATCCCGATACTTCTCGCTGGGTAAGATCGGCAAGGATCAGGTGACCGAGTACGCGGATCGCAAGGGTGTGTCGGTGGAAGCGGTCGAGAAGTGGATCCGGCCGAATCTGGACTACTGATGCACCGTTTGGCCGGGATCGATTACGGGGAGGGGTTGCGGTTGCAGGCTAATCCTCGTCCGACACCGACCGTGGAACCGCGCCGCCGGGGGTGACCATGGTCGGGTACTGGTAGAGTGAGCCCGGTTCAACGGTGCGGAACTGCTGACGCATGGGAGAGCCGCCGGGGCTGACGAGATTGGCGGTCACGAAGATCAACAGATTGCGTTTCTGGGATGATTCACCCTCGCTGCGAAAGATGCGGCCGAGCAGTGGGATGTCGCCGAGCACCGGCACTTTATCCTGCACGGAGACAGCCTGTTCGCGGGTGAGTCCTCCCATGACGACCGTGGCGCCGTCCCAGATGGTGACCTCCGTGCGGATCCGTCGCACTGAGAAAATTGGCTGGAAAAATCCACTGGGGACCGTGACGGTCCGGTTTGAGGCGATGGCGACGCTCGGTCCACCGTAGTCGACAAATCCTTCGAACTCGGTGACCTGTGGTTCGAGAAGGAGGCTGATGGCATTGTCGTCTTCGACCGTGGGGGTAACCTCCATTTCCACGCCTACGTTGCGCACCGTGAAGTCGAGGGGCGTTCCCGAGGTAATGGCGACGCCCGCGCTCCCTGCACCCGAGTCGCCGCGGCCGACCTGCGCCTGCATGTCGGTGAAATTTCTGGGATAGCGCATCTCCTGCGCCACGACGATCTGGGCGGTTTTGCCGGAGAGAACGGTGATTCTCGGGGCGCTCATCAAATCGCTCCCCTGTTTTCTGGAGAGGGCGCGGAACAGCAGTTCGATGTCGGCTCCGCCGAGGATGCCCATGATCCCTCCGAGGTCCTCCGCGCCGGTTCCGAGCGGGAGGGTGCGGGGGATCGCCGGCGCGCTGATAGGCATCGTTACACGCCCGAGCGGTCCCACCTCGCCCGGCGGCCCGGTGATCTCCAGGCTGCCTGTGTGTGTCTCCGCGCCGAATGTATCTTCCAGCGAGCGGTGATCGGTCTGAAACCTTCCCCGGTGGTAGCGCTCGGGCCGGCCGTCAGGCCGTGTAATCGGCAGGCCATCCTCGTCGAGGATCGGTCGCCCTCCGGCGCCGACGATCCATTGGAATCCCAGTTCCTCCAATTCGCTCTGCTGGACCTCGAGGAACCGCGACTCGATTTCGACCTGTTTAACCTCGGAGTAGCGGCGGAGGATGTTGCGGACCCGTTCCATATTGCGCGCGCTCTGGGTGACGATGATCTGGCCGTCGGCGAGGGCGAGATTGGCTCCCGGGACGGTGTCAAAAGGAACGCCGGCCCGTTGGAGGAAATTCTTCATGGCGGTTTCCTCTTCGGACGAAGCGATCGACTGTTTCGGTTGTGCCGGCTCTGGAGCGAAGGGATCGGCCGGGGGCGCGATAGAGTCCCCAATTGCTCCCGCACCGGTCAACCGGATGATCGTGGATCGCGTGATGGGGAAGAAGTCGGTTTCCAGTCGCGTCCGTTCACCGGCACCGCGGCGAACGACGACGACGTCGCTTTGCGCTTCGTATTCAAATCCCACGGACTCTACGATGAAATCGAGGACGCGATCCAGAGTCAGCCGGCGGAGCGTGATGGTGACGCCGGGATCGCTATCATCGGGGGCGATCAGGACCATATTGATTCCCATACCCTCGGGGTCGTATTCCTCTGAGAGTAGCGAGAGTGTGTCGATCACGTGGCTCAGGGATACGTCGGCAAAGCTGACGTGCGGAATGGCGATGCGTGTCAGGCGATCGCGAAGATCGTGGTCCTCGGGTGCCGCCGGTTCGGCGGTGGTGCGGTCAAAGACCCGTGGGCGCTGCCACGCCCGGGCGACCTCGGTGAGCAGCTCCTGTTTTGTCCGTTCGCGATCGTGGATTCCCTCCTGCATGCGTCGTTTCGCGATCTCGATTTGGTGAGCGCGTGCCTCGGCGTTGTGTGGGCTCTCTGCCTCGACCTGGTTGAAGGTTTCCTGAGCCGCATCGAGGTCACCGGCGGCGAGTTGTGCGCGCCCGATGTCGAGAAGGTCACTGATGCGCTCCTGTTTGGCGTAAAATAGTTCGAGGTAGTCGGGAGGCTTCTGCGGGGTCTGGCCGGCCGCTTCGGGCTCAGTCGGAGCGGAGCGCGGCGCCGGGGGATCGGGTGCGCTCCGGGTATCGGCGTCGACGGGAACCGGTTTCGCCGGCGATGCATCCGCTGCGAGTGTCGTTGCCTGTCTTTCGATTTCCGCGACAACTGCTTCGTGAAGGCGTTGGACTCCGGGATCTTCCGGAGCGTTCGCTATGAGGGCTTCGAGCAGGATGCGGGCGCGTTCGAGATCGCCGTCGCTCCGCGCTCGCAGGGCTCCCGCCATCAGATCGATCTTATCGCGGGCTGCGAGATTCCCCGTCGCGGTCTCCGGCGAACCCGGCGATGCTGTGGTCGCCAGGATTGTGATCATCAGGAGCACGTACGATCGCGCGGTTGTGGCGATTGGTTTCCGGGGATGCAGTCTTTGCAGCCGGAGATAGGGCGGGAGGTTTTGCCGGGGGATCATCATGGTGTGGGTGTGGATGGGGTCGCGAGCGAGAGGGTCCGTGACTCCCGTGCGTGCTCTGGGCACTCTCGGACGACGGTTACGGCGCCGGCGCGCGCGTCTATTCCTTCGAGGGTGAATCGGGCCGCACCGAGGCGGAGTTGCTCGCCTTCACGGAGCGAATGGATGGCGAGCGGATCCCCGCGTTCGCGGAAGAGCGCATGCCATTGCGGGGCTCGTCGCGCTTTGCTGTCCAGCGAGATCTCCCGTCCCAGTCGTTCGTCGAGAACGGTCAGATCGATGGATTCTTCGGCATAGGGTGTGGCATGGGGGCGCGCTTCGTCCGCAACGCGGCGGCGTTCGCATCGGAACGCATGGATGCGGAACCCGTGCTCGGGGAATGCGTCGCCGACCCGTCCCGCGACGTAACCGCCCGTTTCGCGGTTTCGGATTGTGATGAGCGCGCGCTCCGGCGTGCCGGCGTAGCCTTGGAACTGGAGCCGGTACCACGGGCGTTCGATCGCGTGGAGTTGCAGCTCAAAATCCCGAGGCGGAAGCGGGGCGCCGGGTGCGGTGATTCGGAATTCGGCCGCGGAGGCGTCAAAGTAGATTTGCGGCGGACTGAAGAGTTCAAAGACCCAATCTGCGCCGGCGCTCTGTGGGGCGGGAGGATTCCACTGCGGCGGGTTCTCGGCCGCACCGTCGAGGGCCGGCGGACGATAGGGCTTCTCGAGGGCGACGCTGGGAATCCGCAGTTCCGGCGTGCCGTGCCACAGGGCGGATCCTGCGCTGCCCAAACAGAGGATGACGCTCCCTGCCAGGATGGCGATGGCGGAGGCGGGCCTCATGGTGCGTGGCGCGGTCCGGGATGGGGAATTGCCGGCCCGGGCGGTTCCACGGGCTCGATTGTGACCTTGAAGATCGAGGGCCGGCTGCGGACGATCGGGATCGGCCCCTGCCGGGCGGATGCGGACTCGGTGGCGAAGAGGGCAAACGGATGCTTTGGATCGGTGCCGCCGCGACGGTCCGATTCACGCTCGGGTCTTGCGGACAGGGCGCGGATGGAAAGGGGGAGGCGGGAGTCGACGATTGCCTGGAGCCATTGCCTGAGACTTTTCGTATGCGCGGCGAACGTGACCTCGATTGCCGTCGGACCCCTGCGGTTCGAGGCAATACGGTCGCCCGGTGATCTCGTCTGCTTCGGAATCCCCTCTTTTGCGTTGCGGTGCACCCGTATGAGTTCGATCGGTTTTGCTTCGAACAGCCGGAGCATCAGCCAGTCGATCCGGCCCATCTGGCCGTAGAGTGCGTCGAGCATCGCGGGAGGCGGGACATCACCGGTCTCCAAAATGTCCGCGAACCCGAAGGCGCCGGCGCTCTCGCTCACATCGACGCCCGCCTGGAACGCCTCGTCGCGCAGCCGATCAACGAGCGTGATCACCTCGAAGTATAGATCCTCCGGAGAGCCGGTGAAGCCTGAATCCGATGCGGCGGCGATGCCGAGGCTGCGCCTGAGGGACGCGCGTTGTTCGCGAAGTGCGGCACGGTGATATTGCGCCGCATCGAGGCTTTTGGAAGTCAGTGCCGGGGCGTGCCGCAGATAATGGTTCAGCCTTTCGATTTCGCTGTGGAGCCTGTGTTGCGCGGAGCTCCGTTCATCGATCGAATGCCAGACGAAACGCCACCCGAGCGAGCCGGCGAGGAGCATCAGTAGCGTCGCCGCACAGAGCACACGCTGCTCGCGCAACAGGGCGATCACAGCGGCACCCCCGCGTCGAGTTCGAGGACGAAAGTGAACTGCAGGATTCCGTGCCGGTCGGTGTCGAATCGTCGTTCGTGAACGCGGGCGACGGAGGGGGATTGTTCGATAAGCGCGAGGAGACGGTTGACCCGGCGCTGCGTGTGGATGCTGACCCGTTCGAGCGGATTCTCACGGTCGAGCATACGTCCTTCAACCCTGAGGCGTCGGCCGCTCGGGCTCGTCGCATCCACGGTTCCTCCGGTGCGGGGCGCGTCGAATTCATCCGGGGTGTCGGTGAACGCGAGACTGTCGAGCCAAACATCCTCGATTGCGCTCATGTGGTCCTGGAGTTCGACCAGCAGGCGTATCCAGCTGTGGCGCACCTCCATCAGGTGCTGCAGGCCGGCGATGTCGGACTTCAGGGATTCGATCTCGCCGAGGGTGCGATCGATTTCAGGTTTGAGTGCAGCAAGTGGTTCCGCCCGGGCTTGCGCCTCGCGCACGCCTCCCTCGAGGTGCGCGAGGATCTGTTGGCCGCGCCAGGCCGGAAGCACTGCGGCAAGCGCGCAGAGCGTTGCCGCACCGAGCAGGATCCGCGCTGTTTGGCTCCGGCGCATGCGCCCGGACAATTCCGCCGGCGTCAGATCGATTGCAATCGAATCATCGAGCAGCGCGGCTGCCGCATGTCCGATCATCGCACCCGGCAACGGCCCGCATTCGGCCAGGTGGTCGCGGTCGAGATGCGCTCCGCAATCGATCCGCCGCAGGGGGTCGAATTGCTCGACCGGGAGCCGGATGCGCGTTTCGAGTGACTCCACGAGTGCGGGACAGACCGTTCCCGGGAGGTCGGTGATGATTCGCTCGGGCCGCAGTTCCGCGTGGAGGCGCCGGTTGGCGGCAACGGAGTGCTCGACTTGCCGGGTCAGGCTTTCGACGTACTCATCAGGCGGTTCCGGCGTTGCATGGCCGCGGCCGAACGGAAGCGTCCGGGTGAGAAATCGGTTGCCTGCGATCCATATCAAATGCGTATTCCGGGTCTCCGCGATGACCAGGAGCGCCGGCCCCTCCGCGTCCGGATAGTTGAATCGATACGCATTGCAGTAGAGGGGAAGGGTGACCGCGGTTGTTTGGGGGCGAAAGCGTCGTTGCGCGCAGCGGCTCCAGGCCTGTGATATTGCTGTGCGCTCGACTGCGAATACGACGGTATCGAGATCGATACCGTCGTCCGATACAACGTGGTAGTCCCAGTAGCATTCCTCGAGGGAGTGCCTCAAGAGGCGTTCGGCTTCATACCGCACCCCTTCGGTTTGCCGTGACGGATCAACAATGGGCGTGGAAACCCGTGCCGTGTCAACCTGGCAATCGGCTACGATGAGCGCGCGATCGGTAGCACCGAAGCAGGGATTCCTCCGCGTGAGCCGGCTCACGATCGCTGCCGGATCCGGCGTTAGCGCCGCCTGATCGCCGGAGTCGACCGGGAACGAACCGGAGGCCTCGAACGCGTCCAGGCGGATTCTGTCGGCGGTGCACCGATGAACCGCGGCGCCCACAAAGCCTCCCGCCCAGCAGCCGAGAATCAGCATCCTCCCCCTCGTCATGGCTCGGGCTCGATAGGATTGCGCGGCGATCGATTCTCCCGGGTGGTCGCGCGGCGATAGGTCGGCGTGGAGTCAAACTCGCCGTGCCGTACGGTTGAGAAGAAGGGAGTATGGTAGATCGGGAGCAATAGTCCGTCCGTCCCGGCAGCCTTTTGGTCCACGTGTTTCCGGAATCGCACGAGCCGATCGCGGTCGGTGAGGGCACCGGCTGCGTGTTCCCGTCGAAACGGGAGCGGTCGCCCGCCGACTTCGATCTCGACCAGAGCAGCGAACGGCGTCGCGGTGAGCCGGTCGCGCTTGACGATTTCAGGGGGCAGAAAAAAGGGAACCGCAATGGTTCGCCGATCCTCGACCGCGACGAGATCGACCGCGCTCCGGTAGAAGTCCGGCTCACTGTCCGTCGCCCGGCCCGCGCGCGTCGCCAGACTCAATTGCACCCGCACGGCTTCGTTGAAACGCGGATGTCGTGCCTCCGGATCCCGGTTCGGTCCCCCGTGCAGTAGCACGCGGATCTGCAGCCAAGGATCCGCCCCGCCCGCCACCGTAGCGTGTCGGAACTCTAGTCCGCGCACGACGACAGGATCGCGGTTCGCGTGTGCGCTTTCCCAGGGAATCGCCTGAACCACGGTCAGCAACGCCAGGAGGAGTTTTAACCCATTCATTCGGAAGTGAATCCTGGCGGAGGATTCGGGGTCCTGTAAAGATAATAATTTGTAAAAATTAAAACCTATCGACCATGTATTCCGCCGGAAGGTGCCATGTCCGCTTGACTACTGGATCGGGGAGAAAAGGCGGGCGATGCGCACGGCGAGGCGGAACCAGACCGGGCGTCTGCGGTATTCATCGACCCCGACTGGGCGGGCGCTTTCGAAGTCCTTTATCAACATGGCTTCGACCTCGCGGACGAAGCGTGGATGCGAGAAGAGAAGCGTGAGTTCGAAGTTGATTCGAAACGAACGGTTGTCGAGATTGGCGGTGCCGACGCTGGCGAGTCGGTCGTCGATGAGCATGACTTTCTGGTGCAGAAACCCCGGTTGATAGCGGTAAAACTTCACGCCGGCCCGTATGGCGGATTCAAAATAGGAGAAGGCGGAGAGATAGACGAGGATATGGTCCGGCTTCGACGGAAGGAGGATGCGCACATCGACATCGCGCAGGGCGGCGCAGATGAGGGCGGATTCGACCGCCTCGTCGGGGACGAAATACGGGCTCGTGATCCAGAGCCGATTGCGGGCGGTGTTGATGGCATGGACGAAGAAGAGGCCGCAGGTGTCCAGTTCATCGGATGGGCCGGTGGGAACCACCAGGATGTCGTTTGCGGCCTCCGGCAGGGGCCTGGGGGTCCAGTCAAGGGTTGGAACCCGACCTGTTGCCCAGTACCAATCCTCCAGGAAGCTGAGCTGAATCGCCTGCACGGACGGGCCGCGAACGGCGACATGGGTGTCGCGCCAATGCCCGAATTTCCGGCTCTCTCCGAGGTACTCGCGTCCCACGTTGTGCCCCCCGACGTACGCGACGCGGCCGTCGGCGATGACAATCTTGCGGTGATTGCGGAAGTTGAGCTGAAACCGATGGGCCCGGCCCTTGGTGGCTTTGAAACCGCTCACTTCGACGCCGCTGCGGCGCAATGTTTCGAGATAGCGAGCCGGAAGTTTGCGGCTTCCGATGCCGTCGTAGAGGAAGTAGACACGGACCCCGGCACGGGCGCGGGCCGCCAGACATTCCCGCAACCGGTGTCCGACCGCGTCGTCTTTGATTGTGAAAAACTGTACGAGCAGATAATCGTGTGCCTCCTCGATCCCTGCGAATATTGCGTCAAACGTCGCCTTCCCGTCGACCAGGAGATCGGCCTGATTTCCGGTGCTGAAGGGCATCTGAGCGAGCTTCGAGAACGAGCGAAGGTCGGGGTGGTCGATGTCCGCCAGCACCGATTGCGCGGCGGCGCGTTGGTGCAGATCCCGTGCGATGTGGTGGATCTCCAGGTTCCCGCTCCTGCGCGCGGCGACGTGCCCGTGGAAGCGATGGCTCCCGAATATCCAGTAGAGCGGGAGAGCGAGCCACGGGAAGAAGAGGAGAGAAAGCGTCCATGCAATGACCCCCTGCGTGTTCCGCCCTTTCATAATGACGTGCACACACGAGCCGATCGCGAGAAGTTCAACAACCAGATACGCGACACTGTAGATCCAGAATATATTGTCGATCGACATGATCCTCGGTGCGAACGTCCGTCACGGTGGCGGACAAGGCCCGGGAGACTTGATCGGAGTCCGAAGGGGGCTGTCAAGTACGCTTGGCCTCGGTTCGGGGCCGGTCGGGTTGAGCGCGATCGGGCCCGGATGGCTGGAAGCGTGATCTTGCAGTCGTTCCGTTAGTTCAACGCGATGTCGTCTTCATCCAAACCGTCTTCCAGTTCGCGCATCAGAGAATCCTCGGCGTTGCATTGAAGCAACCAGTCCTTCAGGGTGCGCAACCGCTGGGCGGTATTCAGAATCTCAAGCAAACTCTGTTTGATCGGGGTGTCGCCACAGAGTGAATACGCGGTGAGGTCGATGTATACGTCCGGGTCGTCGATGCTCCGAAGGAACTGAAGGAAAGAGTCCGGTACGTCGGGATCGTCCTGTATCCGATCATGAATGAGATCGTCGAGATCGTTCCGGAGACGGTCGAGTTCATCCGTTTTGCCGCCCGGCACGGAGACGAGGGGTGTAACGGCACTCTTCCGGTAGGGTTGTTCGTCGAGGATACTGTTGAGGCTGACGCGTGTCAGTCCCTGAAGGGCAAGGTTGTACGTACCATCAGGATTGTGGTGACAGATCCGGATCAGGCCGAGCGTGGCGGTCGGGAAGGGAGGCTCGAACTGGCCGGTCGATTGTGCCGTATCCTCGTCGAGCGCAGCCACGGCGAAAATCCGGTTGGACGCAAGCACGTCCCGCACCAAGGCCTGGTAGCGCGGCTCGAAGATGTGCAGCGGCATGATCGCCTGCGGAAAGAGCACGGCGTGCGGCAGGGTCATGACCGGTACCTCGCCGGGCACTTGAATTTCAACTTGCATGGCTATCAGTTTAGCGCGGTCGCGCGGATTTGCAATGAGCAAACAGAGACCGGGCTCTGTGGAGCCACGGTATTTCTATTTGGACGGATCTGTTGGCGCATTCATGCGGTCCCGCCTGAGTTCCACCGCGATTCAAATCCCGGCTGCAGCCGGGAGTGGTGCAACAGGGCACACGCCCCACTGAAACGCAAACAAAAATACCGTGTGCAGGGTGCTCGCCGGTTGTCCGACCGCGGCCGGTGTGCCCTCCGGGTCAATCCTGCCAGGCCGAGGGGTGGAGTTTGGCCCGGTCCGGATCGCTCGTTTCCGCGACGTACACCGCCAGGCGGAAGGCGAAGAGCCGATCGCGCGGAGTCTTCGGCTTGCGGGAACACGTTTCGGCGTACAGCGCATCCGGGGCGCGTCCCCGAAGATGGTCGACCTCCGAGAATCCGAGATCGATCAAGTCGCGCACCGTGGCAAGGTCGAGGCCGGGTATCCGGTTGAGCGGGGACATCAGCGCCTCGACATCGACTTTCTTCTTTCGCTTTTGCAGCGACGGCGGCGGTGCATCAAACATGGAATCGAAAAATAGGATCGGGTGGCGGCATGGCAACGGAAATCCCGGGTGCCCAGGTGTGACAGAAGCCCTGGATTTGGCCGGGAGTGAGACACGATGTGAGACACTCTGTCTTTGATGGGCGCATGCCGCTGGGGTTTTGGCACTGGCGGTTATTGCAGAAGATGCCTATGATCAACGGATTAAGACAAAAAAATAACATTGGTACGGGCATTGCTGAAGGAGATGGTATGGCAAAGATTTTAGGTATTGATCTAGGGACGACGAATTCCTGCATGGCTGTCATGGAAGGCGGTGAATCGACGGTGATCCCCAATTCGGAAGGGGGTCGTACGACTCCGTCGATCGTCGCTTTTACGAAGAACGGCGAGCGCCTCGTGGGGCAGGCTGCGAAGCGGCAGGCCGTCACGAACCCCCAGAACACCGTATTCTCGACAAAGCGTCTGATCGGACGCAAGTTTTCGGAGGTCGAAGAGGAGGCCAAGAGCCTCCCTTTCACGGTGCTCGAGGGCAAGAACAATGATGCGGCAATCGAGGTGGATGTTGGCGGCAAAAAGGAACAATTCACGCCGCAACAGATTTCCGCCATGATTCTCGGGAAGCTGAAGGCCGATGCCGAGGCCTATCTTGGTGAGAAGATCGGGCAGGCGGTCATCACGGTTCCGGCCTATTTCAATGATGCACAGCGCCAGGCGACGAAGGATGCCGGTACGATTGCGGGGCTCGAGGTCTTGCGCATCATCAACGAGCCGACCGCCGCATCGCTGGCATACGGCCTCGACAAGAAGAGCGATGAGACCATCGCTGTTTACGACCTCGGGGGGGGGACGTTCGACATCTCGATCCTCGAAATCGGCGACGGGGTTTTCGAGGTCAAGGCAACCCACGGCGACACGCATCTCGGAGGTGACAACTGGGATTCCGCCATCATCGATTGGCTGGTTTCCGAGTTCAAGAAAGACAGCGGAATCAATTTGCGCGAGGACAAGATGGCGCTCCAGCGCCTCAAGGAAGAGGCGGAGAAAGCCAAGGTCGCCCTCAGTTCGGCCCAGTCGACCGAGATCAACCTGCCGTTTATCACCGCCGATGCCTCCGGTCCGAAGCACCTGAACGTCAGTCTGAACCGCTCGAAGCTGGAGCAGTTGACCGACCACCTCGCCCAGCGTACCGTGGAGCCGTTCAAGGCGTGCCTGAAGGATGCGGGGATCGACTCCGGGCAGATCAATGAACTGGTGCTTGTCGGCGGCATGACCCGCATGCCGAAAATCAATGAAATCGCCCGCGATCTGGCCGGGAAGGAACCACACAAGGGGGTGAATCCCGACGAAGTCGTGGCGACCGGCGCGGCGATCCAAGGATCCGTCCTGCAGGGCGATACCCGCGACGTGCTGTTGCTCGACGTGACGCCGCTTACCCTAGCCATCGAAACCGCGGGCGGGGTCGCGACGGCCATGATCGAGCGCAACACCACGATCCCGACGAAGAAATCACAGACTTTCTCCACCTACAGCGACAACCAGACCGCAGTCGACGTCCGCGTTCTCCAGGGCGAACGCCCGATGGCGAAGGACAATAAGCTCCTGGGGAATTTCCGGCTCGACGGGATTCCACCCGCACCGCGGGGTACACCCCAGATCGAGGTGACCTTCGACATCGACGCGAACGGAATCCTTCACGTGACCGCGAAGGACATGGGGACCGGAAAGGACCAGAAGATCACGATCACCTCTTCATCCGGACTGGATAAGGAGGAGGTCGAGCGGCTCCGCAAAGAAGCGGAACAGCACGCCGAGGAAGACCGCAAAAAGCGCGAACTCGTGGAGGAGAAGAACAAGCTCGACACGGCCGTCTACAGCGTCGAGAAGCTCCTCAAGGAGAGCGCCGACAAGATTCCGGCCGACAAGAAGCCGGCGCTCGAAAAACTGGTCAGCGATGGCAAGGCTGCGTTTGAGTCCGAGGATGCCGACCAGGTTAAACAGGCGCTCGACGCCATCAACAACTCCAGCGAAATGCAGGAGGTTGTGCAGGCGATGTATGCCGAGAGTGGTGCCGGTGGAGCGACCGCGGAGTCTGGTGCCCCGGGTTCGGGTTCCGGTGACGGTGAGGCCTCCGGGAAGCCGAACGACGATAACGTGGTGGACGCGGAAGTCGAAGAAGATGCCGCGGACAGGAAGGACAAATAACTCTCAACAATTTGCGACCGAACCATGCAGTGTGGTCCGGTCGCTTGGTTTCAGGTAATGAAACTCTAACAACACGCAGAAAATATGGCAAAAAAAGTGAACATCAAGCCCCTCGGAGACCGCGTATTGGTGAAAGCCATCGAGTCGAGTGAGGAAGTCAAGGGCGGGATCATCATTCCCGATACCGCCAAGGAGAAACCAACCGAGGCCGAAGTCATCGCGCTCGGTACCGGCCGTAAGAATGACGACGGCTCCACACGACCGTTCGAGGTCAAGGTGGGCGATCGTGTCATCACCAGCAAGTACGGCGGAACCGAGGTCAAGCTCGATACCACGACCTACCAGTTGTTGCGCGAGGATGACATCCTCGGGATCATCTCCTGAAACGCATACGAATCAGCTCACAAGCTTAATTAATCAGTAACAAAGGAAAGCAAAATGGCTAAGCAAATACTCTTTGAGGAGAATGCCAGGAAGAAGATCCTGAACGGTATCGCCACGCTCTCGAACGCGGTCAAAGTGACGCTCGGACCCAAGGGCCGGAACGTTGTAATCGACAAGAAGTTCGGTTCTCCGACGGTCACCAAGGACGGCGTCACCGTTGCGAAGGAGATCGAGTTGAAGGACCCGTACGAGAACATGGGCGCCCAGATGGTTCGCGAGGTCGCGAGCAAGACCAGCGACAACGCCGGGGACGGCACGACGACGGCGACGATTCTCGCCGAGTCGATCTACCGTAAGGGGATGAAATTCGTCACCTCCGGCGGCAACCCGGTGTACATCAAGCGCGGAATCGACAAGGCCATTGCGGCGGGGGTCGCGGAACTCAGCAAGATCTCGAAGAAGGTCTCGGAGCGGGAGGAAGTGCGCAGTGTCGCGACCGTTTCCGCGAACTGGGACGCAGATATTGGTGAGATCATCGCCGACGCGATGGACAAAGTCGGAAAGGACGGCACGATCACCGTTGAGGAAGCGAAGGGCATCGAAACCTACCTCGACGTCGTCGAGGGGATGCAGTTCGACAAGGGCTACCTGAGCCCCTACTTCGCAACCAACACGGAAGCGATGGAAGCGGTTCTGGAGGATGCCTACATCCTCATTCACGAGAAGAAGATCTCGAACCTGAACGACATGCTGCCGCTGTTGCAGAACGTTGCGAAGAGCGGAAAGCCCTTCCTGATCATCGCGGAAGATGTCGAAGGCGAAGCACTCGCCACGCTCGTCGTGAACAAGCTGCGCGGGACTTTGAACGTCTGTGCCGTCAAGGCGCCCGGATTCGGGGATCGCCGCAAGGCCATGCTTGAAGACATCGCGGTGCTCACCGGTGGCAAGTGCATCACCGAGGATCTCGGGATCAAGCTTGAGAACGTCCAGGTCAGCGATCTCGGCCGTGCCAAGCGCATCTCGGTGGACAAGGAAAACACGATCATCGTCGAGGGTGCCGGCAAGGCCAACGATATCCAGGGCCGCGTCAAGCAGCTTCGCCGTCAGATCGATGAGACGACCAGCGATTACGATCGCGAAAAGCTCCAGGAGCGTCTCGCGAAGCTCGCAGGCGGTGTGGCCGTCATCAATGTCGGTGCTTCAACGGAGCCTGAGATGAAGGAGAAGAAGGCCCGTGTTGAGGATGCGTTGCACGCGACCCGCGCGGCCGTCGAAGAAGGGATCGTGGCCGGTGGCGGTGTTGCGCTGCTTCGGATGATCAAGGGCCTGGATGCGCTCACCCTCGAAGGGGACGAGCAGCTCGGGGTCAAGATCGTGCGCGGTGCGATTGAGGAACCGTTGCGCCAGCTCTGCGTCAACGCCGGCGTCGAGGGTTCCCTGGTTGTTCAGGAAGTGCTCAGCAAGAAGGGCAACTTCGGGTACAACGTGACGACCGGCGAGTACGAAGACCTCGTGAAGGCCGGCGTGGTCGACCCGACCAAGGTGACTCGCACGGCGCTCCAGAACGCCGGATCGGTCGCAGGCCTGTTGCTCACCACCGAAGCCATCATCACCGACATCCCGGAAGACGATAAGAAGGATTCCGGCGGCGGCGGCGATATGGGCGGCATGGGCGGCATGGGTGGAATGGGCGGCATGGGCGGCATGATGTAAGCGCCCCGCTGTTCCACAACAACAGCCCGTTGGAAAATTCCAATCAAACGAGGCGCGCCCCCAAAAGGGGCGCGCCTTTTTGGTTGTGTTGCGTCGCTCGGGACGACCGTAATCGCGAGAGAGCGCATGGCCCCGACGGTACGGGTCGCAGGCGATGAAATCAGCGAAGATCAGCGGTGCCGTACTCGATCGGTGGCGCGGAGTTACGAGAACCAGCGATCAGCGTTCGATCCACTCGGACCGGGAGAAGGACCAGAAGTGGCGGGCGCCGGCGATCGCGGCGGCGAAGTAGAACCAACCCGGATCCCCGAAGCTGAAGAAATATGGGAAGTGTTCGGACGAGGACCAGACCCAGCCGAACGCAGCGTCCCAGTACCAGAGCTGTTCGGGCGCGGCTTCGGCGAAGTAGATCCAACCGAGTTCCATGTGCCGAACCCACGGATAGTAGGCGAGCTCCACCGTGCCGAACCACTCCGCGTGGTATCGGTTGTCTTCGGTTCGAGAGAAGTCGTCCCAGGCCGATCCCGGCGGCCACGGGTTGAGCTCGGTCGCCGTGGCGGTGATATTGTCAAGGCGCAGCTTCGCGCGGGGCCCCGAGGTTCCGGTCGGCTCGTAGTGGTACCGCCACGCCACCTGAACGTACGGGCGCCCGAGCATTTCTTCCGGGAGTGGAATTCCGCTGATGTGTTGCGCGTCTCCGGCGATTGCGGAGCGGGTGTACAGAATGGGATCGCCCTCGGGATCGGTGAAATCGAAAAAGGGTCCGGTGCTTTCGAGGCGGTATTGCAGGCGTAGGTGGTAGACGCGGTTGTTGGGAAGAACGGTGCCGCCGGTCCATTCGAGCTCGGCCGCGCGCACCCCGCGTGTATCGAGAGCGAGGATTGCGGCCCCGACATACGCGGCGCCGGGAGCATCCTGGGCGTTGGTGGTATTGATAAATCCGAGACCATCGGAGTCGAGCCCCACGATCCGGCTCCGGCTTTCAAGGTTGTACGGAAGCGCCCAGGCGCCGGCGAGCGCGGCGGTCGGCCCCGGATCCGGACCGGCGAGCTGAAGCAAGCGCATGTGCGGAGGGTACGTTCCGGGATCGGCGTCCGCGGGCCACACGGCGAAGGTGTACGGCGCGTCGGCGAGCCGGTGGGGTGCGGGTTCGAAGGCTGTGGGATCCGGGTCGAAGCGCGCGGACAGCACAGGGACCGCCGCCGGGTCGATTGCAATCACCGGGTCGTTGTGATCCGGGAATTCTTTCCACTCGGCAAATCGGAATCCGGGGTTCGGCCGGGCCTCGACGGTTACGGGAACCCCGTGAAAATACGATCCGGACCACGGGTATGGTGAGGCCGGATCGGCCAGTCCGAAGGAATCGCCGTTGATTTCCACGGAGTTGATTCGGAGTGTTCCGCCTTCCGGGTCGCTTACGTCGAACGTGATGTCGGAGCGTCCGGCGAGATCGAAGAAGGCTTCAATATGGTCGAAGAGGTGGCCGGGGCGCTGCTCGGCGAAGGCGCGCATCGATATTCGCGAGGCAGCGGGTCCCCTGGTGGTGCTTTCGGGATCGGGGAAAATGGACGGCCAGCGCTCGATGTGTTCGTCCACCTCGGGTGCGATCCGTTCCTGGAACTCCTCGAGAAGGGCGGTGGCCCGGCGGGAATGGAATGCGGTGTTCAACTGGTCGGCGAACCGCGAGATGAAATCGTGGCGAAAGGTGTCGTTGCGCAGGAGGCGGCGGAAGGGCATCGTCGCCCAGGGAGGGTTCGGCCAGTCTTGATTGGCGTCTGCATAGCCCGATGTCGGACCGTCCGGTTTCGCCGCGAAGCTGAGGGTGTCGAAGTCGGGTTCGTGGAACTGGCGCCATCCGGTATGGAGGTGCAGGCTGTACCCGAAATCCGTGTCGACGAGCAGCCATCGGAAGCGCCCGTCGAAGGGCGGCCGGATATCGGGGTCGAAGGGCGTGCGCACCCGCCAGTAATCCATGTTGTTGCTCGGCCAGTCGGTGTTGTTGAGGTAGATGTTGGCGATGTGGAGGTCGATGAAGTTCCCGAGGTCCATCATCGTTCGAATTGTTTCATACACCTCCGGATCCGCGGGGTCTTCCTCCTCCAGTGTTGCGAGGAGAGCGTCGTAGTGCGCCCGGTTTCCCTCCTTGATGATCCGTTGCACGTTGATCTGATGGGCGAGGAGATCGATGTTGTCGGGGTCGATCTCGTGGACGCGTTCGAGGTAGTGCCGGTCGTACCGCTCCCGGATGTTCTGGATCCCCCAGTATTCCCCGTTGATAAAGACGATGGACGGTCGATATGCCTGGGTGTCGAAGCGCAGGTGCCCGACCAGCGTCTGATGGAAGGCGTCGCGAAAGTGGGCGTGCCTGTAGTCCTGTCCACTGTTGCGCAGAATCAGGCGATTGTAGCTCTCGTACGGCTGATCCGGGAAGATGCGGTAGTTAAAGCGCGAGGGACCGTAATCCCGGCGCGCGTAGAGGCGGAGTGATTTCAGCGGGTATTTGCGGCTGGCGTTTCCGTGGATCCGCGCTCCGGCACCCTGGCTGAGCACGCGCCGGCCGTCGGTCTCAAACATCTCCAGGTGAATCGGGCGTTCCCAGTTGCGCCCGCGCCTGCGCCAGTTCGGGGTGCTTCCGTCGCCGTGCACGTAGATGCCGGAATCGCTGGAAAAGAAGTGCGCCGCATCCGTGGAAATCGATAGGACCGGAAAGGAGTAGCGATCGTGGCGTTCCGGGCCGATCAGGTAGGTGCCTGTGGCGGTTGCGCTCGGCAGTGCCTCCTCGCCGAACGCACGCACGCGAACAACAGTGGCTTTCTGAACGGGGTCTTCGGGAGTACGCCAGTCCCCGTTCGGCGCGATCGTGCGAATCGGGGTCAGTTCATCCGGCTCGAAACTGCGATCGTAGACCACGATGGGCGACTCCGGGTCGAACCGCGGCGAGGTCTCGGTTGGTTTTGACCCGTCCAGGGTATATCGCAGGGTAACCGCGCTGTCCGTGGTATGAAGGTGCAGTTCGATCGGCTGACCGTAGTACCCCGGCGCGTGCGAGAAGAGCGGGGCGCTGAGCAGTCGCTCGTACCCGGTGTCGGAGTTGGGTTGCAGGGGCGTGGGTTCGTCGAAGTACCGCCAGGAGTCCGTACCGTCCGGTGCCCTGCCAAAACTGATATCGCGAGGGATGCGGGTGGGGGGCAGGGAATCCGCCTCGGAATCGTCGGGACGGGTCAGGAGGATTTCCTCTCCGGTCCACGCGATGCTGAAATTCGTGTGCAGCGATGCTTCGGGGTCGGACCGGTCCTTGCCGGAGGCCCATACGAGCAGGTGCTCTCCCGGCGGGATGACGATGTCGGGAAAGACCCACCGGAACGGCCGGTCCCGGTCATCCGAAAGCCCCCAGCCGGCGAGCGAGATGGCATCCGCACCGGCATTGTACAGTTCGATCCAGTCCTCGTAGTCGCCGTCGTCATCCGCGATGGTCCGGCCGTTCGAAGCCATTGTCTCGTTGAGCAAGACCGTCGCGTAACCGGAAAACGGGTAAATCAGGCACGCGAAGAGAGCAATGGTACGAAGCGGGGCGGGGATGCAACAGAAGCGCAGCCTGCAGGCTTTGGGGATGCCGGGAAGCATGGTCGAATCGGGAATACGAGCTAAAAAAGGGATTCCATTATGAAACGATACGCTTTGGATGGCAAGCGCGGTACGGGACCGGAAAAATGTGCTCGTCATCGCCAACGGGGATCTTAGCTTGCAGATTTCACAGATCCGGATCGCTCCGGCGAGCGACCCGAAGCCGGCGTCTCATCGTGGAACAGGAAATCCCCAGCACCCGCCTGAGTGGCAGAACATCATGGTCTCCGATGACCCTGGTCCGGAATCGGCACCTCTTGTGGCAGTTTATCCTGCGCAATATCGAGGTACGGACGAAGGGCAGTTACCTCGGGACCCTCTGGCTCGTGCTCAATCCATTGATGATGATGGGACTGTACACGCTGGTGTTCGGGGTTATCGTGGGGAGTCGATTCGGGGTTATGGAGGACGAGACCGGGCTCGATTTCGCCCTCGGAGTCTTTCTCGGGATCACCATTTTCAACCTTGTCTCGGAAATATTCGGAGCCTCGCCGACGATTATCGTGCAGAATGCCAACCTCGTAAAGCGCGTGGTGTTTCCGCTGGAAGTGTTACCGGTGGCGGCCGTCGGCTCGGCGTTCTATCACTTTCTGATCACGCTGGCGCTCAGTCTGGGCGGCATCCTGGCATTCGGGCCGCCGCTGACGGCGGCGGTGTTGTGGTTTCCCGTAATCATCCTGCCGATATTCCTGATCGTGCTCGGTATGGGCTGGCTGTTCTCTGCTTTGGGGGTCTATTTCAGGGATTTGCAGCACCTCACGAGCTTTTTCTCGCTCGCTTTCTTCTATGCAAGCGGAATTTTCTTCTCCGCCCAGACGGTCAAGGAGCGCGCACCCGAGGCGTGGGTTTTTCTGAAGTGGAATCCGTTCCTGCACGCCATTGAGTTGACCCGTGATATTCTTTTGTGGGACGTGCCGGTAAGCTGGCAGCCGCTTTTGTATCTGTACGTCGTCGGCCTGGTGTCATGCGCGACGGGGTACGCGGTCTTCGTATGGCTGCGCCCGCAGTTCGCTGATGTAATTTGAGCGCCGTCGGGCGGCTCATTGAGGAACCGGCATCCTCGTGCGGGGGGCGCAACCCCTTCGGCTGCCTGAGACCGGGCTACCGCGTTCATGCCCCGGTGTTCCTATTGTATAAACCGGCTCTCGGCGGCGATTCGTTCCCAGAGGCGCGTGACGTTGCGGTGCAAATCGAACTCCCGTTCGACCCATGCGCGGGCGGTTTGTTGGATCTTCCTATAGTGGTGGTCGTCCTCCTGAATTCGGCGCAGCGTTTTGACCCATGCGCAGGGCTCACTCGCGGAGAGCAGGCACCCGGATTCTTCGTGCTGCACCGCTTCCGGGATGCCGCCGACGGGAGTGCTGAGCACGGGAACGCCATGACCCATCGCCTCGGCAATCACGTTGGGCAAACCGTCGCGATCTCCTTTTGCGGCGATCATTCCGGTAAAAATGAATACATCCGCCCAACGATAGGCCTCCTCGACCTCCGAATACGGGCGGGCGCCTTCGAGGGTAACGGTATCCGCGAGATCGAGACGTACGATTTCGCGTTCGAGTGTGCTGCGCATCGGACCGTCTCCGAGAATACGGACCGCGATCTCGATTCCTGCATCCCGTACGGCGGCGTGTATCCTGAGTTGGTTGAGAAACCCCTTCTTCTCGACGAGTCTACCGACGCTGAGCAGGCGGAGGGGGCGACGCCGGCCCCGCGGATCGGAAAGCGCCGGCAACTGAGGGAGTCCCCGCCGGATCCGGTGCACGCGCTCGGGCGGCGCGCCGAGTGCCTGGAGGCGGCGCACGCCGGCTTCGGTCGAGGTGCGAACGAACCGGCAGTGCCGAAGCTTCTCCCGCATCAACCAATCCCCGCCGTCATCGAACAGGTCGTAGGCGTGAGCGGCCATACTCCACGGGATGTCGAGGGCGTCGCCGAGGAGCCATGCCACGGTAGCGGGCATCGATCCCCATACGGCGTGCAGGTGGGCGGGCGGGGCGCGACGGAGCCGCGGCAGCTGGTTCGCAGCGGCGCAGACTGCCCACAGATTCTCACCCAGGTTCACCGGGTTGGGCGGCGACTCCTCCCAGAGTGCTTCGCTCCATCGGCGGAGGGGTCCTGGCTGGCGCGCCAGCCAGGGCCAGAGGGCTGGGAACCCGCGGGCGAAGGTCATCATCCGGCCCGGCGCGTGGACGGGATATCCTTCGAACTGCGTGGCGCCCCCCCAGAGGGAAATCAGCTCGATTGGCCGATTCTGGGCGAGCAACGCACGCACCTCGCGCTGAAGAAACGTCTCCGTGGCGACCGGAAACCGCGTGAACAGGAAAATGGTGCGACGTGAATCCGTCATGAATGGGCCAGCTCCTCGCCTCGGGTGACCAGAGCGCGGACGAATTCCTCGGGATGATCGGAGGCGCGCGTTGCGGCGATTCCCTCGCGCAGTTGCCGCATGCGATCGGGCGAGTCGAGCAGGCCGGCGACCGCCCGGGCGAGCTCTCGATCGCTGGAAAACGAGAGGGCTGCTCCTTTCGAACTGAGGTAGCGAACGGTGAGGCGTTCCTGCGGCATGATCGATCGGACGAAGAAGAGGATGGGGCAACCCGTGAACACGGCCTCGGCCGCCAGGTTGGCACCGCCGCGTGCCACGACGAGGTCGGCGGCCTGCAGGAGTTGCGGGACGCGACGGCTATGTCCCTTGACCGAGGTTCGAAGCGCTCCGCTTCTGTTTTCGGACCACGCCGCAACCCGCGACAGGAGCCGCTGGTTGTGTCCGCAGATGACGATCACCTGGATCCGGTCGGCGAAGGGGCGCAGGGTCTCGAGGTGGGCGATGTGGCGGTTTGCGCCGACGGCGCCTGTAGCGAGCAGGATTGTGAAACGATCGGGAAGGAGGCCGAGTTCGTCCCTCAGGAAGCGGCTCCGGGCGTCGCTGTCCATTGGGGGTGCCAGTGCGTGAGGAGCCAGGAAGTTCTGGAAGCGGCGGGCTTTGGCAGCGGGAAGCCCCAAGGCGAGCGCATGGCGCTCCGCTTCCGCAGTCCGCGAGTAGAAGAGGTCGACGTGAGGGGAGATCCAGATCCGGCTGTACCCGAAGCCGCCGCTGAACTCGCCGCAATAGGTCGCGCAGCAGACGCGGTCGCCGAACATCCGTCGAGCCACGTCGAAGTAACCCCGGTTTGTGCTGTCGTGGACGCTGAGGATCACGTGTGGCTGCCAGCGCTGCAGCAGTGCGGTGAAATAGCCTCCGCCCCATCCAAGACCGCGTCCCTGCATCATCCCGAAGAGTTCGGCGATATACCAATAGATATTGTGCAGCGCAGGGGCGTGTCGCTGGATCGTGTTGTAGGTCCACACGCCAAAGCGGGTCAACCGGGAGGAGTTTTCCAGAATGTGTTCGACGTGTACCGTCACCCGATCGCCGTAGAGGCGGCGCACCCATTCCTGGAAGGCATACGCCCTTTGATCGTGTCCTCCCCCTGTGCTCGAGGTCAGGATTAGAATACAGGGATCGGTCGGGGGCATGAGGCATGGGTGCGGCAGTGAGAATCAACCGGGCTGTTGGAAGACCAGCACCACGTTGGCGCCACCGAAGCCGCTGCTGTTGCTCATCATAGTCTCCACCCTGCGCGACACGCTCTCATGAACGATGTCGACGCCTTCCGCCTCGAAATCGAGATGAGAAATATGCGCGGATCCCGGGAGGAATCCGTGCCGCATGGCAAGGTTGCAGAAGGCCGATTCCATGATGCTGGAGAGGGAGAGGGCGTGACCGGTCAACGCCTTCGTGCTGCTCACCGCCGGGGTTTGATGCGCGCCGAACACCCGTTTGATGGCACGCAACTCCGAGATATCACCCACGGGAGTTGAGGTTGCGTGGGCGTTAATGTAGCCGACGGCCCCCGGTTCTATGGCCGTCGCGTCCAACGCGTTCTGCATTGCGCGAGCGAGTCCGTCGCCGTCCGGATGCGAGGCGGCGACGTGGAAGCCGTCGCTCGCCTGGCCCCATCCCGAGAACCGGGTGTAGGGCGTCGTTCCGCGTGCCTCCGCGATCTCCTCGGCCTCGAGGATCATCGCCACGGCCCCCCCGGTCCCCACAAATCCATCCCGGTCGCGATCGAAGGGGCGCGAGGCGGTGTCGGGGTCATCGGAAGGCGAGAGCACCCGCATGCTCACGAACGGCAGAATCGTCTCGACGCTGAAATCCTCCGCTCCGACGACCAGGATGCGATCCTGACGGCCCAGGGCAATCTCGTCACGTGCGGCTCCCAGGGCGTGGCCGCTGGACGCGCAGGCCGATACGAATCCGCTGGTCGATCCCTTGATCTTGTACGCCGCGGCAAGATTGAACGTCAACGTCCCTGCGATCGAGGCGACGATTCCGAGCGGCGAGCAGCGCTGGGGCCCGAACCGGATCATCCGGTCGAGATTGTAGTACATTCGCGACGGAGACCCGGCGGATGCGGTGTAGAGTCCCGTCCGGGGATCGTTCACCTGATCGCGCGCCAACCCTGCATCCTCGAGGGCCTGGCTGAGTGCGTAGAACCCGTAGACCCCGTGCGGCGGAAGCCCCCTCAGGACATCGAGCCGCAGTTTCAGGCCTTCCGGGTAGACCCAGTCCTCGGGGTCCTCGGCTGTGGTGTCGAATCCCGGAATCGGTGCTCCAACCCGGACGCCGCATTCGCGTTTCAAAAACGGTTCGTACCGTTGGATGCCGTGTCGGGATTCCTTGAGCCTGGAGACGACTTCCGATTGATTCAGCCCAAGGCAGGATGCGAATCCCAGACCGGTTACGACGACGTTTCGCATAGAAGCCAACGCCTGGATGAGCCGGCCGCAACCGCCGGATCACGGCAGGTGCGTGCCGTTGCTGCCATGGATTTTCTCGTCCACCGCGGCAGGGGCGGTTGTCGCGAAGGTGAGGGCGATTTCCTCCGCAAAGGCGACGCGCTCCCCGTTGCACTGGATGCTCCCTTCAAAAAACGCGAGGGGAGGGTGAACCTTCTTGAGCTTCACCTTCAAGTGCAGGAAATCTCCGGGCCGGCAGACCCGATGGCACCGCACGCCGTCGCACCCGAAGAAGAATATCCGTCCTGGATCGACCTGCTCCTGCAGCATCTCATTCTGGCCGCGCAGGAGAAAGAGGACCGCCAGCTGTCCGAGCGCTTCCAGCATGATGGAGGCCGGAAAGATCGGATTGTCCTTGAAATGGCCTTCGAGGAACGCTTCATCCCCGTTGATCCGGTAGCTGCCCTCCGCATAGTCGTGGTTGAGCCGCGACTCCTGCAGGAAGAGGAACGGGTGCTGCTGCGGCATCACCGCGGCGATCTCCTCGAAGCCGAGCGATTTTTGCTTCTGCGGGAGCGGAAGTCCCCGGATCTTACAGTCGAGGTAACTCTTGATGTCCCCGAGCGTCCGCAAGCCCCGGAGTTCTTCGTTTTCGATCGAGATATCCAGCGTCTCTTCGACGAGCATAATGATCTCCACCATCAGCAGCGAGTCGATTCCGAGATCCTCGAACAGACGGGTGGAATCATTGTTTTCGCGAACCGTCGGACGTACCTCGGGTTCAACGAAACGTTCGATAATCCCCAGGACGATCGTGGGAACAAGCTCCCAATCCTTGTTCTGGCGGTACGCAACGGCCGCTTCGATCGTCTGTGGCGGGCAGCGCTTCAGCGCATCGCGTAGTTCGGTTTCGTTTGCTGTGGTTTTCAAGATTAAATCGGATTGGTGGTTGGGGGGAGAATCACGAAGGCCACACCGTGACCACAGGCCCGGTTCCACTGCGATTCACGCCGAGGCCGGGTTTCGGAGGCAAATACATAAACCGGTGAATAAGATTTCAACCGCTCGGTGTAAACACCAAATTTCGACTCCGGAGGCATTTTTCAGAGGGTATGGGTAGCGATAAGTCGCGATCATTCATGGATTACGACAAAAACAGCACCGTTCAATTCGAGTTCGTTTCATGCCGCAGGATCATGCAGGATACGTTGGGAGGTCGGAATATCTCTTTATTGGCAGCATAGTGTCATTTTACGTGGGATGGCAAGCCTGACTTGGGAATCTTTTTGGTTCATTGGAGATTCTCGCGAATGATCAGAACATGGGAATGGTGAAGCGGTCGCGGGCTGGTGAATCCGGCGGCGGATTTGCCTCTGGCGGATTGCCATTTTCCAAACGTCGATTCAGAGTTGGTTGATATGACTGAAGCAGGGGGAATGGAATCGCGCATCACCCAGCTGCGGGCTGAGATCCGCAGACACGACGAACTCTATTTTCGCAAGGCTGCGCCGGAGATTTCCGACCGGGAATACGATCGCATGAAGGCCGAGTTGGCGCAGCTCGAAGCGGAGCATCCGGAATTCGCCGCGGAGGACTCCCCGGTCCGACAGGTTGGAGATGACCGGAGCCCGGAATTTGCTGCCTATCGGCACAGGCAGCCGATGCTCAGCCTGGATAATACGTACAGCCGGGAGGATCTCTACGCGTTTGACGAGCGCTTGCGGCGTCTTTTTGAACGCGACCGCATCGATTACCTGGTCGAGCCGAAGATCGATGGTCTGGCGATCAGTCTGACTTACGAAGGAGGACGATTCGTGCGTGCGGTGACGCGCGGCAACGGCGTGGAAGGGGACGACGTAACGCGGAACATCGAGACGATCTCCGGCGTACCCCGGCGTCTGCGGGGCGGCGGCGTTCCCGATGTCATCGAAATCCGGGGCGAGGTGTACATGAGCCATGCCGAGTTCCGGCGCATCAACCGGGAGCGCGAGCGAGCGGGGCTTCCGTTCTTCCGGAACCCGCGGAACCTGACATCGGGGACGGTCAAACTGCTCGACGCGCGGGAGGCGGGACGGCGTCGCCTGGAGATCGTGCTCTACGGCGCCGGGTATGTGGCGGGTCCCTGGGTGCGTCGGCAATCCGAGGTTCACGAACGCATTCGGGCGTGGGGATTTCCTGCGTTGGAACGGGTTTGGGTGGTCGCTGGTATCGACGCGGCGTGGGAGGCGATCCGCGAGTTGGAAAGGTTGCGCGCGGATTTTGCCTACGGCACAGATGGAGCCGTTGTGAAGCTCGATGATTTCGCGATGCAACGCGATGCCGGTTATACGAGCAAGGCTCCCCGGTGGGCGATCGCCTACAAATTCGAGGCCGAGCGGGCGGAGACGCGCCTGCGTTCCATTCGGATTCAGGTGGGACGCACGGGTGCATTGACTCCCGTGGCGGAGCTGGAACCGGTGGTTCTTGCGGGTACGACAGTGTCGCGGGCGACGCTGCACAACGAGGACGAGATTGCGCGCAAGGATATTCGCGAGGGGGACACGGTGGTTGTTGAAAAGGCGGGAGAGGTGATCCCCGCGGTGGTCTCCGTGGTCCATGAGAAACGACCGGCCGACAGCGCTCCTTTTGATTTCGCGGCGCGCCTGCGCGAACTCGGCTTTGGGCCGGAGGAGGTGCAGCGGATTCCGGGTCAGGCGGCGTGGCGGCTTGTGCGAGCCGGCGATCCGGTCCAACTGCGACGCCGGATTCAGCATTTTGCGGGTCGGACCGCCATGGACATCGAGGGACTGGGCGAAGCGATGATCGAGCAGTTGGTTTCCAGGGAGTTGGTTCGCGATATTCCGGACCTCTACACGCTCCGATTTGAGGATCTGGTTTCGTTGTACAAAGAGGCCGATAAGGCGCCGCGCAATCTGCTCCATGCGCTGGAGCAGAGCAAAGGAAACGAACTGTGGCGCGTTATCCACGGACTCGGCATTCCGCATGTCGGAGCGCAATCGGCCAAGGATCTGGCACGTGCATTCGGCAGCCTCGGCGCGCTGATGGATGCGAGCGAGTTCGACCTTGAGCGTGTCAACGGCGTCGGCTCGGTCATGGCCGGGGCTATTTCGGCTTTTTTTAAGGATCCGGAGAATCGGTCGTGCGTGAAACGTTTGCGCCGGCTCGGCATCGACCCTGAGGAGACGACAGAGGAGCGCGATGATCGCCTGGCGGGAAAGACGTTCGTTCTGACCGGGACCTTGTCCGGTTTGTCGCGGGAGGAGGCGAAAACAGGGATCGAACGGATGGGCGGTAAAGTGACGGGCAGCGTCAGTCGTAAAACGGATTACCTCGTGGCGGGGGACAACCCCGGCTCGAAACTCGACAAAGCCCGTGAACTCGGTGTGCGCGTGATCGGGGAGAACGATTTGCGGGAACTTCTGGAATAGCGGGTGGTGCGGGAAATCGGCCGTGCGGTCGACCGCCGGAGATTGGTGCATGTGATACGCAAGCCCAATGGCCTCCGACCAGTTTTGAGACGACTGCACTGGATTGATGGAGCTCTTTCCCCGGGCATGTTTTCGTTGAGAGGCGCGCGGGCGATTTTTTCGGAACAATTCCATATGCCCGCTGCCTGAATCCAGAGGCGGGGCGATGCCCGGTCATGCACGACAGACGCTGGGAATGCGGCATCTGTCTGAAGTGAAGACGAGTACAAAACAAAAACACGGAAACGAGATATATGAATCAGAATCGACTCAAATACACCATCCTTCCAATGGTTGCGGTTTTCGCTGCGGGCACGGCCTTGCATGTCGGGGCTCAACAGGCGCAGCCGGCGCCCGCTCCGCAGCAAGCGCCGGAAGTGGCTCCCGAAGTTCAGCAGGAACTGCAGGAAGTTCAACAGGAGCTCCAGCAAATCAACATGCAGATAAACTCCGTGCGCCAGGAGGCGAACCAGCGCGATGAAGTACAGAGCGCGCTGCTGGCATACGAACGGACCCTGAGTGAGAAGATGATCGAGATGGAGCCGGAGAAATCCGATGAAATCGAGCGCAAGCAGGAACTGGTGGAAGAGCTGGTTCAGATGGACGATTTCGAGAGTCTGAATGAAGAGGAGCGTCAGCAGTTCCAGACCTATCTGCAGGAGCACCAGGAACTGCGGCAGGGGCTCGCGGAAGTCGAGGCGCAGGCCGCACAGTCCGAGACCGCACAGCAGAAGCTGCAGGAAGTAAGCCAGATCCAGACGAACGTCATGGAGGAAATCAACCCGGACGTGCAATCACTGGTTCAGCAGCAGAACGAGTTGCGTCAGAGGTTCCAGCAGCTGCAGCAGCAGATGCAGCAGCCTTGAAGCAGCCGTGTCGACCGAGCTCTGCGCGCCGGCCGACTGCTTCGGTTCAAACGGCGTATGAGCCTGCTTGAAATCTCAACTTGAAACGATCCGGTCCGACTGCGGGCCGGATCGTTTCATTTATTCCTTATTCAATGTGCGCCAACTGGTCGAGGTAGTCCTGGAGTATTAGAGTTGCGGCTCGGGAATCGACCTCGCCGCTGCGCCGGGTACGGCGATCGCGCTTGGTTCTGCGGCCCTGCTCGCGCAGATCGCTCTCGGCCTGGTAGGTGGTCAGTCGTTCATCCGTGCGGTGAACGGGGAGTCCGAACCGGAACTCCAGCTCCGCGATGAAACGATCGGTCTCCTTCGCGCGCGGCCCGATGGTGTCGTCCATGTTGTAGGGGTATCCGACCACCAGATCGGTGATCCGTCGCTCGGTGATGGATTCGCCCAGCCGGCGGTCGCGTTCGCGTTTCGGGAGGGCGGGGATCGCGGGGAGCGGGGTCGCGATTCCCAAGGCATCGCCGTAGCTCAGGCCGATGCGTTTGGTTCCCGGATCGATGCCGAGAAAGCGTCTGGGTGTGCGGGTCATCCTACACCCAGGGACGGGTCTCCGGATCCTTGTCCAATCGCGCCACCAGTTTCTTGACCTCCTGGGCTCGCGAACGCGGGCAGACGAGCGTGGCGTCCTCGGTCTGCACCACAACCAGATCGTCCGCGCCCAGCACGGCGGTCAGGCGATCGCCGTGGCTGATCACGATATTGTTGCTGCCGGATTCGACAACGCTGTGACCGTCGAGGACATTGCCGCGATCATCCTTCGGGTAATGTCGGGCCACTGCCGGCCACTCGCCGACATCGTCCCAGTCGAAGGCGGATTCCACGACGGAGACGGAGTCGGCGTGTTCGAGCAAAGCGTAGTCGATCGAGATTTTCTCCATGTCGGGATAATAGGTCTCGAGGGCGCTGTCGAGCGATTCGCCTCCGGCGAGGGCGGACTCGATCCTGCCGATGCCGTCGGCCAGGCCCGGTGCGTGCTTTTGCAGTTGTTGATGCAGCACATCCGCGCGCCAGACGAACATGCCGGCATTCCAGTAGTATTGGCCGGAGGCGAGGTATCGCTCGGCTGTTGCCCGATCCGGTTTCTCTACAAACTCGGCGACGGAGCAGGCCGGATGGCCGTGCTCTCCCTGGAGGGAGGCGCCCTTCCGGATGTATCCGTACCCGGTTGCAGGGTACTCAGCCTGAATGCCGATGGTTACAAGCGTTTCTTGCTGTTCGGCGATCGAGAAAGCCGTCTTGAGGACAGACTGGTATCCGGTGATGTCGCGGATCACATGATCGGCCGGAAGCATGGCAAAGGCAGCGTTGGGGCTCTTGCGCGACACAAGCAGGCGGGCGAGCGCCACTGCGGGCGCCGTATCCCTTCCGACCGGTTCTCCGACCACCTGACCGGCCGGAACCCAGGGACACGTTTCCAGCACTTGCTCCCGTTGTTCGCAGTTGGTGAGTATGAACATCCGGTCCGGAGGAACGACTCCCTCCAGGCGGGCGAGCGTTTGCACCAGGAGCGGCTCCTTACCGACGATCGGAAGCAGCTGCTTGGGCCGGTTCAAACGGCTTGCGGGCCAGAACCGCTCGCCGCGGCCCCCAGCCATGATCACGATGAAACGATCGTTCGACATATCCTATCCTCGGTTCGGCAGTTTGCAGGTGCCGATAAACTGCATAACTCCGCAGAAGATCACAATCAGAATTGTGTCGCGGAAGGACCCGGGGCGCCGGGGCGGCAACGAAAACAAGTCCCGGAGACCGGTTGCCGTGCCCAAACAGATCGATCGGGATTTTCTTTGATCCGGATCTGTTTTCTGTGATATTTGATGAAATGATTGCAAGAGAGCTGAGTTCGGACGAATGCCTTCGGTACAGTCGGCATATTCGGCTGTCCGAAGTGGGGATGGATGGCCAGGCCCGGCTGCGCGAGGCACGCGTGCTGGTGGTCGGCATGGGGGGGCTGGGCAGTCCCGCCGCCCTGTATCTGGCGGCCGCGGGAGTCGGTACGCTCGGGTTGGCGGATTTCGACGCTGTCGAACTCCATAACCTCCAACGCCAGGTGTTGCATGGGGAGGGGGATGTCGGACGCCCGAAGCTCGAGTCCGCCGCCCGTCGCATCCGGGAACTCGATTCGGGGGTCGCGATCGAGGAGCATGGGGAGGGTATTACCGTTGCCAACGCAGCGGATTGCTTTGGGCGCTACGACATCATCGTCGACGGAACAGATAACTTCTCGACGCGCTATCTGAACAACGACGCTGCCTTTTTCGTCCGAAAGCCGCTGGTATATGGGAGTATTTTTCAGTTCGAGGGCCAGGTCTCGGTCTTCGATCCCGCGAGCGGCACCCCGTGCTACCGTTGTCTTTTCCCGCAGATGCCGCCACCCGGGAGCGTGCCGAACTGTGAGGAGGCGGGAGTCTTCGGCGCCCTCCCGGGAGTGATCGGAAGTCTGCAGGCGCTCGAGACGCTCAAATTGTTGCTCGGCATCGGCGAGCCTCTGTGCGGACGGCTGCTAAGCCACGATGGGTTGCGTCAGCGCTTCCACACGCTCCGCATCAAACCCGATCCGACCTGTCCGCTCTGCGGGAACAAACCGTCGATCCTGGATCTGCGGGAGGAAAACTATCGTTTTGATTGTGCGGTGCCGGCGCCGGAGTCGGGCGATGGCGCGACGGAGGCACCGATGGAGATTGATATCGCCGAGGCCCGCCAGCGGATGGGCGGCCCGGATTCCGCTCGCCCCGTGTTAATCGACGTGCGCGAACCGTGGGAGGCACAGATCTGTTCGATACCGGAGTCGATTCTGCTCCCGCTGCAATCGCTTCCGGAACGCCTCGATCGACTGCCGGGTGACCGGCCGTTGCTTGTCTATTGCCATCACGGCATGCGCAGTCTGAAAGCTGCTCAATTCCTGAGAAAGAAGGGGTTCGCACGCGCCATGAGCTTGAGCGGCGGCATCGAGGCGTGGGCTCGCGAGGTTGATCCCTCCATGCCTCGGTACTAGCGGGCTGCCGCACCGGATCGGCGTTGACGTTGTGTGTGCCATCGGTCAGAAGACAACGCGATGATGCAGTACCAGACCACGATTTCGATTTCGGGCGACGACTTTTGGATTAATGATCGGCCGACTTATGCCGGTCGAACCTGGAAGGGCCATCGTATTGAGGGGTTGCTCATGAACAGCCGGATGGTGCAGGGGGTCTTCGACGACCTCAATCCGGAGACGCGGTCGCGCTGGGATTACCCGGATCGTCCGTGGGATCCGGACTACAACACGGACCAGTTCATCGCCCACATGCCGCTCTGGCGGGAGCACGGGCTCCTCAGTTTCAACGTGAACCTGCAGGGCGGCAGTCCCCTCGGATACAGCAAGAGCCAACCGTGGCACAACTCAGCTTTTCGGGAGGACGGCTCGTTGCGGCTCGAATATCTGAAACGGCTTCAGCGCATCCTCGATCGCGCTGATGCACTCGGTATGGTCCCGCAGGTCGGATTCTTCTATTTCGGACAGGATCAGCGTTTCAACGACGAGGCGGCCGTGATCGCCGCGACCGATGCGGCGACGGACTGGTTGCTCGGGCGCGGTTACACGAATCTTCTGGTCGAGATCGTGAACGAGGCGAATGTCGCTTACACGATGGAGATTCTCAAAGAGAATCGCGTGCACGAGCTGATTGCTCGCGTGCAGGAGCGTTCCGAGGGCAGGGTGGAAGGTTCCGCGGGCCGGCTTCTGGTCGGTGCGAGCATGAGCGGGAACCACATCCCTCCGGAGGGCATCGTCCGGACGGCCGATTTTCAGCTCCTGCACGGAAACAGCGTCGGGGATCCGAACCGCATCCGTGAAATGGTCCGTGAGGTGCGCGCCCTTCCCGAATACGGAGGCGAGCCGGTCGTGTTCAACGAGGACGATCACTTCGACTTCGACAAGCCGGACAACAACATGATCGCTGCAGTCAGCGAGCACGCGAGCTGGGGATTCTTCGACTATCGCATGAAAGAGGAGGGGTTCGAAGAAGGGTACCAGAGCGTGCCGACCGACTGGGGCATAAACAGCGAGCGCAAGCGCGGGTTCTTCAACCTGCTCCGGGAGATGACGGGCGGAGGGGGGTAGAGTACACCATGTCCCGGCGGGTGCTCCCGCATGCCGCGTTTACGCGGAAGCGAAGGCGCCTCAATCCTCCGGAGGATGATCGGCGCCCGGTTCGTCCGGTTCGCGGACGTATTCGATGACGCGGGTCGGTTCCATTTGGCCGAGCAGAAGGCGCCGCGTTGATTCGGGGATGTAAGGATCGTCCTCAAGGTAGTTGCGGGCGGTTTGCGCGTCGCGCTCCATCCAGTACTGTCCCACCACCATCACCATGAACTCGCTCTCGGTTGGGTCGGTGATCGAGTGCGCCCACCCCATGGCGATCGCGGGATCGGTTTCCATGGCAGCGAGGGCGACCGACTGCACCGCGGCATCGAAGTCGGGGTGAAGTTCGAGCTCGTTGAGCCACTGCGCGGCCGGAACGACCCCTTCGTGATCGATCCAGGAGCTGACCGCCTCCTCCAGAGCTGCTGCGCGGACCGGCCCCTCGGGCAGCTCATGAGCCCAGCTTGCGGCTGTCTTCGGGTCGAACTGTGACCACGCTCGTGCAATATGCTGGCGTGCAAGCGCGCGCAGGTCGCCGTCCCCCTGACTGTTGGCCCAGTCGATGGCCTCGTGCGGATCGTAGCGTGCCCACATTCCCAATACATGGGCAACGGTTTCCATTCGGACACGATCGTCGGGCAAATCGGCAAGTTGGGCGAGGACGGCTTCGGGCGGAATGCGCTTGAGCTCGGTGCGGGCGATCGAGCGCATGGCCTCGGAGCGGTACCGCTGCGAGGCGATCGATGAGGCAAGTGCCATCGCGAGTTCGGAATCGTATTGCGCGACATGCTCGAAAATCGCCTGGTATCGCTGCTGCCGGACATCCTCCGAACCACTGCGCTCCTGCACCCACTCCCAGGCGGAGATCGGATCGTCTTCAGCCCAGCCACGCAGGACGGCTGCGACCGCCGCCTCGCGGTCCCAGTCCCCCCGGTCGGCGAGAACGTACGCGAGCGCGGATCGACCGTCCATCCCGGCCCACTGCTGCAGGAAGACCAGGAACGCTTCCTCACGCAGCGGGCCGCGCGGGAGTGTCTGGAGAAAGGCGATCGTTTCCACGATCTGGCGCTGGCTCAGTTCCGAGGCGATTCGCTGGGCTTTATAGGCGCGCTGCACGTTGTCGCGCACCCGCAGCAGTCCGCTCAGTGCATTGCGAAAGTTTTCGTCGAGTCGGCCGTCGGCTTGCCGGGTGATCGATCGAACCGGGGCGCCGGCGAGCCGTTCCAGAATGAGTCCGATCTCGGCTTGGTGGAGTGTGGCTTCGTCCCGTCCCGTCCAATCCTGGCGGTCGAGGCCGCGGAAGAACGCGATCCCCGCGAACAGACCCATTGCGAAGAAAATGCCCAGGGTCACGATCCAGGCGACCCCGATGAAAGCAGGTGTATAGCGTGAATTTCTCACGGCACTCAACAGGGTTATGCAAGAACACCAGGAAATGCAATGGCAACCGGCCGTCGCCCCTTCGTTTCGTGCGGAATCACGGGATTCGGCCTTCGTCGAAGTCGATCATGTCGCAGAAATTGTGCAAATCCTTGCGGTGACTGATTTCCATGCGTTTTTTCGCGGCGTCGAGCGCCTCCTTGCCGGTGTCGCTCATTCCTTTCAGGATGAGTTCCCGATTCCATTTCGCCACGCGCAGATCCTCCGGAAAAAGCGCCATCAGGCGCCGGTCCCGTTCCTGGTCCGACTCGCTCTCCCGAACGGCGGAGATGACTTCCTGCGGGTCTACGCCGAGGTGAAGACACAGGAATCCATCGAAACCCTTGGTGAAATTGCGTTGATACGACTTGGGCAGTTTGCCGTCCAGGTGCTTTCGGATCTTCGCGAGAAAACGGGGCAGGTGAAGCAGTCCACATGCATGGGGGATATAGGGCGAGGGCAGGTCGGTGAGCACTTCGCCGGTGTCCGGGCGCGTGGGGGGGCGCGGTGATGCAGCGTTGGGCGGAAGCGGGTTCGATGGCATGAGGGGCAGACTGTGCGATCCACTTGGAAGGTGCAATCGTAATCATGCTGGCGTCGAGGGATCTTGTCGCAGTTCCGACTGGCGCAAACGGAAAATCCTCCCATATTGTGCACCCCATGAATGTTATCTGGCGCGTTTCAGCATACTTGTTCCGCTATCGAGTTTTGTTTGTGCTCACCCTGGTGCTCGCGGTCGGTATGACCCTGCTCGCGATCGCGGTGCCCCGTGTCATCCAGTGGATCTTCAACGACATGATCGCCGCGGGCGACTATCGTGACTTGTGGCTGGGCGTGGCGCTGATGGTCGCTCTCTATGCCGGGCGCGAGCTGTGCAATTGCTTTCGGATCCGGATCAACAACACCGTCGAGCAGAAGGTGCTCCTCGATTTGCGGGGGGACCTGCACGACAAGCTGCTTCACCTGCCGGTCGGGTTCTACGATCGTCGCAAGAGCGGGGAGATCGCCTCCCGGGTGATCGAGGATGTTCAGGCTGTCGAACGCGCCCTGCTCGACGGCACGGAACAGGGATTGACCGCCGTGCTCATGATCGTGGGGATCATCACGATGTTGTTCATGATGGAGCCGATGCTCGCATGGCTGGTGATAGCCCCGATGCCGGTACTGCTGGTTTTGGGATGGCTTCACGCGCGCGCCACCCGGCGCTACTGGAAGACCGTGCGAGAGGCCGCGGGCGAGCTCAACAGCCTGCTGGTCGAGGACATCCAGGGCAACCGGCTCATTCATTC
The DNA here is from genome assembly GCA_007133065.1 of Opitutales bacterium. GTDB lineage: Bacteria > Verrucomicrobiota > Verrucomicrobiia > Opitutales > Oceanipulchritudinaceae > SLNJ01. Next base: position 120,446 of record SLNJ01000019.1, read on the forward strand.
GTTTGCCCTGAAGGACCGGGAGCGTCGCCGCTTTCGCGAACAGGCGGAGCGCCTGCGCGATCGCACCCTGAAGGCGATGTTTCGTTGGTCGCTGCACAGTCCCGCCTCCAATTTCATCTCCAGCCTGGGCACGGTTGCCGTCGTCGGGATGGGCGGGTATCTGATGATCTCGGCCGATCACTTCAAACTCGGGGATGTCGTCGCCTTCTTTTTCTACGCGGCGATGCTGTACGAACCGATCGGACGCATCAACAATCTGAATCACATGCTGGCGGCGGCCGCGGCCTCGGGGCGGCGGGTCTTCGAGATCCTGGATCACCCGCTCGATGTTCAGAGCCCGCCGGATCCGAAGCCCTTCCCGAGCGATCCTCTCCTCGAGGCGCGGTTTGAAAACATCTCGTTTGCCTACCCGGATCGCGACGAGGTGATCGAGGAGCTGGACTTGACGCTGCCGGCGGGGCGCATGACCGCGCTTGTGGGGCACACCGGGGCCGGCAAGAGCACGATCGCGAACCTGTTGCTCCGGTATTACGACGTGACGCAGGGGGCTGTGCGGATCAATGGTATTGACGTTCGCGAGATGGACCTCACGGATCTGCGCCGGCAGATCGGCTACGTTGCGCAGGATCCATTCCTCTTCGACGGCACGGTGGAGGAGAATCTTCGCCTCGCCCGGCCGGATGCCTCGCTCGATGAAATCGAGGGGGCGCTTCGCGGGGCGTGTGCGTGGGAGTTCGTGGCTCAGTTGCCCGGTGGGATCGCGGCTTCGATCGGGGAGAAGGGGATTCGCCTTTCGATGGGCGAGAAGCAGCGTCTCACGATCGCGCGCGTGCTCCTGAAGAATCCGAGGATGGTGATTCTCGACGAGGCGACAGCCAGCGTTGACACCGCGACCGAGCGCGGAATCCAAGAGGCCCTGGATAACCTGATGCGGGACCGGACCCTGCTTGTCATCGCACACCGTCTATCCACGGTGCGCAAGGCGGACCAGATCGTGGTGCTCGACCACGGCCGAATTGTCGAGCGGGGGGATCATACACAATTGTGCGAATCCGGCGGCCCCTACGCCGCCCTGTGGCGTTATCAGCACGATTTCATCCCGGAGCGGGTGAACTGACATACAGGAGGGTGCGCAAAATTTTGTGTTGCGTCATGACGGGTCGTGTGTGGTTATTGATGCGTTTTTACCCTTATGCCTGCAGAAGAAACAGTTCCACCTGCGGACCAGGAATTGGTCCGCGAACTCGTGGTCCAGAATAAGATGGGGATCCACGCCCGTCCCGCCGCGATGGTGGTACGTGTCGCCAACCGATTTCCGGCGGAACTCTACGTTGAGAAAGATGACGAGCAGGTGAACGGCAAGTCGATCATGGGACTTATGATGCTCGCAGCGGGCGAGGGATCCCGGTTGCGGTTTGTCGCCAGCGGCGAGCGGGCCGAGGAGCTGCTCGACGAGATGGAGGCGCTCTTCGAACGAAAGTTCGAGGAGGTCTAGGAGTGTGCGGTTGCGACGATCCAGAAGATGAAGGGTAGGTGGGCCGCGGCGAGCAGGCCGAAACGCATGGCTGTTTCGCGGTGCAGCGATCGGGCGAAATAGGCGAAGTAGCAGGCTTTGACGATGGTATTGCTCATCATGGCAACGAGCATTGCGACGATCGCCAGGGTTTCGACGTTGGCGGCATCGCGCGCCAGCGCGAGCACGAAGGGCGTGATGTCGGTCAACCCCACGAGGACGGCCAGACCGAGGACTCCCTCGGCTCCGAACCAATCGTGTGCGAGCTCTGTGAGGATGGTCATCACCACAAAAAGCAGCGCAAGGATCAGAGCAGGTTGAAGTTCAAAGGGGTTTTCGGCTGGGCTCTCCGGGGCGGCGGAGCGGATTGCCGGAACCCGCTCCGTGGCGGAAAGGATCAGGGCGATGGCACAAAGCCCGGCCATGTGCGGCAGGAGAACGCCCCACATCGCGGGTTGGATCAGCCCGGCCACAATCAGGAGCCGGGGGTACAGCATCGCATTGCCCAACAGGGCGGCCTGCAATCCCGCGCGCCCCGTATCCGGGTGCTTGCGGGCGTGCCGGCCCATTGCGACGCTGACCGCGGTGCTGCTGACGATCCCCCCCAGCAATCCCGACAGCCGCAGGCCGGCCCGGTCTCCCAGGTGCTTGCAGAGCAGGTAGGCGCCGAATCCGAGCGAGGACACGGCCACCACCACCACCCATATCGTGTACGGGTTCAGTCGAAAGGGGGTGTACGGCTGGTTGGGCAGGGCCGGCAGGATGATGAAGGCAACGAGCAGGAATCGGAGCACCGCGATGTAGTCCTGTCGTTCCATCAGGTGGACCCGCTGTACGATGAGCGCCTTCTCCGAGAGCAGGATCGCCGCCACGACGGTGAGGGCGAGCGGCAGCCAGATCTCGGTCAGCAGCACGAGGGCGCCGATCCCGAAGGTCAACAGCTGCGCGGCTTCCGTCGTGAACCCGTGCTGGCCCTTCGAGGACTTTACCCAGTATCCCGATACACTCAGTGCCGTGACGGCGAGCAATCCCACGGGGATCGCGAGGGTTACTCCGTACTCGTGCAGCCAACCGCAGCTGAACCCGAAGAGACTCAGGAGCGAGAAAGTTCGCGCCCCCGCCGGGAGAAGGGCGTCGGAATCATCCTTGGATCGCTCGCGCTCGAGACCGATCAGGAATCCGAACGCAAGAGCGGCGCCGAGGCGAAGCGCGAGAACCCATTCCAATTCCGGCATCGTCTGTCCATATCACCGGCGCCGGCCTCCGAATTGGTAGGCGGGACGCGAGGAGAAACCGCGGTTGCGCCGCTTTTCGCGCGGTTTTTCCTCATCCAGCACCGGTGACCAGCGGTAGTCGAAGCCCTCCAGGCGCTCTCGCGGAATGGTTTGCCCGATGAAGCGTTCGATCGCCTTGAGGAAATCCACATCCTGCGCCGAATAGAGCGTCACCGCGTCGCCGCTCGCCTTGGCGCGGCCGGTGCGTCCGATCCGGTGGACGTAATCACCCGGATTTTCGGGGATGTCGTAGTTGACGACGTGGCTGACGCCGGAAATGTCGATGCCCCGTGCGACGATATCGGTCGCCACGAGGATGTCGTACGCGCCCGACTTGAAGCCGGCCAGCGCCTCTTCACGCTCCTTCTGGGAGCGATCCGAATGCAGAACCGCCACCTTGTCCTGGCCTGCGTTCGTGAGCCAGCGCGCGATCATGTCCGCGCCCACCCGGGTCCGGCAGAAAACCAGTACGCTCCGGAAGTCGAGTTTGGCCAGCAGGGCGGCGAGAAGGTCGAATTTCTGGCGGTCGTCAACCGGGTAGATGGCGTGCTGTACCGTTTCCGCCGGGGAAATACCGCCCCCGATCTTGATCTGGACAGGCTTGTGCAGCATCCACTCCGCCAAGGTTTCGATCGCCGGCGGGATGGTCGCCGAAAAGAGCAGGCTCTGGCGCTTGCGCGGGCAGAGCTTGAGGATGCGCCGCACGTCCGGCAAAAAGCCCATATCCAGCATGCGGTCGGCCTCGTCGAGGACAACGACCTCCAGCGATGCGAAGCTCAGGCTCTTCTGCCCCAAGTGGTCGAGGAGTCGTCCCGGCGTCGCGATGACGATATCGGGACCGTCCGCCAGCTGCTTCCGCTGAAGTCCGTAACCGACGCCGCCGTACAAGAGTGCGGTCCGGAGCCCCGTGTGCTTCCCGTACACGTTGATTGCCTCGTAGACCTGGGAGGCCAGCTCTCGGGTCGGCTCGAGGATCAGGCACCGCACCTTGCCCGGTGTCTTGAGGCGTGTGAGGATCGGGAGCGTGAACGCCGCCGTCTTCCCGGTGCCGGTCTGCGAGCCTCCGATCAGATCGCGGCCCTCGAGCAGGGCGGGGATTGCTTCGGCCTGGATCGGTGTCGGTTCTTCGTAGCCGCTCTCTTTGACGGCCTGGAGGACCGCGTCGCTCAGACCGAGTTGGTCAAATCGCGGGAAATCGACTGCCGCTTCGGCGGCAGAACTATCTGTATGCATGGAATCAGTGGTTCTGGTTGGAGCGGCCCGGCTTGGTCGTTTAATATGTTCCGGGGATGGTATCCCGGTCAAACGAAGGGTTTACGTCTCGCCCCCAGACCGCCTGTTCTTGACAATACTCTTAATCTCTCGATTGAGAAAGTGCGAGGGAGTCAGAAGTTCCAGCCGATGGCAAGAGAAATATCATGGCCACAAGCACACATTACCGGGGACGGATCGCCCCGACGCCCAGTGGATTTCTGCATCTGGGGCACGCACGCACCTTCTGGATCGCCCGGGAGCGCGCCGGTTCCGGTGAGCTTATCCTGCGCAATGATGACCTCGATGTCGCCCGCTGTCGGCCCGAGTTTGCCGAAGCCATGCTCGAGGACCTGTGCTGGTTCGGGATCCAATGGTCCGAGGGGCCGGACATCGGCGGATTCTACGGACCCTACAGACAGAGCGAGCGATTTCATTTCTACCGGCACGCATGGGGCATGCTCCAGGATACGGGGCATATCTACCCTTCGGCCCATTCGCGCAAAGACGTCGCGGGCGCCCTGAAGGCGCCGCATGAGGAGACCGGCGGAGGGTTTGTTTTTCCGAAGCAATTGCGTCCCGCGCCGGGCAGCTGGAAGAAAGCATCGGAACCGGGGGTGGTGAACTGGCGCTTTCGAGTACGTGACGGCGAAGCAATTTCTTTTGTTGATGGGCGATTGGGCGAGCAGACATTTGTCGCCGGAGAGGACTTCGGCGATTTTCTGGTCTGGCGGAAGGACGGCTTCCCCTCTTATGATCTCGCCGCTGCAAGCGATGATCACGCCATGCTCGTCACCGAGATCGTCCGTGGAGAGGACCTGTTGATCTCCACCGTACGGCAGCTGCTTATCTTTCGTGCGCTCGGCTGGGCGCCGCCCCGATACTATCACGCTCCGCTGATGCGGGATTCGAGCGGCGTCCGGCTGGCGAAACGACATGATGCATTGTCCCTGCGCCGTCTCCGCAACGAGGGCGCCGATCCGGAGCATTTGCGGCGAGGGTGGGGCGATCCCGGTTGATTTTGCGGTTGGGTTTTGAACCGGATTGCTCAACGGTTGTCGAATGGAACAGGCGGCTCGAACCCTTCTTCCCGATCCTTTCGCAGCCGTTTGGTCCGTCCATAGACTCATGAAATGAATCCGTTCTTCCGCATCTTGGCCGCCACATTCGGACTCGTGGGACTGGCGCTGCTCGGTGCGTGGCTCGGCATGAGCGTGCCGATTCACTACGGAGCGGTGGCGCCATCCGTCATTGAGGAGGCGGGCCGGGGATCGGACACGGTGGTCGAGCGTGCCGAGTGGTTTCTCGACGCCGGCAAGACCGGCCCCGCCCGGATTCTCCTCGAGATGGCGCCGGAGGAGGACCCGGACGCCGGGCGGGAGCGCCGGCGCCTTGATCGAATCCTGGAGGAGCGCCCGCACTTCCGGGCGAGCGGTGGCCCCGCCCCGTTTTTCGAGCAGTTTCTGGAGATCATCGGATGGCAGCCTGGATCGGTCCCGCGGGAGCAGGAAAGCGTTATTGAAGTCGCGATCCCGCAGGCGCACCGCGAGGTGCTTCTCGGATTCCTGAGTCAATCGGCCAATACGGTGGTGCACCGGCTCTTGGAGACCCGTTCACTCTCCGCGCTGACCCTATTCATGCCGGTGGATTCTGCTGCGGGGCATCCGCTGGACGCGTCGATCCTCATCGCCGCCATGCTGGTACAAGGGAACCATCTCCCGCCGGAGTTGACCCGACAACTGCGTCTGGCGGCGGACGACGCGCTCGAGGGCGAGCGTCCCGCCCTCGACCGGATTGAGCACGCATATCTCGCTCTGCTGACGCTCAGCCGCCGGTTGGACTGGACCCAGTTGACCGAATTGTCGGCCCGCATCCCCTCGCTCCGAACGCTCCAGCAAACCGCCTCGTTCATCCGTGAGAATCCCGATGGGCTGGCTGAATTCTACGCCGGAACGATCCTCGGCGGTGATGCCGAGGCGTTGCTCGACTACCTGCGGGAAGGAGGCGACGAAGCCTGGCACGACCTGCGGGTGTCCCTGGGTTTTGGCGCGGGATCGGTCGCGGAACTGGTGCGCCTACAGCAACCGCTTTATGAACCGCCGCCGGCGCTCGGCTGGGTGGGAGGTCCCCTCGGAATCGCTCGCGAGGCGTGGTTCCCCGGGTTGGTCTATCGCTATCCGGTCGCGGCGTTCCTGGTGAAAATCGGCGCATTGTTCGGATCCGGCCTCGCTTTAGCCTGTCTGATCGGTGTATTGACCGACCTGTCCCCGGCGCGGGGGCGGCGGGGGCGCATCCTGCGCGTCGGCCGGCAGGTCTTTTTGGGAGTCTTCTTTGCGCTCCTGATCGGTCTCCTCCTTGAGCCGTCGCTGCTTCGCCTCTCCGAGCCCCCCCCACCGTCCGCCCCCGAGTTCGATTTTGCTATTTCCGTTTCTCTGGATACTCTGAAAACCACCATCGCAAATCCGCTTATGATCGATCAGGCTACGATTCTAATTCTGATTCTGTTCTTCGTCGCACAGCTCATCATCTATATGTTCGGGCTGATCAAGATCCTGGAGATCAAGCGACGGGACGCGCCGGCCGAGCTGAAAATCAAGCTTCTCGAGAACGAAGACAACCTCTTCGATCTCGGTCTCTATGTTGGGCTCGGGGGGACCGCTGCCGCGCTGATCCTCCTCTCGCTGGGCATCGTCCAGGCGAGCCTGGTCGCCGCGTACGCCTCCACCTTTTTCGGCATCGTGTTCACGGCGTTTCTGAAGGTGATCAACCTGCGGCCCTTCCGGAGGAGCCTCATCCTCCAGAATTCCTTCGAAGAGGAGGAGGGAAGCAGGACGGCCTGAACGACCTATGGATGTCCGTAATCTGGCTATGTGCAATTCAAGCATGCGTGCGCTATGAGCCGTCCTCTTTTGTTGATCATCTGCGACTTCCTGTTGCTGAGCCTGCTCGCGATGGCGCGGTTTGACCTGCCCCATGAGGAGGCAGCCGAGGAGCCTCCGGAAGCTGAAGTGGCGGTGGAGCAGTCCGGCGCGGATATCGATCTGATCGAGGTCCTCAGGCTTTCGCTTGAGAGCGAACAGGAGAGCCGCCGGGAGATGGCCCTCCAGCTTGCCGAGCGACAAACGGCGCTCGCCGAACGCGAGGAGTCGCTGCAACAAACCGAGCAGGAGCGCGCCGAACTCGCCTCGAGAGCCGAACGGACCGCGGAGGAACTCGAGCGGGTACAGCGCGAGCACGAGAACCGCCGGGCCGAGCTCGAAACGGCGATTGCCCAACGCGAACGGGAAGCGGAGCGCATGCGTGAAGAGGCGGCCGCCGTGCGCGAACGCGCGCGGATGCTCCAGGAACGCCTGCAGGAGCGGGAACTGCAACTGGATCGGGCCGCAGAGGAACGGCGGGAACTCGAGGAAGCGCGTGTCGCCCTGCTGCGCGAGCGCGAAGCGATCGAGACCGATTTGCGCATCCGCGAGGCCGAGAAGGGGATTCTTCAGGAGAACCTGCGGGCGGCTCGGGCGGAGATCGATACGGTTCGGGTCGAAAAGGAGCAATTGATGCATCAGACGGATCGCCTGACCGCAGGCGTAACCCAGTTGGCCGAACGCTCCGGTGCCATCCAGGACGAGATCCGGCAGAGCACGCCGCTCTCCCCCCACACGATTTACCAGTCCTTCCGGGAGAACCGCATCCACCTGCGTTTTCGAGCGGTCCACCAACGGCTTCTCGGCAACGCGGAGATCGACTATGAAACACATGGAGTCTTTGTGTCGGACGGTCGGGAGGTCTACGCACTTTTCTCGAATGCCGACACCCCGTTCGCCGCATCCGACCTCCGCTTTCTGCTGGCAGTCGGGGGGACGATGACGGTTGGAGAGCAGAGCTACGAGGTGCTGGAGGTGAACTATCTGGATGCCGATCCCCGGATCCTCGCCGTGCGCGTGCCGCTCGAGATAGCCGAGAACGCCGGTCTTGCGGCCTTCCCGCTGGCGGAGGATCCGCTCCGTTTTCCCGAGGCGGTTCTGGTGGGACGCCGTGACAGGGGATACGGTGAGGCATCGTTCCAACTGAATTCGCAACACGACGGCTACCTCGCTATGGAGCGCCGGTTCTTCCGTGCGCTGTCGGGGGAATTCTCGCCGAACCGGGGAGACCTGGTTTTCTCCAAAACCGGCGAATTCATGGGTGTCATGGTCGATGGCGCGCACAGTGCGATCGTTGGAGATCCTGCTGAACTGGGTACATTGCAGATCGGGGAATCGTTTGTACGCGAGCGCGCACAGGAGATGCGAGGAATCCTCGAGCGACGCCTCAACCGGGTGCCTCAATGAGCGACCGGCGACACCAGACTCCGGGTTGGCATTTCCCATACCGCTCGCAGCGAATGCCGGTGTTCGCCCGCAATGCCGTGGCTACCTCGCAACCGCTGGCTACCCAGGCCGGGCTCCAGATGCTTTCCGATGGGGCAACGCAATGGACGCTGCGCTCGCCGCCGCAATCGCGCTTACCGTCGTGGAACCGTGCAGCAACGGGATCGGTTCGGACGCATTTGCCATCGTTTGGGCGGATCAATCGCTGCACGGATGGAACGGGTCCGGTCGGGCTCCAAGAGGATTGAAGCGTGAGCACTTCGGGAATGCCGATCAGATGCCGATGCTTGGTTGGGGGACGGTGACCACCCCGGGCGCCGTCGAGAGCTGGGTCCGACTTAGTGACCGCTTCGGCAGGCTCCCGTTCAAACGCCTCTTCGCTCCAGCGATTGGGTTCGCCTGCGATGGATTCCCGGTTTCCCCGAAGACCGCGTGTGCCTGGTCCCGAGCGCGGGATGTGTACCGCGACTTTCCGGATTGGCAGGCTCATTTTGTCCCCGAGGGATTCGAGCCGGTACCCGGTGCGATTTTTCATTCGCACGCGATGGAACACCCGGCCGGAGATTTTCTGCAGGATTCATGGCTCCAAAGCCAGAGTGAACGAATCCGCATGGATCGCGCACTCGACCTCGCACCGCAGATCTTTCCGGAGCGGGGCACGGTGTGCCTCTCGGCTGCCGATGCGAGTGGATGCATGGTCTCGTACATCCAGTCGAACTATATGGGATTCGGTTCCGGGGTCGTCATTCCCGGGACCGGAATCGCCATGCAGAATCGGGGGAGCGGGTTCTGCCTGACTCCAGGACATCCGAATGAATACGCACCGAACAAACGGCCGTTTCACACAATCATCCCCGGTTTTGTATGTCGCGATGACGCTCCTCTGTTCGCATTCGGTTTGATGGGGGGCCACATGCAGGCGCAGGGACACCTGCAGATGGTGCGCCGGATCTTCGACCTGGCCGAGAATCCACAGGCTGCCTCCGACGCCCCACGCTGGCACCTCCGGACCGATTTCAAGCTGATTTTCGAAAAGGACTTCCCGGTTTGGATGATCGAGGAACTGCGCGCGCGCGGCCACGGCGTCGCCGGTTACGCCGCGGAATCGGCGTTCGGGGGCATGCAGGGGATCTATAGCCTCGAGAACGGGGTGTACTGCGCGGCTTCCGATCATCGCAAGGACGCTTGCGCAGGCGGGGTTTAGGGGCGGGGATCCCCGTCGGCGGGTCCGGTGCAACCGTCACGCTCTCCGTTCACGTTCGTTCACTCGTTCGCCTCCCGCTCCTTCAGCGCGCTGCGACAGAAGGCGCAGAGCATGTCGACGCGGCGGAAGGGAGAGCGGGTACGACTCATGGCCGCGTCGTCCGCGAGCACGACCGCACATCCGTACTGCTCGTTGATACGTGCCTCCAACTCGGCGATCAGGATGACCAGTCCCATGCTGTCCAACCCACCGCTCTCGCCCCATAGCGGCGTCTCGGCTCGGGGGTCGCGCAGGGTGTCCAGCTGCCAATCCCGGTTCAGATCCCGGATTGTGGCGAGCACCAGGGACTCGATTTCGTTCTGCGTCGGCATGGGTGGTTCCCGCGCATCAAATCAGAGCTGCGCCGCTCGTGAATCCGGGATGAGGCAGAGCCGGGCGACATCACCGAGGACCTCCTGGAACCCGGCGTCGTCCCATATTCGATCCAGGGAATGACTGCTTGTAATGCGAACGAAAAACTGCTCTCGGCGCAGGTTCACACCGTAGCGCATCAGGTCCTGGAGAATCACGGTGATTGGCGGCGCCTCGTTGAACCCCCTGCGGTAAGTGTGAACCTCGCCGCCGACGATGTGCCAGTATACGACATGGATGCGGTCGTGGTCCTTCTCAAAGGTTCGTCGCTCTGCCGGCAGTAATTCTCCCGCTTCCCGCGAATGCCTCGCTACGGCGAACTCCATGTCGGTGCAGCTCCAGCCCATCCACGTCCAGCAGCGGTCGGGCGTGTGCGCGTTGACCAGACGGACCGGCATGCTGCCCGGCGCCCAATACGCCAGATAGAGACTGAAATTATCGCGGCCGCGCGTATACTCCCGGTACACGTAATCATCGAAATTCAGGATGGCCCGCGAGCGCGCTTCGATTTGCTCGGTCTGCCCCAGGGGAAGGTCGCGCACATGCCACGCGGAAACATCGCGGACCAGGGCCTCTTCGAGCGGCTCATCGAGGGTGCGGTGTTCTTCCGCGATCCACCTGGGAATAGCTTGGGCGATGATGACCGCCGCGAGCAACGCGGCGATCACAATCAAAATCGCGCTCTTGGCAGGACCCATTAATTTGCTCTCCTTAGCGGCGGGGTATCCGCTTCTCCCGGCGATCGTCCAAAGCAGCCGGAGTGGCGAATCGTGATTGATGCAGAGTCCCCCCGCGGGTTCAAGGCATTTCTTCTCAATCGGTCCGGGATGAGATTTTCGGATTAACAACGGGGAGGTTTTGGTAGAGAAGAGTCGCGATGACATGGGCAACCCATGGAGATTTCGTGCGGCGGTTTCGCCGGCAGACCGGTCGGGACGGCGCTTCGAAGCCGCCGCTGTCGCGTCGCGAGCGTGCGATCCTCGTGTTGCTCGCAGCATACCTCGTCGCGATGACATGGCCGGTCGGAGGGCAATTTTTCATGGTGCAGCTCCTCTGTGCCGGGTTGGCGTCCGTGGCATTTATCGCATTGTTCGTGCCCGCAGGGACGAAACCTTCGTCCGTTGGCTCGGATCCCACGGCCAGGCAGAACGCGCGCTGTCTCGCTCGTTTTCCCCTCTTCTGGCTAGGCCTCGGACTTGTTGTCTACATTGTGGTTCAGACTCTCAACCCCGCCTACGCGTTTGCCGGAACGGGTCGAGAGTGGAGCCTGACGCCTCTGGACTATATTCGATGGCTGCCGGCGGGGATGGAACTCCCAGCGCAGCCGATGAACGGCTGGCGATTTCTCCTTGCGACAGGATCGGTATGGCTTGCGATCTGTTCCCTCTGGGTCGGGATCCGGAGGCGCAAGGCCATGCGCATCCTCTTCTGGATCTTCGTGGTAAACCACTTCGCATGGGCCGCTGTCACGTTGCTGCAGATCATGACGGATGCGTCCGGGATCTTGTGGTTCTATGAGACGCCGGTCGTGACCGAGATGGCGCGAGATCCGCTGACGGGGGAGCTGACACGGGAGACACAGTTCTATGGCCTCATGATAAACCCGAATCACGCGGCCGCGCTCTTGAATATTGGATTGGTTGCAGCCGGTGCATTTTTCCTCTACCACCTGCAATGGTCCCAGCGTAAATTCGCACGGGGCGGACCGCACCTGGTCGTGGTTGTGATGGCGAGCGTGATTCTCGCTGCGGCTATCCTTGCGGTTTCCCGCGCCGGTACGGTGGTCGCAATCGCGCTCATGCTGCTTCTTGTTATGTGCTTCGCCGCATCCCTTGCGCGTCGCTGGCGGGAGATGGGGACTCCGTTTCCCGCCCTCGTGCTGTTCGTCGGCCTCGTCGTCGTAGTGTCCGGATTGGTGTGGCGGTTGGACTGGGCGCATCTGGACTGGCGGATCCAGCAAACGCAGCGTTTGATCGAGAATCCCGCATCGGAGCTTCGTTTTTATCTGAACAAGGGAACCTGGCGCATGATCGAGGATCGTCCACTGTTTGGATGGGGCGCCGGGAGTTATCGCTATCGCATTCCCGGTTACCGCCAGGAAATCCCCGAGTTAAGGGTTTACGTGTGGCAGCCTTACTGGGATGAAGAGGAAGGGCGGGTGCGTCACGAGCGCTATCCCGCGGCGATCACGCACGCCCACAATGATTTTCTTCAGTACCCCGCCGAGCTCGGATTGGCGGGCAGCGGGATCATCGTGTTGGCATTCCTGTGGGGTGCGGTCGTAATCGTGCGCAACCGGCGAAGCGTGTCCACGCCATGGGTTTTCCTGTTCAGCGGACTGGTGCTCGTCTCCGCGCACGCTGCAGTGGATTTTATCTTCTATATACCGGGCATTCTCGCGGCGTGGTCAATCCTTGGAGTCATGGGTTTGAAATGGATTGATCGCTCGCGGGAAGCCAGAGCCCGGCCGGGACGGGTTACGAGTCGGCACGCCGGTGGGCGTCTTTTTCAACAGCCGCCTTGATCGCTGCAAGGGTCCTGCGGACGTGATCCTTCGTCTCATCCAGCATTCCCGGTTCCGAGACCTCTTGATTCCCGAAGAGGTAGAACTTCATCTTCGGCTCGGTTCCGCTGCCGCGAACGGCGTAACTGTACCCGTTATCCAGACGGATCCTGTAGAAATCCTGTTTCGGAATCTCCTTGCCATCGGCATCGTGAAAGGTCTGTAAGCCGAAATCTTCGAACCCGACGACATCCCACTCGCCGACACGGCGCGGCGGATCCTGCCGGTAACTCTCGAGGATCCGGCGAATCTTTTTCGATCCGGCGGCGCCTTCGTAGTAAATATTGATCAGGTCCTCCAAGTGGAACCCATGTTCAAGGTAGATTCGATCCAGGGTGTCGGCGACCGTCGACCCCGCGCGCTTCAACGCAGCCATGACCTCGCAGATCATCAAAGCGGCGGCGTTTCCGTCTTTGTCCCGGATCGCATCGGAAGCGAGATAGCCATAGCTCTCCTCTCCACCGAAGACGTACCAGGTACTGTATTTCATCAAGAGCTCGGATCGCTTCCGGTCGTGCGTCGCGTCATAATCAATGACCATACCTTCACGCTCCAGCAGCGAGTCCCGGAGCGTTGCTTCGTAATCGGTCAGCTTCTCTCCGATGAACTTGAAGCCCGTGAGGGTTTCAATCACCTTCAGTCCGTGCGCGGTGGCGATTCGCTCTTGCAGGGGCGTGGTCACGAATGTCTTGACCAGAGCCGCGCGCGGGGTGCCTTCCCGCGGAAGGCGGGCGAGCCGTTTCAGGGTACGAATCCTGTAGTCTGCGAGGAGCGCGCCGATGGTGTTGCCGTTCAGCAGTTCCATCTCCCCGTCGCGTCCCCGAACCGCAACGCCCATCCGGTCTCCGTCGGGATCGGTTGCGATAACAAGCTCGGCGCCTTCCGCGTTTGCGCGGGCGATCGCCATCTCCAGCGCTTCGGTGTTCTCGGGGTTGGGCGATCGAACTGTTGGAAACCGGGGATCCATCTGTTCCTGTTCATCGATCGTCAGAACGGGCACACCGTGTGACTCGAGTGCGGGCAGTGTGCTTACGGATCCGGCTCCGTGTATCGGGGTGAACACGGTCTTGGGAGGATAGCTGCGCAAGGAGTCCGCATCGAGCACCACTTCACTGATCTGCGAGATGTATGCGGTGTCGAGGTTGCCGCCGAGCGTTACGACCCGGCACAGATCCGTCTCGAGGTGATGAGCCGTCTCGCTGAGATCGACTGCGTGGACTTCATGAATGATGCCCTCGGCATGGGGAGAAACGACTTGCGCGCCATCGCTGAAATAGACTTTGTACCCATTGTCGTGGGGTGGGTTGTGGCTTGCCGTGATGACCACGCCCGCCGTTGCGCGGAGGTGGCGCACGCTGAAACTGAGCTGTGGCGTCGTGCGCGGGCCGCGGTAGATATAAGCCGTCCCGCCGAGCCGCGTCCAGGTCGACGCGGCCAGTTCGCAGAAATGGCGGGAAAAATGACGCATGTCATGTGCGATGACGAGTTTCGGTTGTTCCGCCCGTTCCAGCGTTTCGTGAAGATGCCGTGCGCTGTATCGGTAGAGACCGATCGTTGCACGAATCACGTTAAAGTCGTTCAACATCGCCGAACCGACGGCGGCGTGTGTCGGGGTTCCAACGTCGGACGGGGTCCCGCGTTCCGCCGCTGTTTCGCGTTGTGCTATGGTCCTGCCGCGCATCCCGCCGGTGCCGAAGGCGATCGTCTCGTAAAATCGATTGTCCAATTCCTCCCACGCCTCCGCTTCGGTCAACTCGGCCAGGCTATCGAGAGCCCACTGCGGAAGGAACCCCGCGTCCAGCCAGGCAGCGATGTTGTCCCGCGTCGACGGAAGGATATTCATTGCCTGCGCGGATTGTTCGATGGTTTCCAGTATGCGCATCTTTCAATACTCGGTTGGTTTTATCGCGTGGGCAGCGGGTCACATGATGATCATCGATGCAACTCCGATTCCTGTTCGAGGAGGTGTCATCGGAGAACAACACCGGACTCGATCGCCGGTTTCGGATTCAATCCATGCCACTTATTCAAAAACTCCCCCTCGGTGTCGGCGAACAACGGGCTCACTTCCCATGCAAACTCCGGAAGCCCTGAATCGTCGCACGGAATGTCCACTCTCGCGGCCCGCGCCCATCGCGTCCATTGACGCAACTGATCGTTGCGGCTGGTTTCAGGTGAATCAACCCCTTCGGCGTTCTTGATTGGGGAGAACTCTTCGGGACGCAGCGTTTCCACGATCACCGGGTCGCGCGCAAGCGGGAGGGCGTCGAAGACAAACATCTCGAACTTGATTCCATTCGGCGATTCGGGGCGTATTGGTTCGCCTCGCGAGTCCACGGTTGCGATCTTCTTGTCCGCCCGGTGGAATGGAAGCCCTGACTGGCTTCGGCCGCTCCCCACGCGGCGAACGAAGTCGCGACCCAGGGTATGAATGGCGATATTCCCGGCACGGAATCTCAGTTGCCCGTCCGCATCGGTTGCCTCGGCCAGTTCCTCCGGCATGTCCGAGTACTCGATTACAACGAGACGGCCTTCCTTGTCCCGGCAGAAATGCCCCAGCTTTTCTCCCGGGTAGGCTTTGGGCACCATTTTGCTGGAGAATTCCGCGCTGCTTTCGATGTGAAATCCGATAAATGCCGGGTCGATGCAGTGGACAAGCGGATTGTCCACCTGGAAGTAGCTCATAATATCGATTCCGGCTTCCTCCATGGCGTCCACCGATCCGCTCCGAACCAGGGCACGAAGGGCACCGCCGTGTCCGTCCGGATTCAGGGCGATCGTGCATTTGCTTTCCAGCATGATCTTCCCCTGAAAGTCGACGGCCGGCATCCGTCCTTGACGGAAAAATGATACGGTGGCGGGGGCGAGACCAAAGAAGCGATTGTCATCGAAGAACGCCTGGGTTGCCTCATGGTTCTGGTGGCTCGTCATGATGTACCAGGGGATATGGACGCCGTATTTTCGGTTCGCTGCCAGTATCTTCTCGGCGAAGACCTGATAGAGTGAAATACGCCGCACCGGGGTTGCCGGAAAGGTGCCCTTGGGGGCATCGTAGCCGAGCCGGGTGCCTTGTCCTCCCGCTACTGTGAATGCCGCCACGCGTCCGTCGCGCAGCGCCTTTGCGCCCCGAGCGTGCGCCTCCTTCCAGACCGCCGCATCACCGCCGTGGGCGGGGTGGGGCACATGCGGAGCGGGCTCCAGACCGTCCAGACCCGGGGCGTTCGAGCCGGAGTTATGAAGCAGTCTCTTGGACAGCCGGTTCACCTCCTCAAGATCGATGCTCGCGGCCTCGTCCGCAAGGCGCCGGCGCTCCCCGGCTTTCAAGCTCTCCCAGAAGGCAAAAACCTGTTCCTGCCCCGCGGCTTCGAAGCGTTGTTTGAGAGACCCGTAGTCGTTCATCAGATATGGTGATTTCAGAGTCGGCAGACCTGCCGGAGAGTGACGATGCAAACCTTGCGGCTGCGGGCAAGGAAGAACCGATTTCCATTCGTTCGCGGCTGGGCCTGTCGAACCGCGATCCGGTCCCGGCTCGAATCCGGCAATCAGGAATGCGCGCGACGGGCCGTCATGGATCGAAATGGAAGATCATCTCCTCCGGGTGGATGTAGCCAAGCTTCTCGCGCACCACTCGTTCGAGAAAGTCGGGATCCTGCAATACCAGACGCAGGTATTCCTCCTTCACCTCAAACTCGCGGCGGACCTGAACCAGCTCCGCGGCATACTCCGCTTCACGGGCCTTGAATGTCTGATACTCGCGGTAGGTCTGGAGAAATACCGTGGTCAGCGATACCGCAACCACGCACAGGGCGACCGTGAGCAGCAGTACGATGAAGCGTGTCAGATTGAGCAGCATCTTTTACGAGGTGGATCCTGCATCAATCCGCGCGCGTTGAAAGCAAAAACCGCCCGCATCCGCGACAACGTTGTGGCATTCGTGGCGACCTGCGTTCAGCAGGGTCGCTTAGACCAACATGAGTGCGGGCTTCTCAAGGATTTCCTTCAAGGCGCCGAGGAACTCGGCCCCCGATGCTCCATCCACGACGCGGTGATCGCCCGATAAACCTACCTTCATTCGACGGCCGACCACAATGTTGTCCTGACTGTCGGCAACCGGCTTGCGGAATGTGGCGCCGACTGACAGAATCGCGGCGTTGGGCGGATTGATGATGCCGTAGAAGCTCTCGATCCCGAACATGCCGAGATTGGTGACGGTAAATGTGCTGTCGCTCATCTCCTCGGGCTTGAGCTTTTTTGCGCGCGCTTTCTGAACGAGCTCGCGTGCCTCCAGGCTCAGTTGGCGCAATCCCTTGGTGTGGGCATCCCGAATCACCGGCGTGAGAAGCCCTTCTTCCACCGCCACGCCGAATGCCAGATGTACCCCTCCGTGCTGCTGGATCTGCTCGTCGCCCCACGAGCGGTTCACCGCGGGAACGCGAACCAGAGCGATCGCGCTCGCCCGCAGGATCAAGTCGTTGACCGTCAGCTTAATCCCTCCCTGTTCCGGAGGGAGGGCCGCCAGCGTCTCGTTCAGCGATGCACGCAAATCCGAGAGCGGCCCGGCATCGACTTCAATTTCGAGGTAAAAATGCGGGATCGTCGTCTTCGATTCCACCAACCGACGGGCAATCGCCTTGCGCATGTTCGAGACTGGAATCTGCTTTGCCTCGGGAGTTCCCATCGGCATGGGGGCCGAAGTTGCGGATCCGGTCGTCGAGTCCTTTGACCGCGTGCGCTGCGTCGATCCCGCCGGCTGCGTTTGAGCCGCCGTTTCGACGTCGTCTCTCACGATCCGTCCCCCGGGCCCGGTCCCGCGGATCAATGAGAGATCCAGTCCTCGTTCGTTGGCGATCTTGCGCGCCAGAGGTGATGCCTTGATCCGTTCACCCTCCCTGCGATCGCTTCCGGAACCGGTCCGGGCGTCCTGATCTCCCTGGAAATCGGGGGAGGGAGCTTTCGTGACAAAAGTGGCCTGATCCTCTTTCGTCCGCGGGCGTTCTTCCTGTTCTTCCTCCTTCGCCTCCGGCTTCCGACTTTCTGCGGACTCCTCCTTTTTCTTGCTCGGCGTCTTTGCTTCGTCTTTGTCCTTCTTCTCCTCGCCCTCGTCCTCTTTCTCCTGCGGGGCCTCCGCTTCGGGAATCTCCTCGCCTTCATCGCCGATCGCGCAGATGGGAGCGCCGATTTTCACCTCCTGGCCGGGCTGGACGTATTGTTTGAGGAGTACGCCCTCGTCGAAATTCTCAACCTCCATGGTGGCCTTGTCGGTTTCCACCTCCGCGAGCATGTCTCCGGGCTCCGCTTTGTCGCCCTCGTTCTTAAGCCATTTGACGAGCGTGCCGGCCGTCATGGTGTCACTTAGTTTGGGCATTTCGATGATTATCGCCATAGTCGCACAGGTGGTTTGGTTGAAGGTCTAAATTTCACGCAATTCTCAGGTATGGCAAAGAAAAAGTGCGGTTCGCTCTGGATACTGTGAATCTGGCAAACGCTTGTGCGCCGGGTCTCATGCGTATTTGGTCACGCCGGACCGGTGCTTTTCCACCCAGTCCCAATCGATCTCGACTCCCAGTCCGGGTTTGTTCGGGACCGGGACGTGTCCGTTTGGATCGACGGCGTCGAGCGAATCGCGATATCCGTCCTTGTAGAGGGGGGTATCGTTGCTCGCTTGGGCCTTCGGGTGCAGCAAACCCATTTCGTAATAGTTCGTATTCCGGATTGCGGCGAGGCAGTGGCGTTGGGCGGGGCCGGCGCCGTGAAACTCGATATCGAGGCCGAGTGCTTCGGCTGCGTGGGCGAGCTTCATCGCGCCGGTGATGCCGTCGAAAATCACGTCGCCGCGGACGTAGTCGGTAGCCTCGGCGATGGCGAAGTCGATGCGCGGTTCGAGGGAGCGCACGTGCTCGGTGAGGAGGAGCGGTGTTCTGATGAGCTGCCGGAGTTTGCGATGCGCGAACTGGGAGATACCGCCGTCCCGGTAAGGATCCTCATACCACATGAAATCGTGGTCATCGCAGGCGCGACCGGCTTTGACGGCATCGGCGAAGGTTGTGTACTCGCAGGCCGGATCGAGCATCAGATCCATCTTTCCGCCGACACGGTTGCCGACAGCTTGGACCGTAGCGACCTCCTGCGCGATCGGCGCACGTCCCCACCCGTGGATCTTGAACGCGGGGTAGCCGATCTCGAGGCACTGCTCGGCGAAGTCGGCGTAGGCTTCGGGCGTTGAGAGGCCGCCGTTTTCATCGCCGTGGTACGTGCTGGCGTAGCATGGAACGGACTCCTTGTGCCCGCCCAACAGTTTGTAGATCGGGGATTCGAAATATTTGCCGGCCAGATCCCACAACGCCACGTCAACCGGCCCTATGCCGATACGAGCCACCTGTCTGAGCGCCCGTTTGACGTCCGAATAGATTCGTTCGCGTTCGAAAATGCTCTTGCCGATGAGGTATTGTGCGAACATGGGGAGCGTCATGTATTCGGCGAGCGTGCCCCCCGAGAATTCGCCTACGAGGCCGGAGTCGGTATGGATACAGAGAATGTGTCCCTTCAACTCGAGCTTTTCGTCGGGCGCGTAAACCATATTGAATCCGTTGTAGTCTCGCGCCATATTCCGGAGTGAGTACTGGTATTCGTGAACTTCGATTGCGGTGATGATTGGGTCGTGCATGTGTGCTGATGGAATGAGTCGATTCATGTCGGTGCGCGCTGCCGCGTCCAGGCGCATCGTTGCGCAGGCTCCGGGCGGGGTCAATCCGTCTGGTCGTCGAATCGGCGGACGTCGATTTCGGGATCAACCGGGGTTTCGTTGCAGAGATAGGCGGCGAGCTGGGCGGTGACCCACGGCGCGACCAGGGCGCCTTTGGATCCGAAGCCGTTGCAGATGGCGAGCTCCGGGAATCGCGGATGGCGTCCGATTGCGGGGCGGTAGTCGGCGATGGCCGGGCGAACGCCCGCGTCCTGTCCGACAACCCGAAACGGTATGGCCAGGCACGCGGCCAAGGCTTCGAGTATCGCCGTGCGTCCCTGCGGGGTGGAGCTATGATCGAGCCGATCCCATCCGTAGGTTGCCCCGGCGCGAAACCGATTTTCGCCGACGGGGAGCAGCCATTTTCCGCAGTTAATAATCGTATTTTTCAATGTGGGAGGAAGCGGCTGATCGGACTCGAGCGTGAGCATTTCGCCTTTTGCCGGCTTGAATGGCAGGTGGCGAAAAAAGGAATTCTCGCGTCCCCGCCATCCTTCACAGAAAACCAGGACCGGCGCCGCCCACGTGTGATAGCGTACGGATCCGGGAGAACGCTGCAGCCGGGAGGGATCGAAACGGTCGTGGAGGAAGCGGTTCCGTCCGGCGAGGCGGGATTCGATGCCGGCCTGCAGGCGGTCGATATGGAGCCGTCCGGAACCGTGTGCGGTGAAGCTTCCGTTCGGGTCATCGAGCACGCCAGGTGCGAGCCCGGGAGGGTTGGGTGTGCCGATATACGGGCGGGCTCGCGGGTCCTGGAGGCGCCGGGCAAAGGTTTCGCACTCGAACGCGTTGCGGAGTATGCGAACAATGGGCATTTCGGAGAAGAGTGGAACTCCGAAGCGCGCTTCGAGGCGTCGGTATGTGGTGCGGGCCGCCGGCAGCTGTGCTTCGACTCGCCATGAGGGATGCATGCGTTTCCCGGCGAGCGGGTTCACAATACCGGGGGCGACCCGGGATGCGGTTGCGGGATTCCGGTCATCGATGATCGCACACGATGCACCACACGCTTCGAGGGCATCGGCCAGGAGGCTTCCTGCCAGACCGTTTCCTACGATGATGGCGTCCATGAATTCCACGCCGGCAGGGTGTCCCCGTGCTGCGATGGCGGCAAGCGAAAGTGGATGCGTGCGTGTGGGCGATTTTCGCTTGACGGTGAACGGACGATCAGCTATACATCCGATCAATATGGACAAACTGACGGTTCGGCAACAGGAAGTTCTTGGGTACCTGCAGTTGTACCAGCGTCGCTGCGGGACCTGGCCCAGCTTCCGCGAGATTGAGTCCCACTTCGGATTTCGCAGCACCAACGCGGTGATGGGCCATTTGCGGGCGCTGGAGCGGAAGGGATACATCAGCCGGGTTCCGGGTCAGGCGCGGACGTTCCGGATCAACCTCGACCTCGGAGACGAGGAGCGACCCCGGGAGGCGATGGAGGTGATGGATATTCCGATTTACGGAAACATCGCAGCGGGCTATCCGGACGGCGTGGAGTCTTCCGGGGAGATCGGCCGCCTGCAAATCGATGCGGGGAGCGCCGGGGTCCGGCGGACGCGTCACTGTTATGCGTTGAAGGTGCGGGGCGAGAGCATGATCGATGTCGGGATCTTCGACGGCGATATCGTGGTGGTTGACCAGCGTCCGCCCCGCGACGGGGATATCGTGGTGGCGTTGATCGATGGTGAGAGCACGTTGAAGCGATTCATGAACCGCCCCGGGAGCGCGGCGTATTTGAAGGCGGAGAACCGGAACTATCCTGAATTGCATCCCGTGTCGGAGCTCAGCATTCAAGGCGTGGCGACCTCGGTGGTGCGCCACCTGTAATCCGTTCGATACAATCCCATCGCGGTGAGGGCCGGGAGCAAGGAAACGGTGAAACGGTGAAACGGTCCGGTGGATTTCGGTATTGCACGAAATAACGGGGATACGTCAGAGTCGCGTGATGAGCGATACGACCTATGATCCCCCGGCGTTTCTCGTCGATCTTCTGAATGCGCGCTCGCCCTCCGGGGCGGAGGGTGAGGCGCAGGCGGTGGTGGACCGGTACGTCAAACCGGCTGCCGGGAACTATGAGGCCGATGCCCTCGGGAACCGGTTCGCCACGGTGAACCCCGGAGGGGATCCGACGCTGCTGCTCACCGGCCACATGGACGAACTCGGTCTCCAGGTCACCTACATCGACAAGGACGGATTCCTCTATTTCGAGACGATCGGCGGCCACGACCTCGGTGTGATCAGCGGTCGTCGAGTCTCGATTCTAACGCGTGAGGGCGTCGTGCCCGGGGTCACAGGGCGGCGAGCCATCCACCTCCTCGAACAGGAGGAGCGCAAGAAGGTCCCCAAACGCGAGAATCTTTGGATCGACATCGGGGTGCGGTCGAAGGCGGAAGCGCAACAGTTGGTGCGGATCGGAGACGTCGCGGTGTACGATCAGGCCTTTGCCCTGTTGCGTGGCAGTGTGGGGGTCGCCCGGGCGTTTGACAACAAGGCTGGAACTTATGTGGTCTGTGAAACGCTACGGCGGCTGGCGGAGGGAGATACTCCTGCTGCGACGGTCGTTGCGGCGGCAACGGTACAGGAGGAGATCGGTTGCCGCGGCGCCCGCGTGGCAGCGTACGCTTCTGATCCGCATTTTGGGGTGGCTGTCGACACCGGGCATGCAACCGACCACCCGGAATGTGATAATCGGCGATTCGGTGAGTTCAAACTCGGCGGCGGTCCGATTTTGACCCGGGGTCCGAATGTCAATCCGTTGGTGTTCGAGCGACTGGTATCGTGCGCTGAAAACGAACAGATTGCGTTTCAAATCGAAGCGGAGCCGCGGCCCACAGGAACCGACGGGCGGGAGCTGCAATGGAGTCGGAGAGGAATCGCCACCGGCGTCGTCTCGGTGCCCCTGCGATACATGCACACCCCCAGCGAGATCGTCGACCTGGAGGATATTGAATCGACGGTACGGCTCCTGGTCGCGTTCGCTCGCGACCTCAAGCAGGGCGAGCGGGCCCACTGGTAACGGTCCCGCCGGTCCTCTCACGACGGGGGCTACGGCTCTGTCGGATTGCCGGAATCCTCGAGGTTGAGCCATGCCCGCTCCTCGTCCGTCAGCGTTACGCCGAGCCCGGTCAGGGAGCTTCGGAGCTCACGGAGGGAGCGCGGTCCGACCAGCGGGAAGGTCGGAAAAGGTTGATTGAGGACGTATGCCAGCGCGATATTGATCGGTTCCACGCCCTTGCTGCGGGCGATTTCCTCCGCGCGCGCCTTTCGCTCGAAATTATCTGATGCGTACCAGCAGCGAACGAGCTCTTCGTCGCTCCGCTTATCGGGTCCGGAGCGATCGGTGAAGAATCCACGGGCCTGGCTGGACCATGGCATCAGCGCTATTTCGGTCTGCTCGAACCACGCCCGGCTTTCCGGGTCGGAGGTGCTGATGCATCCCCGCCACATCGGCTCCACCATCCGCGCGAGGCTGAATTGATTGCTCACCGCGCGGAACCCCGGAATACCCTTTTCAGCGGCATACCGGTTGGCTTCCGCTACGCGGGCGAGCGACCAGTTTGATCCTCCGTAAATCCCGATTCGACCGGCCTGGTGCGCTTCGTACAGGGCATCGACGAACTCCCCCACGGGAATCTCCGGGTTGTCGCGGTGCAGCATGTAGAGGTCGACGAAGTCGACTTGGAGCCGTTCAAGACTGATTGCCAACTGGCGCTCGACCGCCTCGGGAAAGCACTCCGGCGTGTGGGCGCCTTTGTCGAGGATCACGACTTCGTCCCGAATCCCCCGGTTTTTGATCCATTGCCCGAGCAATTTCTCGCTGGATCCGGCTCCATAGACATAAGCCGTGTCGAAAGCGTTTCCGCCATGCTCAAAAAACGTGTCGAAGAGGACCGAGGCGGAGCGCAAGTCCCGCTGGTTGTCCACCCCCATGATCAGGCGGCTGAGCGCCCTCCGCATACCGGGGATTGTCCCGGAGGGAATCCGCGGCTTTAGTCGCCCGGGTTCCAGGGGACGTCCCCGGACCGGGGTGGTGAGACGTTCCGGCTGTTCCTGATCGTAGACCAAGCCGATCGCCTGCCGCCACTGGTCGAGCACCTGCATGTTGCCGAGTGTGTCGTCGCGGCTTATGTGCGGCGCTTCCCGGTCCTTGATATGCTTTGCCACCGTATCGGCTTCGATGGCGTAGAGCGGCCGCCGGCTCTGGACGCTGACGCGTTTGGGATTTCCGTTGCTCGGGTGGACATGGATCGTGCTCCGTCCGCCGTCACGACTGACAATCCATGGTTCCGGCACCTCGATCCAGCCCTCCGTCCCGTGGACGCGGACCGTGTTGCGGCCGGAGAAGCGGACTCCGGTGGCGAGCTGGGCCAGGATGTTGCCGGGGAAACGCAGGCTGGCCACCGCCCATTCATCGACGCGGCTTTCGGACCCGATCACCCCGGCTCCGGTGACGGAGGTGGGATTCGCGAACGGCTTCCCCTGTGCGACGCCCGCGAGCAGGCGGGCCATTGAGACGGGATAGCAGCCGACGTCGAGGATGCCCCCGCCGCCCAGGGTGTGGTTCAGGGTTCGACGGTTAAGGTCCATGCCGGCGCGGAAGGCGAAGGTCGCCTCGATCAATTGCACTTCGCCGATCGCGCCGTCCTGAATCAGCTTCACCAGCTTGGCAGTCTGCGGATGGCAGCGGTACATGAACGCTTCCATGAGAAACACATCGTGGCGTTCCGCCGCGTCGACCACTGCGGCCGCTTCCCCGAAGTGCATTGCCAGTGGTTTCTCGCAGAGGATGTGCTTCCCGGCCTCGGCGGCGGCGATCGCCCACTGAGCGTGCAACGGGTGCGGGGTGCTGATGTAGACGGCGTCCACCTCCGGATCCGCCAGCAACGCTTCATAGCTCGCATGCCGTCGCACGATCCCGAACTGTTCCCCGAACGCATCCGCCGAGCCCTGCGATCGGCTCCCCACCGCGACGGCCCGTCCCGTGCGGGAGTTCGGCAGTGCTCGAGTGAACTGTTTTGCGATGTTTCCAGTCCCGAGAATTCCCCAGCGTACTTGTTTTGCCACGTTTGTTCTCCCTTGAGTTTGGTATCGTTGTCGTCAATCGGGTTCGCCCGGTCGGTTCTTCCGATCCCGACGGTATTGACCGTCGATGTCAGCCGAACTATGGGGCTCCGCGACGCGCGTGCGCAAGCAAATCCTGAAACCGGTGGCGACGTTGTTGCGAATGGCGTTGTTGCGGCTCGCCCAGAGATGCTTGTCGATCACCGCCGCAAATGAGAAGACCGTGGTGCTGTACCGCTTACTGGGTGTCATGCGCCGGTGTCGCGTCGGGCCTCCCGGTCTTCCGAGCGGCAGTCGGCCTCGCGCGCCCATGCGTAGAAGCTGCAGCCGATGAGGATGATCGCGACGAACATCCCCGATGCCTTCATGATGATTCCCCCGAGGATCTGATCTTCGAGTGGATCGAGGGCGATAATCCGCGGGGCGAATTCGTAGGTTGGATAGTGGACATCACCCGAAAATGTGAGATACACGAAAACCGGAATCTGGAGAACCGTGATGGCGAAAATGTAGAGGATGCGGGTGCCGGGCGAGATGGCCGGAACCGCGCGCGACGGGCTGATAAATGCCCACCAGAGGAGCACGGCCGCACCGAACATCGTGAGGTGTTCGAGACCGTGGATGGTCTTGTTTATCAGGGCGGCCTCGTATGCGGCGGGAATGTGCCAGAGGCTGAAGGCGAGCGTGAAGATCGCGCCCGCAACGAGCGGGTGAACCATCCAGCGCCAAGCGGTGCGGAGAGGGGGCGCACGCCGGAAGAGCGCATCGACCAGCCATCCCGGAGTGCCAAAGAGCAGGAATACCGGTGCAATGTACATCACGATCTTGTGCTGCACCATGTGGGCGCTGAAGAGGAAGTTCTCGCCGAGCACGTCGAGCGGCGACCCGACCGCGAGGTAGAAAACAGTCAGACCGGAGGCGAAGCACCACGCCTCACGCCACGGGTAGGCGGCGGGAGCACCGGGGATACGGTGGCGGAGCGGTCCCGTCAGGACCGCGAAAAGCCAGCCGACAAAAAGCAGGCTCCCGATCAGCAGCGGTTCGGTGTGCCAGTGCCAGATGGATATCACACCTGGAACTCCTCGGCCACCTCAGGACCGCCCTCCTCAAACAGGAGCATCAGCGCGGCGACGGTGCCGGTGGCGATTATCAGGCCGACGAGGAAGACGAGGGTGAGCAGGATCTGATCCCAGCGCAGATGCATGAACCACCAGACGACACCGACGAACTTCACCAGGGAGAGTCCGATCAGCCCCCACATCAGCAGCAGCGAGGGGAAAGGCATGACGATGATAATCAGCTCGAAGAAAGTGGCCGCGGTGAGGACGATGATCAGGTTGACGAACGTGAAATACTTTCGGCTCTCCTCTTCGAGGACGGGACGTGATGCGGGCGTAAGCGTATTGGTAACGGACATAGGGACGGCTGGGGCTGAATTCGTTCAAACGTATTCAATGAGGTAGACGAACGGGAAAATAATGATCCACACGATGTCGACGAAGTGCCAGTAGAGGCCGGCGACTTCGATGTCGAGTGCGTGCTCGCGCTTCATCGTTCCGAAAAAGCTGTAGATCAGCCAGCTGCTCAGCCAGATGATCCCGAAGAGCACGTGAATTCCATGGGTGCCGGTCAGCGTATAGAAGGTCGTTCCGAAGATGCTTCCGTTGATCGTCAGCCCGAGATCGTGCACAAAGTGGTGGAACTCGTAGACCTGGGCGCCGAGGAATAGGCTTCCGAACAGAATCACGGCGCCCAGGGACCAGCGGGCGTTATTGAGATTGCCCTTGTGCATTGCCGACACGGCCAGCGCCATGAAGAGCGAACTCATGAGCAGGATGAAGGTGCTGCCGGTGGTCAACTCGATGTCGAAGATGTGTGTGACATCCGGGTAGCCGGTGGTCTTCCGGTAGATCAGGTGCGTCGAGATCAGCGTACCGAAGAACATGCAATCAGAGGCCAGGAAGGCCCACATCGCGACCTTTTTGTTGGGAATCCCTGTATTGGTCTGTTCCTCGGGGTGGACGTGCTCGGATGCCTTGCCGAGAGGTTCGGTGTGTGCCTGACTCATGCGTAAGGGTCTTTGGATTTATCGGGATGCAGATGGTATCCGCCTGGACCTTCCAGCGCCCAGAGGTAGATGCTGAGCATAAGCAGGGAGAAGCCGACGACCTGAAGGTGGAGGAAGTTGGCGAAACCGGGGATGAACGGTACGGGTTCCTTGAAGAGGACCCAGCCCAGAGCGAATATAAAGAGCCCGATGCCCGCGAACAGCGGGTACCAGGAGCGATCCGGCATGTGGATGCCGTGCTCTTCCTCGGGCCCCCATTCGAGGTGGATTTCCTCGGAGTCGTACTTGTCGGCCCAGACCTGGTCGCGCGTCTTCACGATCGGGGTCCGCGGGAAGTTGTAAGCCTGCGGGGGCGATGTGGTCGCCCATTCGAGGGTCCGGGAATCCCAGGGGTCCGCCTTGCACCGGCGCCCCTTCCACGCGGTGTAGATAATCTGCCCGACGAATATCGCCATCCCCAGCCCGAGGATGAAGGCGCCGACCGTGCTCCACACGTTCCACTCGGTCCATCCCATGTCGGCGCGGTAGGTATGCGTCCGCCGCGGCATCCCGGTCATGCCGAGGAAGTGCATCGGGAAGAAGGCCAGGTTGAATCCGGCGAGAACGAGCCAAAACGAAATCTTACCCCATCGTTCGCTCAGCTGCTTGCCGGAAACCTTCGGAAACCAGTAGTAGATGCCGGCCAGCAGGGCCATGATACTTCCGCCGATGAGCACGTAGTGAAAGTGAGCGACGACGAAGTATGTGTCGTGCTGTTGCGTGTCGACCGGGACGGAGGCGTGCATGATTCCGGTGAATCCGCCGATCATGAACATCGAGATGAATCCAATCGCGAAGAGCATCGGGGTGTCGAATCGAATGCGCCCGCCCCAGAGCGTGCCGATCCAGTTGAAGATCTTCACCCCCGTCGGGATCGCGATCAGCATGGTGAGCAGCGCGAACGCGGAGAGCGCGATGACACCGAGGCCGGTCGTGAACATGTGGTGGCTCCATACCGCGAATCCGAGCACGCCGATCACGGCTCCGGAGAAAACGATGATGGGGTAGCCGAAGAGCGGTTTGCGGGCGAATACCGGCAGGACTTCGGAGATGATCCCCATCGCAGGAAGGATGAGTATGTAGACCTCCGGATGCCCGAAGATCCAGAAGAGGTGCTGCCACAGGATCGGTCGACCGCCCTCGCCGGCCTCGAAGAAGAAGGTGCCAAAGTTGCGGTCGAACATCAGCTGGACGAGCGCGATCGTGATCGCGGGGAAGGCCAGAATGATGAGGAAGGAAGTGATCAACGTCATCCATGTGAATACCGGCAGCCGCATCATGCTCAGTCCCGGTGCCCGCATATTAATGATCGTCGCGATGAAATTGAAGGCGGCCGCCAGCGATGATATCCCGAGGACCTGGAGGCTCAGCACCCAGAAGTCGGTTCCGATCCCGGGGCTGTAGGTGGAGGAGGTGAGCGGGGCGTAGGCGAACCAGCCGACCGGCGGGGCACCGCCAGGGAAAAACCAGCTCAGATTCAGCAGGACACCGCCGAGCAGGAAGACCCAGAGGCTGAACGCGTTCAGGCGGGGAAACGCAACGTCGCGAGCCCCGATCTGCAGCGGCATGATGTAGTTGAAGAAGGCGGCGCCGAGCGGCATGACGGCGAGAAAGATCATCGTCGTGCCGTGCATCGTGAACAACTGGTTGTAGAATCGGGCGGAGATCATCTCACGTTCAGGCCCCGCCAGCTGCCACCGAATGATCAGCGCTTCGACGCCTCCCAGGACGAGGAAGAAGAGCGCGGCGGCGCCGTACATGATCGCGATTTTCTTGTGATCGACGGTGGTGAGCCAGTCGATCACCGGGTGGCATCCTTCCCCGGGCCGCTTCAGCAGGCCGAAGAAGGATTTCTGCGGTGCGCCCGCGTGACCGCCTTTAGCGGATGAATGAGTGTCGTGGACTATGGATTCTGCCATTGTGGTGAGAAATTGAGGCGTTATTCGAGCGCGAGCAGGAAGGCGACCATCGCCTCGATTTCCTCGTCGCTGATCTCGATGTCCTTGAGGCCTGTCATGCCCTGGAGGCCATAGTACATGAGGTTGCCTGGTTTGACGCGTTCCGGCTCGGCGAGCCAGCGGTGGAGATTCTCCGGGTTGTTGTCGAGCCATCCGGCGGCGAGCGTGGTTCGGCTGCCGAAGTGGCTGAGGTTGGGTCCGGTGAGCCCGCCCTGGTCCCCGACGCGGTGGCAGGAGACGCAGTGCCTGCGGAAGGCATCGATTCCTTTCCCGATCAACTCCTCATGCGCGTCGTCCGGCTCCCACGCACCGGGGTCCGCGATATCGATTGCCGGTCCCTCCTGGTATTTCTCGATCCAGGCCCTGTATTCCTCCTCGGGGACAGCGATCACGCGGAAGAGCATGTAGGCGTGGGAGTCGCCGCAGAATTCCGCGCACTGTCCGTAGAAGTAGCCAGGTTCATCGGCCTTCATCCACATCTCATTCTCCTGACCGGGGATAAGGTCCTTCTTGCCCGCGAGCTTGGGGACCCAGAAACTGTGAATAACGTCATCGGCGCGCAGGTTAAGGTGTACGGCGCGGCCTGCGGGGATGTACATCTCATTGGCGGTGACGATTCCCTCCTCGGGGTATTCGAACTCCCACCACCATTGCAGGCCGGTGACGTTGATGACGATGGCGTCGTCGTGGAGGTCTTTTGGCATATTCTCCATGTAGACGATCCCCCGGATCGTCGGAACGGCGATAACGACGAGCATGGCTGCGGAGGCAAGGACGAGGCCGAGCTCGATCACGGGATGGCCGTGCGATTGTTTGGGAATCGTGTTGGGATCGTCTGTCTTTCGGCTTCGGAAACGCCACACGGTGTAGAGCAGGGTGCCTCCCACCGTAACAAAGAGAAACCCGGTGACGTAAAGGGTCACCATGAACGTATTGTACTGATCCTGTGCCAGGGGACCGCGGGGATCCAGAGCCGATTGCTTCTGATCCCACGGTCCGAGGCAACCGGTCAGAAGCACGGATCCGGCGAGAAGAACAAGAAGCGTGAGCGTGCGGAATTTGGCGTTGGAGTCAGACATGGGCATTTAGAAGAAGAAGCGGTCGGCCACGAGGATGAGCAGAAACACCGGAAGATGGACGATGGAGGCAAAAAAGAGACGTCGGGCGGCCCGGTCTTTCGGACGGGCGCGGTGAAAGCCCAGGGATTCGAGGAGGAACCAGAGGCTGACGAGCGGCGCGCAGAGGAGGTAAAGCGGTCCGGTGTGTCCGGTTGCAGCCGGCGCCAGCGTGACCAGAACGAGGAGTATCGCGAAGAGTGCCGCTCGACGACTGACCCGTGCACCCTCCGGATCGATCACGGAGAGTGTGCGGAAGCCGCCGCGACGGTAGTCCTCCCGGCAGTTCCAGGAGATCGCCATAAAATGGGTCATCTGCCACGTGAAGAGGACGCCGAAGAGAAACCATCCCAGGAATCCGAACCCCCCGGTGGCTGCGGTCCACCCGA